>JBEBGG010000034.1:0-29995 GCA_040081555.1 Vicinamibacterales bacterium
ATGTCGGTGTCAGCCACGGTGCACGGGCGTGACCGTGCTGGAGCGACGAGCGTGCTGGGCCAGCTGCGGCTGCAGGTACCTGGGCGTCACAACCTGCTCAACGCGCTTGCGACCACCGCGGTCGGGCTCGAACTCGGGCTGACGTTTGAACAAATCGCATCAGGCCTGTCGGAGTTCCGTGGCGCGGAGCGGCGGTTTGAAGTACGCGGTGAAGCGCGCGGTGTTCTGGTGGTAGATGACTATGGCCATCATCCCACTGAAATTGCTGCGGTCCTTGCGGCGGCGCAGGGGCTGGGGCGCCGCATCGTGGTGGCGTTTCAGCCCCATCGCTACACCAGGACTCAGGCGCTTCTCGATGCCTTTGGCCCGGCCTTGGCCGGCGCAGATCGCATAGTGCTCACAGACATCTACGCTGCGGGCGAGGACAGGATCCCGGGCATCACCATCGAGGCCCTGGTTGAACGTGTGCGCGCTGCGGCGACCGCGCCGGTGGATCTGGTCAAGGCGATTTCCGATCTGCCTGCCGCTCTGGCCCGCATCGCTCAGGCCGGCGACGTGGTGATTACGCTTGGGGCTGGCTCGATTGGTGGCACCGCCGAAGCACTCGTGCGAATCCTCAATGGCGAATCCGCCCACGCCGAGGAGCGAGTGTCATGAGTCAGGTGGCCATTCCGACAGACCGCCGTTTTCACCGCGCCCACGTGAAGCCGTCGCGGCGCCGCGGTGTCGTGCGGACGGCGATCTGGCCCGTCGCGAAGTACGCATTGGCGACGGGGCTCGTGGCGGCAGCGGCCTACCGCGGGTTCGTGGCGCTGTCGGATGCGTCTGTGCTGCGAATCGATCGGATCATGGTGCGCGGCAACGCGCGAATGTCCGCAGCGCAGGTGCAATCGGCGATTGGCGGTCTACGTGGACACAACATCGTATTCACGGATCTCGGTCAATGGCGTCAGCAGCTGATGGCTGCGCCCTGGGTGCGCGACGTGGCGTTCAAGCGCACCTTGCCGTCGACGGTCGAAGTGACGATCACCGAGCGCGAGCCGCTTGGGCTCGGTCGTGTCAAAGACCGCCTATTCTTGGTTGACGAGCGAGGCAGCCTGATCGACGAATACGGCCCGCAGTACGGCGAGGTCGACTTGCCGATCATTGACGGCCTGCAACCGATGGACCGATTGTCGGAAGGCCCGATGCTCGATGCCCGCGGTGAGTTGGCGGCGCGGGTGATTCTGGCGCTGCGCGCCCAGCCGGCCATTGCCCAGCGCGTCTCTCAGATCGATGTGACGGATGTCCACAATGCGGCGCTTATCGTCGACCACGATTCGGCACTGATCTATGTCGGCGAAGACCGTTTCCTGGCCAGACTTGAGTCGTATTTCGGCTTGTCGGCCGCATTGCGGGAGCGCGTGAGCGGCATCGACTACGTGGATCTGCGGTTCGACGATCGCATCTTTGTCCGGCCAACGGCGAAAACGAAGGCGGCAGACCGGGACACCGGAGTTGTGCGACCGAAGGCGGCCCGCACGGTTTCGCAGAAGCGACGCTAGGCGGCGGTGTGCATCGAGACCGGCTTTGGCCGGACGGTGAGTGTGAGCACGCAGTGTCCGGTTCTAGCCGGACCTCGGCGGAGGTTGAGTGGCGCGTAAAGAACGATATCTAGTTGGTCTGGACGTTGGGACCTCGAAGGTGACAGCTGTCGTGGGCGAGGTGCTCGACGGCAAGGAGCTGCACGTTGTCGGGCTCGGTGTCGCGGAGTCCCGGGGGATCCGGCGCGGAGTGGTTGTGAACCTCGAGGCGGCAGTCGAGTCGATCCGGAAGGCCGTGGAAGACGCGGAACTGATGGCTGGCGTCGAGATCGACACGGTACACCTCGGGCTCTCTGGGCCTCACATCAAGGGTTTCAACAGCCGCGGCGTGATTGCCGTGGCTGGCAAGAATCGGGAGATCACGAAGGACGACGTTCGTCGGGCGATTGATGCCGCCAAAGCTGTGTCGTTGCCGACCGGGCGCGAGATCCTCCACGTCTTGCCGCAGGATTTCGTCGTTGACGAACAGGACGGCATCGGCGCGCCAGTGGGCATGACCGGCGCTCGGCTCGAAGTCAACGTCCACATCATTACCGGCAGTCAAAGTGCGACGCAGAATATCCTGGCCTGTGTGAATCGCGCCGGCGTCAATGTTGCCGAAACCATCGTCGAGCAATTGGCGGCGAGTGAGGCCGTGATTACCGACGACGAAAAGGAACTTGGCGTCGCGCTGGTCGACATCGGCGGCGGTACCACAGACATTGCTATCTACGAGCGCGGCAGCCTGTGGCACACTGCAGTCGTTGGCGTCGGCGGCGATCACTTTACCAACGACATCGCCGTTGGGCTCAGGACGCCGGTGCCGGACGCGGAAAAGATCAAGCGCAAGTGCGGCTGCGCCTTGTCCGGCATGGTCGACGAAGACGAGACGATGGAGGTGGCGAGCGTCGGCGGGCGTAAGCCCCGCGTGATGGCGCGTCGAATCCTCTCTGAGATCCTGCAACCGCGCGCGGAGGAGATCTTTCACCTTGTCTGGGATGAAATTCGACGGGCCGGCTATGAGAAGAGCCTCAATTCCGGCATCGTGTTGACCGGCGGCGGCGCGATCCTGGACGGAATGCCGGAGATCGCCGAACAGATTTTCGATTTGCCGATTCGCCGCGGGTGTCCCTCCGGGGTTGGCGGGTTATCAGACCATGTGAACAGTCCGACGTTTGCGACCGCGGTGGGTCTAGTGTTGTACGGACATCGAAACAGCTCCGGTGACAACTCGAAGGCACTGGTCGGCGGCGGGGCGTTGGTGCGCGCGGCCGGACGGTTGCGCGGATTGTTCAAGGAATTCTTTTGATCGCGAGATCGATGTGCATGGCAGGCGCAGGCGCCTGCGTTGACCGGGAGCGTGAGTGATGGCCGAATTTGAGCAGCCGGCGGGTGGCGACGGCACCGAGAACGAGTCTGGACGCCTGAGACTGCGTCTTGACGACGACCACTATTCCGGCGCCAGGATCAAGGTCATTGGCGTGGGCGGCGGCGGTAGCAACGCTGTGAACCGCATGGCGCGCGCCGGCTTGGAGGGCGTCGAGTTCATCGTTGCCAATACCGATCTGCAGGCGCTGCGCAACAACGCGGCATCGGTGAAGATTCAGATCGGCTCGAAGTTGACCAAAGGTCTCGGCGCCGGTGCCGATCCGACGGTCGGCCGTGCGGCCGCGCTCGAGGATACGGACAAGATCTTGGCAGCGCTCGATGGAGCCGACATGGTCTTTGTTACGACCGGCCTTGGCGGTGGTACCGGCACTGGTGCCGCGCCGGTGATTGCGAGCCTGGCCAGTGAAATCGGAGCGTTGACGGTGGCCGTGGTCACCAAGCCGTTCAAGTTCGAAGGCAAGAAACGGCACCTGCAGGCCGAGCGCGGCCTCGAGGCGCTCCGCGATTGCGTCGATACCATCATCACCATTCCCAATGAGCGCTTGTTGAACATCATCGACCGTTCGACCACGCTCACTGATGCCTTCGGGACGGCCGACGATGTGTTGCGCCAAGCCATTCAAGGGATTTCGGATCTCATCCTGGTGTCAGGTCTTATCAATCTCGATTTTGCCGACGTCAAGACGATCATGTCCGGCATGGGCCTGGCGATGATGGGCACCGGCATGGCCGAAGGCGAGGGGCGCGCAATTGAGGCGGCCAAGAGGGCGATTTCGAGCCAGTTGCTCGAGGGCACGTCGATCAACGGCGCCCGTGGCGTGATCATCAACGTGACCGGCGGTCCGGATCTGTCGCTCATGGAAGTGAGCGCAGCCTCGACCATCGTGCAGGAGGCGGCGGACGAGGACGCCAATATCATCTTCGGCGCTGTGGTCGATCCCTCACTCAAAGGGAAGGTCAAGATCACCGTCATTGCCACCGGATTCAATCCGGTTGAGGCGTCGCGACCGATTTTTGGGCACACCCAGACACCCGTCGATCTCTCCGGATACTCAGAGCAGGCCAGAATGCGGGGCGATAGCGCGGGCGCGGCGCACGCGCGCGTGGCGCCACCGCCGATTGCTATCAGTCGGCGCGCGATCGCGGACTTGCCCATGGCCGCTTCTGGAGGTTCGGCCCCAGTGGGGGGGGGCGACTCGCGAGGCGCAGGCGCCGATCTCGAGGGCAACTCCAACTTCGATGTTCCTGCCTTTCTGCGTCGTCAAGAGGGCTGACCGTCCCGGCGGGCACCGGGCCGGCCAGCTGCTGCGCAAGGTGGCACGCCTCCTGAGGATGTCTACGTCGATGGTGCCGGCTTGGCCGAGCGACGATGGTAGAGTAGATACACCCAGCGGCGGCACGACCGCCGGCGCTGGAGTGTGAGCCCGCGCACTGGCGTAGGTTCCTTCCTCTGCCCCAATCGCAGCGTTGAACGTTCTGGCTGCGACTGCTCTTCGTCGATCGCCACCCATGAAATCTTGGCAACAGCGCGAGCGCGCACAGGAAACCCTCGCTAAAGAAATCGGCTACGTCAAGAAGCCGCACGGCGATCGTCTGCGCATCGCCCTGTGCTTCCCGAATACCTACTGGGTTGGCATGTCCAACCTCGGCTTTCAGACCGTTTACAGTCTCTTCAACGAGCAGCCAGACATCGTCTGCGAACGCGTGTTTCTGCCAGCCAAGCAGGAACTTGCCGAGTTGCTTTCGGCGAAGACGCCGATTGTGACGCTCGAGTCCCAGACGCCGGTGAGTGAGTTCGACGTGCTCGCCTTCTCGGTGTCGTTCGAGTGGGACTACGTCAATATCCTCACGATCATGCGGCTCGCTGGAATTCCGCGCTATGCGGCCGAGCGTACCGAGCGGCACCCGCTCGTAATGATTGGCGGTGCGGTGACGTTTGTGAATCCCGAGCCACTCGCGCCCTTCGCGGACGTGATTGCTGCCGGCGAGGGGGAGGAGCTGGCCCCAGCGTTCGAACGGGCGTATCGAGCCGCGTCCGGGCGAGCCGATTTGTTGCGCCGCCTGTCGCGAGAACGCGGCTTCTACGTGCCGAGTTTTTACGAGCCGCACTACGCCTCTGATGGGACGCTTGCCGGCTACTCCGTAGTGGCCGGCACCGATGCGCCGCTGCCGGTTCGGAAGGCCGCTGTGAAGACAACCGACGCCCTCGACCCTCCGGCTACGAAGATCTTTACCCCAGACACAGAGTTCGGTTCGCGCTTCCTAGTCGAAGTGGTCCGCGGTTGCGCCAACCTGTGTCGCTTTTGCTGGGCTGGCTATAACTACCTGCCGGTGCGGTCGTTTCCGGCCGACAGGATTCTTCAATTGGCTCAGGCGGCACGCACGCATTCGAGCCGTGTGGGTCTGGTGTCGATCGCACTCTGCGACCATCCTGAGATCGACCGCATTCTGGCGCGGCTCCTCGAAATGGGCTACATGATTAGTCCTGCTTCGCTGCGCCTCGACGATTTGACCGAATCGATCGTTCAGACACTCAAGGCCAGCGGCGAACGCAGCATCACGATCGCGCCTGAGGCCGGATCCGATCGCCTTCGAAGGGTCATCAACAAGACGGTGACCAACGACGAAATTATCGAGCGAGCCGAGCTGATCTTTGCCAACGGCATTGAGAACCTAAAGCTCTACTACATGATCGGCCTCCCGACGGAAACAGATGATGACTTGGTGGCAATTCGCGACCTGACCCTGCAGATGCGCGAGCGAATGCTGAAGCACGCGCGCTCTCGCGGTCAGATCGGTCGGATCGTCGGCAGCGTGAATCCGCTGGTGCCGAAGCCCGGTACGGCGTACCAGTGGATCCCGATGGAAGATCCCAAAATTGTTGACCGCAAAATCAAGCGGTTGCGCACGCTCATGGGCGATGTCGATAACGTCTACTTCAACATCAAGTCGGAGCGGCATTCCTACTTTCAGGCGCTGCTCTCCCTGGGCGACCGACGGGTGGCGCCAGCGATTGAGGCCGCGGAGCGTAACGGCCAGAATTGGCGTGCCGCGGTGGAAGAAGCTGGCGTTGACGGCGACTTCTTCGTATTCCGCGACCGCTCCCACGACGCAATGCTGCCCTGGGACATCATCGATGGTGGCATGAAGACGTCATTCTTCAAGAGCGAATACCAGAAGTCGCTACGTGAGGAATGGACGCTGCCGCCCAAGCGTGCCCAGGAAAACCAACGCCTGCTCCCTGTCATTCAGTAGCGCCTCGGACTAGCTCGCGATAGCGGCCCGCTCCTCATATGCCTCAAATGCTTCAAGGATCAGGTCCCGGATCGCATTGTGCGCCGTGGTATCGACCACAGGTCGGAGGAGCGCAAAGCTACGTCGCTCGCCATTGACGCTGTACTGACGCGCGGGAAACGTGACGTTTCGACCATTGCCGCCACCGCGCCGCTCCCAGATGGCGAAGCCAATCAGTTTGAGCCCTTCCAGCGGTCCTTCAGTGAAATGCAACTCCGCGTCGGCGAGCTTGCCTGGAGGGTTACCCTTATCGTTTGGCGTAATCTTGATCGTCATGTGACATGCTCCTTGATCGTCCGCGCGCCGCCGCGGTGCGCTTCAACGGTGAACGCGGAGAGAGACTTCAAGGGCAGTGCCGATGCGGGACGATCCGAAGCGGCCCGGTAAGCTGCAGGGCAGATGGCCCTTATGCCCGACGGTCAGATGTCCGTCGAGCGGCTGTGCGGCTGGCGAGATGAGAACGACAACCGGCGGCGTCACGGCGGCGCAGCCGGCGCACGCCCTCGTCGCATGTTCCGGGGCAAAGCCCCACCAGAATGAGTGACCGTCACCTGAAGATGACCCTGCCGACACCTGCGCCCGCCTTTGCGTGGCGCCACTCACCGTTTGGTCCCGCTCTCGAGTGCACGCCGCTCGCGGCCCATGCCTGGCACCTCTTTACGACGCGTGGCTGGGCCTTGGGATCTCGTCAACGCCATTTGGAGGATCCGGCCCCGTGGCATGAGGTGGCTGAGGCGATCGGCGTGAACACGTCGCAGTTGGTGCACCCGCGCCAGGTGCACGGTGCACATGTTGTGGAAGCCAAGGCGAACACCTCGCCCGGGGACGCCGACATTCTGATAGGCAACGATCCGGCCGTGGCGATGGCCGTACAGGCCGCTGATTGCGTACCGCTCCTGCTCGCCGACCCCAGGACGGGCGCGGTGGCTGCAGCCCATGCCGGCTGGCGTGGGATGGTGGCGCGGGCGCCGCAGCGGGCGGTCGAAGCGTTAGTCCTCAGGTATGGCGCGCATCCATCAGACTTGGTGGCCGCGCTGGGGCCATCCATTGGTGCCTGCTGCTACGAGGTTGGCGACGACGTGCTGCAGGCGTTTGTCGAAGCGGGAATGGCGGATGCGCTAAAGCGCTGGTTTCTCGACCGACGCCCGGTCATCAGCAAGAGCCCGGCGTATGTATCGCTGCCGGCCGAGGCCCGCTCCGGTCACTGGTTCTTTGATGGCTGGCAGTGCGTCCGCGATGAACTACGTGAGGCAGGCCTGCTCGATGAGCAGATCCACTCACCGCAGTTGTGCACCGCCAGTCACCCGGCGCTGCTGTGTTCCTATCGGCGCGATGGAACATCTGCCGGACGACTCGCGGCCATCATCAGGCCTCGGCATCGTCGATAGCTCGTCAGGCGCTCGATCGCAGCGTCGTATCGATCGCCGTTAGGGATGGGACCGGCGCTTACGACGCGGGCGGGGGCTCGATCGCCGGCCTGGCCACATGGTACAGAATCCGCTGGCAGCTGTCGCACTGCAGGACCTGTTCGTTTCTCAGCACGGTGTTGAACACCTGCGGGCGCATGCGCACGTGGCAGATGGTGCAGATGCCATCGCGCGCTTCTGATACGGCGACGCCCTGCCGGCGCGCAGATACCCTGTCGAAGGTGGCCAGGACTGACGCCGTAATCCCGCTGACGAGGCCGGTGCGCTCGGATTTCAGGCGATCGAGACGCGCACGGTGCTCGACGGCTTCGGCAGCGATCGTCTTCTTCTCGGCCTCGGCGGTCTTCTGCTGATGGGCGAATAACCCTTCCGCCGCCTTGACGGCCGCCGTGATCTCGTCTGCTTCGATCATCAGCTCGAGTTCCTTGTCCTCGATCGTCTTGATCTCGGTCTGCGCGAAGGCAATCTCGTGCTGGATGGCGTGATATTCCTGGTTGGTCTTGACGTTCATGCCTTGTTCGCGAAACTTGGACAGCCGGCCTTGGTGCATCGCTATGGTTTTTTCAAGTTCACGCCGCCCGGCCTGATTCCGCGAGAGCCGTTCCTTCGCTTCGGTCACCCGCTGTTTGGCGGCGTCGAGCGCCGCATCGAGCGCCCCTAACCGGTCGGGCTCGCTTGCCAGCACGTTCTCCGCGTTGTGCATCTGCGAGTCGAGCGTCTGCAGAGCGATCAGCTTTTCGAGGTCAGCATTCATAGGGACCGTTCAGACATAAAAAAAGCCCCGGCACTTGCGCACCGGGGCTTGTCGGGCGGTCAGCTCGCCCTGTTCTGTTTCTGTTTCCGCGCGGCAATCCACAATCAACAATTGGCAATTCCAGGCGAAACAATATGGTGGGCCCACCAGGATTCGAACCTGGAACAGGCCGGTTATGAGCCGGCGGCTCTAACCGTTGAGCTATGGGCCCCACCACAAAGTCTATCGTCGGTAGTCAATAAGTCGGTAGTCGAAAAGCACAGCGCCCGGCCGACTGCTGACTCTGACTCCGGACTACGAAGTTCTGCCTTCGAGGAACGCCCGTAGCTTCCGGCTCCGCGACGGATGCCGCAGCTTGCGCAGGGCCTTGGCCTCGATCTGGCGAATGCGTTCGCGCGTGACTGCGAAGCTCTGGCCTACCTCTTCAAGCGTGTGCTCGCTGCCGTCGCCGACGCCGAAGCGCATCTTGATCACCTTTTCTTCACGGGGTGTCAGCGTCTTCAAGACCGACTCCGTCTGCTCCTTGAGGTTCAGGTTGATAACGGCTTCGGCCGGCGAGACGACCTGACGATCTTCGATGAAGTCGCCGAGATGTGAATCCTCCTCCTCGCCGATCGGGGTTTCGAGCGAGATCGGTTCCTGCGCGATCTTCAGGACCTTGCGCACCTTGCTCACCGGGATGTCCATCCGCTTGGCGATCTCTTCCGAAGTCGGTTCGCGGCCAAGCTCCTGCACCAGCGCGCGTGAGGTGCGAATGAGCTTGTTGATGGTTTCGATCATGTGCACCGGGATCCGGATAGTGCGGGCCTGGTCCGCGATGGCACGGGTGATGGCCTGGCGGATCCACCACGTGGCGTAGGTGGAGAACTTGTAGCCGCGTCGGTACTCGAACTTGTCGACCGCCTTCATGAGGCCGATGTTGCCTTCCTGAATCAGGTCGAGGAATTGCAGTCCGCGATTGGTGTACTTCTTGGCGATCGAGACGACGAGACGAAGGTTCGCTTCGACGAGTTCTTTCTTCGCCTGCTCGGCCTGGTACTCGCCACGCAGGATGGTTTCGAGCGTCGCCTTGAGCTCGGCCGGCTCCTGCTCGAGGGCGTCGGTCATCGCCTTGAGCTTGACCTTCTGCTCCTTCATCTGCCGGAGCAGGTTCTTCTTGTCGTCCTCGCGCAACTTGGTCTTCTTGTTCTTCGGGTTCAGCAGGCGATCAATCGACTCAATTTCTCGCTGCACGCCGCGGACGCTTTCAACCGCATCCTTCATCTCGTCGATGAGTTGGCGCTTGATCGATTCGGTGAACTCGATCTCGCGGATACGTTGCGAGACCACGATGCGTGCGCGCATTGACGCCCAGCGGGCCTTGCGGTACTTACGCTTGTCGCGCGTGGTTGCGCCCTTCGGCGTTTCGTTGAGCTTTTCCTGCAGCTTGTCGGCGACGGCGTTGGACTTCCGGACCGCGTCGATCTCCTTCTGTACCTGTCGCGACCGCTCGGCGATGCGCTCGTCGGTGATTTCTTCGTCGTTGAAGATGACCAGCTCGCGGATTGTGCGATCGCCGGTGATCAGTGCGTCGCCGAGCGCGATGACGCGTCGCGAGACGAGCGGCGTCCGAGTGATCGACTTGATCACCGCCAGCTTGCCACGTTCGATGCGCCGCGCGATTTCGACTTCGCCCTCTCGCGTCAGGAGTGGCACGGTGCCCATCTCGCGCAAGTACATGCGAACCGGGTCGTTTGTCTTGTCCAGCGCACCTGGGGTGAGATCGAGCTCGAGTTCTTCCGAGCCTTCTGCCGTGCGGTCGATCGGCTTGTCGTCCCGCATGTACTTCTGGTCGGAGTCGATGACCTCGATACCGTGACTGGCGAACGCGTTGAACAGATCGTCGAGCTCGTCTGACGATGTGATTTCCGACGGGAGCAGCTCGTTGACCTCGTCGTACAGGAGATAGCCCTTCTCCTTACCAATATTGACGAGCTGCCGGACTTCGTCGTACTTCTCTTCAATCGACATCTAATGAATCCTCGTTACAAACCTTCGATACGATGCTTGAGGTCTTTCTTCTTGAACGACAACGTGACGATTTGATCCCCGTGCCCATCGGCCCCATCACGCTGCAGCCGATCGATCTCACGTTGAATCGTGGCGAGCTCTCGCTCCCACCGCATCTGCTTCAGCGCTCGGGAGCATTCGACCGGCGACGACTCGGCGGTCGAGCTCGCGGCGATACCCCGAACCGTCTGGGCGTCTCCCTCAGTGAGACGCTGAAGAAGCGCGGCCGGCAAGTGTTCCGGCGAACTCTTCAAGGTCTGAGCCAGTTCGAAGATCTCGCGGCCCGCGAGTAGGCGCCGATCTTCATCATCGAGCTCAGCCAGCGCCTCGAGAGCCTCACTAGTATTATGGAAGAGGCTCCAAATCAGACCCTTTTCTGCGCCCTTCAGATTACCGAAGTCAGGCAAAATCTTCGAGGCGGCCGGCCCTTTTCCCCGAAACGAGTTGCGAAACTGTGCAATGACCGTGGCGTCCGTGATGCCCGTCGCTGCCGCCACTTTGCTGGCGAACAGCTCTTTTTGCGCCTCGTCGGGCAGATTGTTGGCAAACTGCTGCATCTTCTCGAAGTAGTGGCTTCGCTCCTCAGCGACGGCGAAGTGCACTCCCGTCGCCTCCCGACGAACAACGTAATCGAGATAGCCTTGAGCCGTCCGCAAATGTTCCCGATACGCGTCGGCCCCGCGGGTGCGAATAAAGTTGTCCGGGTCCTGGCCCTCGGCAAGTAGGACAACTTTTACCTCAAACCCTTTCCCAACAAGAAGTTGGCATGAGCGAGTCGCGGCCATCTGGCCCGCCGTGTCTGGGTCGAAACTCAGCTTCACGTTGGTGGTGAATCGCCGCAGCAGCAACGCCTGTTCCGGTGTCAGCGCTGTACCGCATGACGCAATCACCGGCGCTTCGGACTGCTTGAACACCTTTGACTGATAGACCTGGGCGAAGTCGAAATAGCCTTCGACCAGTACCGCGTAGCCAAGTTTGCGAATGGCCTGCTTCGTCAGGTGCAGGCCGTAGAGCGTGCGCCCCTTCGAATAGATGGGAGTTTCTGGTGAATTCAGGTACTTGGGACCACCCTGGTCTGAATCCATCTGGCGCCCACCAAACGCGATGACTGACCCGCTGTCGCGGCAAATGGGGATCATCAGGCGCTGCCTGAACCGATCAACCACCTCGCCACTCTCGCGCCTGACGATAAGGCCACTCTGAAGCAGGAGAGCTTCCGAGAACCCGTGTGTCTTCAGACGCTCCTTGAGGCCTTCACGTGACGCCGGCGCGAAACCGATTCCAAGCTCATCGACGGTGGCCGGGGCGATACCGCGATCCTTCAGCTGCTGCCGGGCCCTGGCCCCACCCGGGGAGGCGAGTTGCTCCCGGAAAAATTCGGCCGCGACCTCATGGGCTTTGAGCAGGCCTTCGCGTAGGGCTGCGTCACGCCGACCATCCTCGCTTTCCGCCATTTCCGGAAGCGACGTGCCGGTTTTTTCCGCCAGCATGCGGACGGCTTCGTGGAACGCTAGTTTCTCGTGCAGCTCGAGGAACTTGAAGACGTCACCGCCGACCTTGCAGCCGAAGCAGTGAAAGAACCCCTTTTCAGGGTCCACCGTGAATGACGGCGACTTCTCTGAATGAAACGGACACAGCCCCTTGTAGTTGCGCCCCGCGCGCTTCAGCGGCACGTATTCCTGCACGATTGACAGAATGTTGGCCTGCAACCGGAGGTCGTCGATGAAGGACTGGGGGAAGAGGGCCATTCAATCCCTGAGCTCCACGACGGTGACTCCGCCGCCACCCTGTTCGTTGGGCGCCGCTGCGACGCTGACCACGAGCGGATGCTGCCTCAGAAATTCACCGAGCGCGCGCCGCAGCTGTCCCGTCCCGTGGCCGTGGACGAAACGGAGCGTGCGCTGATCGCTCAACAGCGATTCGTCCAGGAAGCGCTCCGCGCGCGACAGAGCTTCCTCCACTGTGCAGCCGACGACGTTGAGGTCGGCGTTGAGCACCTCGCGTGGGTGCAGGTTGACGTTGACGCGGACCTGTTGTTCTTTGGGTACCGGGGCGGAGCCGACCACTCGCAACTCGCTCACCGTCGCCCGCATTCGCTTGCCGCGCACGTCCACTTCGGCGGTCTGTCCCCTGAGCGACATCACCACACCTTCGAGGCCGAAGCTGCCGAGGACCACACGGTCGCCGACGACGGCGACTCTCGCGACCTGGGGCTCGCTCACGAGCGTGGCCCCTGCGACCGGCTCGAGCGTCTGGTGCGCCACCGCATCCACCTCGGCTCGAGCCTCGGCTCGGACACGACCGGTCGTGCCAGTGCTGACCAGCCGGCCCGCCGCTTCACGAGAAAGTGTCTGCGTCTTGGCCTTCAACCCTTCGATGACGGCGTCGATCTCCTTGCGCGCCTGACGCACCTGCGCGTTGATCTCGGTCGTCAACTTCCGACGAAACGTCTCTTCGCGTTCGCGAAGTGAGTCCTCGCGGTCGCGCAGTCGTGTCTCCTCCGCTGCGAGTCGATCGCGATCTCTGGCGGCGTGCTCGTGCTCTTGTCGAAGCGCGCGCATCTCATCGTCCATCTTCGCCAGATGATCGGCGAGTTTGGCCTCGCGCTCGCTGATGTTCTGGCGCGCGGCTGCGACGACCGATGGGTTCAGGCCCAGCCGCGCGGCGATCTCGAGTGCGAGACTGCGTCCTGGTGATCCGTAGATGAGCGAGTAGGTCGGCGCGAAGTTGGCGGGGTCGAAGCCAAAGGCCGCCGACTGGACGCCCGCCGTCGTAGACGCGTAGCTCTTGAGCGCGTCGTAGTGACTGGTTGCGACGACGGTGGCGCCGCAGACTCGGAGATGATCGATGATGGCCACTCCCAGAGCCCCACCCTCGATCGGGTCGGTGCCCGACCCGACTTCGTCGAGTAGCACGAGCGCTGGCGTCACCAACTCACGGTCCATTGATGCGATGTTGGTGATGTGCGCCGAGAAGGTGCTGAGGCTTGCCTCGATCGACTGTTCGTCCCCAATATCCGCAAAGACCGACCGGAACACTGGGAGCCGTGATCCGTTTGCGGCAGGGATGTGGAGTCCTGATTGCGCCATCAGCGCGAACAGGCCCGCAGTCTTCAGGGCGACGGTCTTGCCACCGGTATTTGGCCCGGTGATGAGCAATACGGTTGCGGGGGGGACGATCTTGACGGTCACCGGCACTGCCGACTTGAGCAACGGATGCCGCGCTGCCTGGAGCTCAAACGCCCCATCGTGACTCAGCATCGGCTCGATGCCGTCGATCGACTGCGAAAAGCGCGCCCTCGCCTGGAGGACGTCAAGTGCGGCAGCCGCCTCGATGGTGCGGGCCAAGTCGTCAGGCCGACCGCGGAACAACTCGGTGAGCGCCAACAAGATCCGCTGCACTTCCTCGGCTTCCTGCTCCTCGATCTGCACGATGTCGTTGTTGATCTCGACCGTGGCGATCGGTTCGAGGTAGAGGCTCATGCCGCTGGTGGAAGTGCCATGCACGAGCCCGGGAATGCTGCCGCGATGTTCAGCGCGCACAACCAGCACATAACGACCGTTCCGTTCGGTGACGAGCTGCTCCTGCAAGTACTTCGACGTGTCCTTGCCGCGCAGGTACGCTTCGAGCGTCGCACGCAAGCGGGTGCGCTGCTTGCGTAGTCGATCGCGCAGACTCCGCAATGTTGGACTCGCATCGTCAACGACATCCCCGGCGTCGTCGATGGCCCGGCGCACTTCCGCTGTTTCCCCTCTGAACGAGGCGGCGCCCGCCGACGCCTTTTCGACGAGCCCAAACTGCGGGGCAACGCGCCGGATTGCGGCCCGTGTCTCATCCACGGAATCGACGAATCGGCCCAGCAGTAGCAGGCGCGGGCCTTCAAGGGCTCGGCCTTCGACATCGAGCGCCGTAAGGGTCGTGGCGAGGTCGGCTGAGGCGCGGAGCGGAAAGAGGCCGTATTTGGCGATGTAGCGCGCCGTCTCGGTTGTTGCGGCCAGGCGCTCGGCCACTTCCGCGCGATCACTCGATGGGGATAGATCCGCCAGTCGCTCGTCGCCCATGGGCGTCAAGGCGAAGCCACGCACCGTGTCGACGATGCGATCGAATTCGAGCGCCCGAAGGGCGGCGGTTTTCATATCCAGGGGCGTTGGACGAGCGGCTTTACAGACGGTAGGGAAACGATAATTCTACCGTACAGAATCCGAGGGATGTGGATCCCCACGGCAACAAAAAAAAGGGAGCGAGCCGAAGCCCGCTCCCTTGCTAAATGTGCCGTCGCGCTTGAGCGGGCTAGTTGAAGCGGACGCCGAAAAGGACTGCGAACGAGTGGCTCGTGATGTCTGTGGTGTTGCCGCCCCCGCCCTTGAGCACGTTCTTCAGGCCCTTGTTGTAACGCATTTCGACCAGGAAACGAGTCACCTCAACACCAACGCCGCCGAGGATCCCCAAGTCGAGGCTCTCGTACTGGCTCTTGACGTCCACATTGTTGAGCTTGGCCTTCAGGTTGATGTCGAACACGGGGCCGACGAGCCCATAGACGCTCACGCCGCTTCTGCTTCGCGAGCCCACGTTGATTCGCGCCAGGATTGGAATCTCGAGGTACTGCAGCGTCGTGCCGGTGAGGCTGCCGGTCGACTTCTTCTTCTGGGCATAGAGAATTTCGCCCATGACACCCACTCTGCCACCGCGGTTACCGCCGAACCAGATGCCGCCTTCCCAGCCGGTATCGGTGTTGAAGCTCTGATTAGCTTGGCTGTAGGAGGTGAACAGTGGACCGATCTTGACGCCAATGCCGAAGCCTTCGGCGGGACGCGCGCGACCGTTTGACGACTGTCCTCCCTGGGCGGCGGCTGTGGTTCCGACGCCTTGGACCAGGAAGTCCTGCGTGGCGGTTGCGACAGACTGCTGAATGGACGTGTTGGTGTCGTCGGCGAGGGCAGGGCGACCCGTGATAGCCAAGGCGCTAACGGCCAGCGCGACAATGGCAAACGATCGTGACTGTCGGAACATGTATTCCTCCTGGAAATGAAGCGAGCCGAAGCTTGCTTAGCAATTTACCGCCCAAGCGTGGCCCTGTCCAGAGAATCCTCGTCAGTCGCGCTCCGGAGTGTCGACTGGCCGAGCGCACCTAGAGATGGTTGATTAGGCTCGCGAAACTGGCGGCGCCGAAGCCGTTGTCGATGTTGACAACGGAGACGCCAGAAGCGCATGTGTTGAGCATGCCAAGGAGCGCCGCCACGCCACCGAAGCTGGCGCCGTAGCCAACGGAGGTCGGCACGGCGACAACCGGCACAGATACCAGGCCCGCCACCACGCTGGGCAGGGCACCCTCCATTCCGGCGACGACGATGATGACCCTGGCTCTGTGGAGGAGGGCTTGTTCGTTTAGCAGGCGGTGGAGACCGGCGACGCCGACGTCGTAGAGGCGTTCGACATCGTTACCCATGGCGTCCAGGGTCTGTGTGGCCTCTTCGGCCACGGGCGTGTCTGCCGTTCCCGCCGCCACGACCAGGACGAGACCTTTGCCCCGCACCACATCCGCTTGCTTCAGCGCGATCACGCGAGCGTCAGGGTAGTAAGAGACGTTCGGGATTCGTACCCGGACGGCCTCGAAGGCCTCTGGGCTAGCACGAGTGACCAGCAGGGAGGACTTTCGCCCGACGATCTCCCCCGCGATGGTCGCGATCTGATCGGGGGTCTTGCCGAGTCCGAGCACGACTTCTGGAAAGCCGTGACGGATGCTCCGGTGATGATCGACGCGCGCGACGCCGATGTCCTCGTAGGGACGGGTCCGCAGCGCCGTTAGCAACTCCTGCTCGGCGTCGACGGGCGCCAGATCGCCGGTGGCTACACGCGCGAGCAGCGTTTTCAGCTGCAGGGGATTCATCGTAGAATGATTATCTTTCTAAATGACGCTCCCCGAAACTCTTACGCTCGCCGCATACTTCTTCGTTCTCATCATTCTGGCCGTGTACGGATGGCACAGGTATTACATCGTGTACCTGTACATGAAGAATCGAGAGAATGAGCCGAAGACTGGCCCGGCTCTCTCGCCGCTTCCAGTGGTCACCATTCAGCTACCGCTCTATAACGAGATGTATGTGGCCGATCGGTTGATCGCTTCGGTCTGTGAACTTGAATACCCGCGGGAGCTCTTCGAAATTCAGGTACTCGACGACTCGACCGACGAAACCTGCGGAATTGCTGAGCGCGCCGTTCGTCGCTTCGCGGCGCAAGGTGTGGACATCAAGTACATCCATCGCGCTGATCGCTCCGGCTACAAGGCTGGCGCGCTCGAGGCGGGTCTCAAAGTCGCGCGAGGCGAGTTCATCGCAATCTTCGACGCCGACTTTCAGCCGCACGCTGATTTTATCCGCAGGCTGTTGCCGCACTTCGCCGACCCGAAGGTTGGTATGGTGCAGGCGCGTTGGGGACACATCAACCAGGACTACTCGCTGCTCACCAAGATCCAGTCGATCATGCTCGACGGGCATTTCGTGCTGGAACATGGCGGCCGCAATCGCGCGGGCTGTTTCTTCAACTTCAACGGCACCGCCGGGATGTGGCGCCGCGAGGTCATCGCCGACGCTGGCGGCTGGCAGCACGACACGCTCACCGAGGATCTCGATCTGAGTTACAGGGCGCAGCTAAGAGGCTGGCGGTTCGTGTATCTCTCGGACGTGGTCGCGCCGGCCGAGGTGCCGGTGGAGATGAACGCCTTCAAGTCACAGCAGCATCGCTGGGCCAAAGGGTCAATCCAGACCTGCCGGAAGTTGCTGCCGCAGATTCTGCGCGCTGACATTCCGATCGGCGTGAAGGCTGAAGCGTTCTTCCATCTCACGGCCAACTTTAACTATCCGTTGATGGTCGTGCTCTCGATTCTGATGTTTCCCTCCATGGTGATTCGCTACAACATGGGCTGGTACGAAATGATGCTGATCGATATCCCGCTGTTCTTCGCGGCGACGTTCTCGGTCTGCAACTTCTATATGGTTTGCCAGCGCGAGATCCACAAGGATTGGCGCGCCCGTCTCAAGTACCTGCCGTTCCTGATGTCGATTGGTATTGGCCTCTGCATCAACAACAGCAAAGCGGTGTTTGAAGCATTGTTCAACCAGCAGAGCGAGTTTGCCCGCACCCCCAAGTACCATATCGAGGGCGACTCCGATGAGTGGGTCGGCAAGAAGTACCGCCAGTCGGTGGCAGTCCAGCCTCTCATCGAACTCGGTCTCGGTCTCTACTTTACGGCCACAGTCTTCTACGCGCTCGCCAACCAGATCTACGGCACCGTGCCGTTTCTGGTGCTGTTCCAGATCGGGTTCCTCTACACGGGGTTGCTGTCGATCGTCCAGCAGTACGCGGGTGATTCGGTGGTGCTGAACACCCAGGTCGCCAGCGGCAAGTGACCACGCCCGCAATCGCTCCCAGCAGGCCAAAGGCCGGACTCGAAGACACCGTCGCGACGTCGTCAGCCATCTGTTATCTCGATGGCGATAAGGGCGTGCTGGCCTACTGCGGCTACGACATCCATGAGCTGGCGAAGCATGCGACCTTCGAGGAGGTGTGCTACCTGCTCTGGCATCGCCGCCTGCCGACCCGCGCCGAGCTCGGCGATCTACAGTCCCAGCTGGCGGCGGGCCGGGCCCTCCCTGAGGGCGTGATTCGGGCGATGCGCGCGCTGCCGCCGGGGGACAGCATGGACGCGCTGAGGACGCTGACCTCCGTCCTCTCGCATTACGACGCGGACACGTCCGACCACTCGCCGCAGGCCAACTATCGCAAAGCGGTGCGCCTCACCGCGCAACTCGGCACGCTCGTCGCCGCGATGGGACGGGTGCAGCAGGGCGGTGCGCCGATTGCGCCGGACCCGGTGCTCGGCCAGGCAGCGAACTTCCTCTACATGCTCACCGGCGAGCGTCCGAGTGCGCTGGCGACGCGTGCATTCGACGTCGCGCTCATCCTGCACGCCGATCACGAGCTCAACGCGTCCACGTTTGCGGCCCGTGTCGCCGCCGCGACCCTCACTGACCTCCACTCCACCATCGTTGGAGCGATTGGCGCGCTCAAGGGCCCGTTGCATGGCGGCGCGAACGCCGAGGTGATGAAGCTTCTGCTCGAGATCGGCAAGGATGCGCCGCTCGAGAGAGCGGAAGAGGCGATTCGCGCCAAGCTCGGGCGCAAGGAAAAGATTCCGGGCTTCGGACACCGCGTCTATCACACCGAAGACCCACGCGCGACCCACTTGCGGCAGATGTCGAAGGAGCTTGGCCAGCGTGCCGGGCAGCCGCAATGGTTCGCGTTGTCGGAGCGGATCGAGGCGTTGGTGAAAGCGGAGAAGAAGCTCAATCCGAACGTCGACTTCTATTCGGCATCCACCTACCACGTTCTTGGAATCGCCATTGATTTGTTCACTCCGATCTTCGCGGTGAGTCGGGTGTCTGGCTGGACGGCGCATGTGCTTGAGCAGTACGCCAATAACCGCCTGATTCGGCCGCGTGCGGAATACATCGGTCCCGAATATCCGCAGCGCTATCTCTCCGTGGAGACCCGCTGACTGCAGGTGGGATCCGGCGCTCGCCGGGTTTCTCGGTCGGTGCGACTACTTCTGTGGATGCAGCGCAGTCCCAACTCATCGTCACCCGTCAGAGCGACGGCGACGCCAAGCAGCGCCAAGTCTACGTGTCGCTCGACGACCAGCAAATCGCCTACATGATGTTCGGCGACGTCGTCACGCGTAGCATCACGCCAGGCAGGCACAAGCTGAAGGCCAATAACACCCTGGTCTGGAGATCCGTGGAATTCGAGGCCAAGGCAGGGGAAGAGGTCACATTTTCGGTGGTCAACTACAGCGGGCGAGGATTTGCGCTATTTCTCACGATCTTTGGAGTCTCGCTCCTGTTTCTCAAGATCGAGCGGATCTAGGACCGCTCGACGGTGCTAAAGGTGCCGCTTGGTCGCTGCCTGCGGGCGGTGATCGCCCTCCACCACCTCGCACCTGTAGCGCTCTGGCATTTTGTGGCACCCCTGGCACCCTATAATCAGTAGTTCGACCAGCATGGATCCCCGCCTCATTCGTAATTTCTCCGTCGTCGCGCACATCGACCACGGCAAGTCGACCCTGGCCGATCGGTTTCTCGAGATCACCGGGGCGCTGCAGGCCCGCGAGATGGAGGCCCAGGTGCTTGACGCCATGGACCTGGAACGCGAACGGGGCATCACCATCAAGGCGCATCCGGTTAGGCTGCACTACAACGCGAAGAATGGCGGCAAGTACGTCCTCAATCTGATCGATACACCTGGGCACGTCGACTTCTCGTACGAGGTCACGCGGTCGTTGGCCGCCTGCGAGGGTGCGCTACTGCTGGTCGACGCATCGCAGGGCGTGGAGGCGCAGACGCTCGCCAACGCGTATCTTGCCGTCGAGAACAATCTCGAGATCATTCCAGTCATCAACAAGATCGATCTGCCCAGCGCGCAGCCCGAAGAGGCACGCCGACAGATCCACGAGATTATTGGTCTGGATGGCGCTTCGGCGATCTTGTGCAGCGCGAAGGTTGGGACCGGCGTCGCCGATATTCTTGAGGCCATCGTTGACCGCCTGCCGCAGCCGGCCGGCGATCCCGGAGCTCCGCTCAAGGCGCTCATTTTCGACTCCTGGTACGACCCCTACCGAGGTGTGGTCATCGTTGTTCGTGTGATCGACGGCCTGCTCAAGAAGGGGATGAAGATCCGCTTGATGGCGGAAAAGCAGGACTACGTTGCTGAGCAGTTGGGTGTCTTTACCCCGAAAGCGGTGCCGGTCGAAGAGCTAGGCGTCGGCGAGGTCGGGTTTCTGGTCGCCAACGTGAAGAAGATCAGCGACGCAAAGATTGGCGACACGGTGACGGAAACCGGTCGGTCCGCGGTCGAGGCGTTTCCGGGTTTCAAAGAACTGAAGCCGATGGTCTTCGCTGGGCTCTATCCCGTCGAAGGACACGAGTACGCCTTGCTGCGCGACGCGCTGGAGAAGTTGCGCCTCAACGACGCCTCGTTCTTCTATGAGCCGGAGACGTCCATTGCACTCGGATTCGGTTTTCGCTGCGGATTTCTCGGACTCCTGCACATGGAGATCGTGCAGGAGCGCTTGGAGCGCGAGTTCAACGTCGATCTGATTACGACCGCGCCCGGCGTGTTGTACAAGGTGACGACCACCGACGGCGAAGTACACGAGATCGACAGCCCGGCGAAGATGCCAGACACCGGCCGCATCGCCAAGATTGAAGAGCCGGTTATTACGGCCATGGTGTTGACGCCGGCGGAGTATGTTGGCGGTATTCTTCAGCTATGTCAGGACAAGCGGGGTATCCAGAAATCCATTGAGTATTTGGCGGCTGCGCGTGTTCTCATTACCTACGATCTGCCGTTCAATGAAGTTGTGCTCGACTTCTACGACAAGCTGAAGACGATTTCTCGAGGCTACGCCTCCCTCGACTACCACGTTACGGGCTATTGGCCATCACCGCTGGTCAAGCTCGACATTCTGGTCAACGAAGACCCCGTGGATGCGTTGTCGATCATCGTCCACCGCGACATGGCGTATGACCGGGGCCGCGCTCTGGCGTCGAAAATGCGAGAACTGATTCCTCGCCAGATGTTCGAGATCGCCATCCAGGCGGCCATCGGGGGCCGCATCATCGCCCGCGAATCCGTGAAAGCGCTGCGCAAGAACGTCCTCGCCAAGTGCTATGGCGGCGATATTTCGCGTAAGCGCAAACTTCTCGAAAAACAGAAGGAAGGCAAGAAACGCATGAAGCGGGTCGGTCGTGTCGAGATCCCGCAGGAAGCGTTTCTCGCCGTCCTCAAGATGGGAACGGAGAGCGAATGACCCTCGATCGCCGTGCGACGACGCCAGCGGGTGCGCCACCCTTCAACAAGTCGACCCTGCGCGAGTACTTCGAGTCGATCGTGATCGCCGTGATCCTGGCGTTGTTCATCCGTACCTTCGTCGTGCAGGCGTTCAAGATCCCGACCGGGTCGATGGAAAACAACCTGCTGATTGGCGATCACCTCCTCGTGAACAAGTTCGTGCTGGGTCCCACCGCGTCCGGGTTCGAGCGGATGCTGTTGCCGATGGGCACCATCAAGCGCGGTGACATCGTTGTATTCAAGTTTCCGGAGCAGCCGGATCGGGACTTTATCAAGCGGATCATCGGACTACCGGGTGACACCCTCGAGTTGAAGGCGAAGAAGGTCTATATCAACGGCACCCCTATCGATGAGCCGTACGTCCATTTCCTTGAGCCGCCGCGCGTGGGCGGGGACGACCACGAGATGACGTCGGTCGACGTTCGAGAGCGCTATGGCCCGGTAACCGTCCCGGAGAATCAGTATTTCGCGATGGGCGACAATCGCGACAACTCGCAGGACAGCCGCTACTGGGGCTTTCTACCGCGCGATTACGTCAAAGGGAAAGCGCTGTTGATCTACTGGTCATACGAGGCCGGCCGCGAAGATTATGAGGAGGCCGACGCGGCGGCCACGGTTCGGAAGTTCGGCTCCGTGTTCGCCCACTTCTTTACGCGCACGCGGTGGGACCGCATGCTCCACCAGATTCGTTGATCAACCGGCCCTGAAGGGCCCTGCGCACGGATGTGGTGCCTTCGTGCTTCCTCACGACGCTGCACTCAGATCTTCCGCCTGAGCTTGGTCTGGCGCTGTTTGCGCGTTGCAAACACCGGAGGCTGGCTGCAGACTGAGTTCACCCATGTTCAAGCGGCTGCTTCAACTCGCAGTCTTCGCGATCATCGCCCACGCGGCCTACCGCGTCGGCGATGAATATCTCACGTTTATCAGCTTCAGGGACGCGGTCAGGGACGCTGCGATGTTCAAGGCGACCAACGACGAGGAGCTGGTCGCCAGAATCATGGATGTGGCCAGCGATTATGGTGTGCCGCAGGAAGAGTCCGCGTTGTCTATCACCAGGACCGAACGACAGGTGAACATCGACGGCCGCTACGACAAGGCGATTGAAATCCTGCCTTCGTATTTCTACACTTGGCGCTTTGCCTGGTCGATTCAGGCAACCGTCTCGATGATCGTTCCGCCGTATCGGCGTCTGCCAAACCTGCCGCCGCGCAGCCTGTCGAAATAGAGCCGCGTCAGCCGTGCCGGGCTTCCGGCTCAGCCAGGCGCGGACGGTGTAAGAGAATCTTGTCCTCCCGTTCGCGTGCCTCCTGCTCCTTGACGTACTCCAGCGTGTTGCGCAGCGTCTGGATCGTCGATTCGATCGTTGTTTCGACGTCACGCCGTTTGAGTCTCAATCCGTCGATTTCTCGCTGGATATCTTCGAGCCGCGATTCCGTCTTCTGCAGCAACAGCTCCGAACGTGACTGGGCATCCCGCACGATTCGACGTGCTTCCTCTTCGGCATGGCTCTTGATGTCGTCGGCCAGCTTCTGCGCGGTCACGAGCGTGTTCTGGAGGTTCTTCTCGCCCTCACGATGCTGGCTGACGATGCCTTCGAGGCGGGCCAGATCTGTACGAAGGCGGTCCGTCTCACGCAAGGCCTGCTCATAGTCATCGGCCACGGCCATCAGGAATGACGTGACTTCGACCTTGTCGAAGCCCCGCATCGAGGAGCCGAATCGCTGCTGTCTGAGGTCGAGGGGGCTGACATTCATGGGCTGATCCTTCGGTAGATTTCCCGTTCTGACACGTATCGGCTCGAACCGGCCGGTCCGACAGTCATTGTCGCCTGCCACATCGAAGGGCCGAGTCTCAATAATTAGTGGCGCTCCCCGAAGATGGCGGAGCCGACTCGAATCAGGGTCGCGCCTTCTTCGACGGCGACCTCGAAGTCGTGGCTCATCCCCATCGACAATTCACTGAGAAGCGAGGCAGCAACGCCCTGGCTCTGGAGGTCCTGGCGCAGTTGTCTCAGGCGCACGAAGTAGGGCCGCGCCTCATTCGGGTTGTCGAAGGCTGGCGGCAGTGTCATGAGACCTCGGACTCGCGCGGCGCGGCACAGTGCGGCGGCGGAGAAGATTGCCGGAAGGGTGTCTGGTTCGACCCCGAACTTCGTTGGTTCCTGCCCGAGGTCGACCTGGATGAGCACGTCCGGCGTGGCACCGGCTGCTTCGGCCGCCTGGTCCACCCTCTTGAGCACATCGGTGCTGTCTACACCATGCAGCACATGAAATCCGGTGGTCTTCTTAGCTTTGTTGGACTGGAGGTGTCCGAGCAGGTGCCAGCGGAGGGAGAGGTCGGAGGTCGCACGCATCTTCTCGAGCGCCTCCTGCACCTTGTTTTCGCCAAAATCGCGCTGGCCCGTGTCAGCGGCAATCCGAACATGCTCGGCCGTGAATGTCTTGGAGACGGCGACGAGACAAACGGATGCGGCATCGCGCCCCGCCCGGTCGGCCGCGCGTGCGATCCGCTCGCGAACGCCAGCCAGCCGGGCACGGAGCGCGGCCTGATCGATCACTACTTCTTGAATGCGGCGAGGATGTCGTTGGCCATCTTGACCTTGTCGGCCGGGCCCGTCGGCGAAAGCTTGAGGAACGCTTCGAATTCCGGTACTGCCTTGGTCGGATCGATCCCGACCAGCGCCATGCCGAGCAGGTAGTGCGCGTCGGCGTGGCCGGGGTTGGCGGCCACGGCCTGTTCGAGCAGCGGCTTGGCGTCAGCCGGTTTGCCCTGATTGAACAGGATGACGGCCTGGTTGTAGAGCGCGTCAGCGCCGCCGCCGGCCGCGCCACCGGCGGGCGCGTACTTTGTTGCGTTGGCGCTGGCTTCGTTCGCGAGGTCGAACTTGCGCTGGGCGTTGTAGACGGTCGCCAGTCCGCTCCACGCGGCCGCGTCGTCTACACGGATCGTCGTCGACTGCTTGTACGCCGCTTCGGCTTTGTCCCAGTCCTTTAGCTGCGCGTAGCTGAAGCCGATGTTGTCGTAGCAGTCAAAGCACCGGTCATTGAGCGCGACACCCGCGGTGAACTTCTCCACGGCTTCCTTGTGCTTACCTGCGCTGCTCAAGGCGACACCTTCGTCGAAGAGCTTCTTCAGCTCCGCGGCCTTGGCCGCGTTTTCGGCCGTAGCCGCAGCGCCCGCGACACCGATCACGAGATCCGCGCTCCGCTGCGCGTTGGCTCGCGTCGCGACCGTGACGGGCTTCGAAGCGAGCTTATCCTTCTCTGCCGTTACTTTCCACGACGCTGTGGAAAGGCCAATCTGAATGTACTGCCCCTTCTTATCCGTCTTGGTCTCGTAGCTGCGTTCACTGCCGCCTACCATCACGATGGTGACCTTGGCGCCTTCGACAGGTTGTCCCTTTTCGTCCGTGACGGTGCCCTTGATCATGCCGCTGGACTGCGCCAGCGCAGGGCCCGCGACGGCGAGTGCGACGAGCGCTGCCAGCACCATGAACCACGAGGACCGGCCGTTGATTCGGCGGACCATAAAAATCCTCCTAAGAAATACAGTTAACTGCTGTCTGCTTCGTATCTTACACGATCGAAAAGAAGCCTTCGATGGCGGCCAAGTCGTGGACGATCGGAGCTGGTGGTAGCGATGCCAGAAACCGCCGGCCGTAACCCTTTGTCCGAAGACGCGGGTCAAGCACCGCCAGCACACCCCGGTCCGTTCGGTGTCTGATCAGCCGCCCCAGGCCCTGCTGCAGTGCGAGGATGGCGAGGGGGACCTGGTAGGTGTCAAACGGCTCCTCCCCGCGGATCTTTAAGGCGTCGATCCGGGCGGAAGTAATCGGATCGCCAGGCGAGGCGAAAGGCAGCTTGTCGATGATCACGCAACTGAGCGCCTCACCCACCACGTCAACGCCCTGCCAGAAGCTCGATGTGGCAAGCAGAACGCTGTGGCGCGTCTGGCGGAACTGTGCGAGAAGTTGCGAGCGTGGCGCGCTGCCCTGGACCAGAATCGGATAGTCCAGCGCCATTTCCGCCATGGCCTGCACGGCTCGCAGGCTCGCATAGCTAGTGAACAGGACGAAGGCGCGACCCTTCGTCCGCTTGAGGATCTCTATGACTTCGCGCCCGGCCGCTGTTGAAAACTCCGGCAGCCGTGGATCAGGCATCCCTTTCGGCAAGTAGAGAATCGCCTGGCGCGTGTAGTCGAACTCCGACTTTAGCTGGATCTGATCGCACTCGGTGACACCAAGACGACTGCGGATGTAGTCGAACCCACCGTCGACCGTGAGCGTGGCGGATGTCAACACTGTCGTGCGCATTCGATCTAGTAGCAGTTCACGAATGATATCGGACACATCGATCGGTGCCGCCCGCAGCACGACGCCTTTACCCCTGAACTCGACGAAGTAGACGTAGCGGATGTCGTCGCCTCGGAGCAGTAGTCGCAATTCGTCTCGGATGTCGGCGGCTCGCTTTGCGAGCGCCGCCGCATCCTGACCAGGCGGCGGGCCATCGTCGCCACCGGCCGGTGTGGCAAGCAAGGCGAGTGTGGCTTCCATGTTGTCGAGCGCACCCGCCAGATAGGCCGCGGCGGCCCGCGTCTGCCCAAGTGTGGCGTCAGTAGCCCTGACGCGTTCCTCGGCGCGCAGCCGGTCGCTTGTGCGGTGCGCGAAGACCAATTCACTGAAGAAAGCGCGGGCGTGATCGCGCACCTTGGCGACCGACTTGTCGAGATCGATCATGGCCAGAGACGACGAGACTGAACCACCGCGTGAGAGGCGCTCCACATCACGAGCGAGATCTTCGAAGCGGTAGTTGCTGACCGCAAACCCGAAGTACTGCGTGGCGATGTCTTCGAGTTGGTGCGCCTCGTCGATCACGGCGTGCGCGCAGGCCGGAATCACCTCGCCAAAGTTGCTGCGCCGCACAGCGGCATCGGCGCATAACAGGTGGTGATTGACGATGACCACATCGGACTCGGCCGCGCGCTGGCGCATGCGGGTGACGAAACAGTCCGTATAGCGCGGACACTCGGTGCCGAGGCAGGTGTCGGCGGTCGCTGAGACCTCCGCCCAGAACGGCAAATCCTCGGGCAGGTCGTTCAGCTCGGCGCGATCGCCGGTGTCTGTGCCTTTGGCCCACTGGCGGATGATCGGCAAGAACACATCGTGTGATGTCGGCCCAACGCCGTCGTTTAGCTGATCGAGTCGGTGCAGGCACAAGTAGTTCGCCCGCCCCTTCATGCACGTGGCAGTGAACGGCAGTGACAGCGCCTGGCGCAGTGTCGGGATGTCCTTGGAAAAGATCTGTTCCTGCAGATTCTTCGTGCCGGTGGAGATCAGCACTCGCTGTCGGCTGAGAATCGCCGGTACTAGGTACGCCAGCGTCTTCCCGGTGCCCGTGCTGGCCTCAGCCAGGAGCACGCCGCCCTCGGCGATGACTCGCGCGACGTGTTCGGCCATGTCGGCCTGTCCGTCGCGCGGTTCGTACCCCGGCAGAGCCTGCGCGAGCGCACCGCCGCTGCGGAAGACAAGCGCGGTCTGTTCTACGAGTCCGGATAGAGCGGGAACTTCCGGCACAGTCGTTCTACATCGCGGCGCACTGCTGCCAACGCCAAGTCGTCGTCTGGAGTCCTGAGCGCGCGGCTGAATAGCTCGCCCACCAGATCCATGTCGGTTTCTCGCATGCCGCGAGAAGTGACAGCAGGTGTACCGACGCGCACGCCGCTGGCCGTCATCGGCGGATTCCGGTCAAACGGAATCGCGTTCTTGTTGACGGTGATGCCGGCCTTGCCGAGTGCGGCCTCAGCCACCTTGCCTGTCAAGCCGCGTGAGAAGACGTCCACCAGCATCAGGTGATTGTCGGTGCCGCCGCTGACGAGGCGAAAACCCTCTTGGCCGAGAACGCTCGCAAGTCGCCCGGCGTTGGCAACGATCTGTCGCTGGTAATCCGTGAACGCCGGCTCAAGGGCCTCCTTGAAGCACACGGCCTTGGCGGCGATGATGTGCATGAGCGGTCCGCCCTGCACGCCCGGGAACACACTGCGATCCAGGTCCTTAGCGTACTTTTCCCGGCAGAGCACCATGCCACCGCGCGGTCCGCGTAGCGTCTTGTGGGTGGTCGTTGTGACGAAGTCTGAATACGGCACCGGACTCGGGTGCATGCCAGTCGCGACAAGGCCTGCGATGTGTGCCATGTCCGTAAACACGGCGGCGCCAATGCGATCGGCGGCAGCGCGAACGCGCGCAAAGTCGATGATCCGCGAGTAGGCACTGGCGCCGACGATGATCATCTTCGGCCTGTGCTCGTCTGCGAGGCGGTCGAGTTCGTCGTAGTCAATTCGCTCGTCGGCCTGACTGACACCGTACGGGACGATCTTGTACAGCTGCCCCGAGAAGTTCAGTGGGTGACCGTGCGTCAGATGGCCGCCATGCGCCAGGTTCATGCCGAGCACCGTATCGCCAGGTTTGAGCAGCGTCAGATACACGGCCATGTTGGCCTGCGCGCCGGAGTGCGGCTGCACGTTGACGTGCTCGGCCTTGAATAGTTCCTTGGCACGAGCAATTGCCGTGCGCTCGACGACGTCTACGAACTCGCAGCCGCCGTAGTAGCGCTTACCTGGATAGCCCTCGGCGTACTTGTTGGTGAGGACGGAGCCGGCGGCCTCGAGTACGGCGCGGCTCACGAAGTTCTCGGAAGCAATCAGCTCGAGTCCGTCGTTTTGTCGCGCGATCTCGTGGTGAATGGCGTCGGCGATTTCGGGGTCGGCATCAGCCAACGTGCGCCAGCGCGGGATGCCTGCGGTCTCAGTGCTCATCGGTGGGTCCTTCTCGCTCCTATATTCGCTCTTCTGCGGCCGCGATTTGATCGAGGCGGCGCTGGTGGCGGCCGCCTTCGAAGGCGGTCGTCAGCCACAGTTCCAGAATTTCATCGGCCAGCCCGAAGGCGACGATACGGCCGCCCATGGAAAGGACGTTGGCGTCGTTGTGTTCACGCGAGAGGCGGGCGGTGAAGAGATCGTTGCAGAGCGCGGCGCGGACGCCTCGCACCTTATTGGCAGCGATCTGTTCGCCCTGACCGCTGCCGCCAAGCACGATGCCACGGTCGGCCTTGCCGCTAACCACGGCGTGCCCGACGGCCATGCAGATCGGCGGATAATCGACCGAGGCCTCGTTGTGTGTGCCGTGATCGTCGACGTGGTGACCCAGCCGGACCAGCGTCTGTTTTAGATGTTCCTTGAGAAGGTAGCCGGCATGGTCGGCGCCGATCGCCACGCGCATAAGGTGGCAATTGTACTAGACGCCTCCACGAAGCGATAGACTTGGCCTCTTCCCATGCCTCCGATTGTCACCCTCTCCAAACGCGGCGAGCAACGAATCGATGCCGGCCATCCGTGGATCTACCGCACAGACGTCACGGAGGTGCAGGCCGGGGCGGGCGCCGTTGTGTCTGTCAGGAATCCACGTGGGCGACTGATGGGGCAGGCACTCTTCAGCGATCGTTCGCAGATTACGCTGCGGATGCTGACCCATGGCGAACAGATCGCCGACCGCGCATTGCTGAAGAAGCGCCTTGAGACGGCCATCTCGTTTCGGCGCCTGCTCGAGGTGCCCGCGACGGCGTATCGCCTGGTGCACGGCGAAGGCGATCTGCTGCCATCGCTCATCGTCGACCGCTACGGCGACTACTTGGTCCTGCAGGCGCTGTCGCAGGGCATGGACGCCTTGACGCCGCAGATCGTTGAGATCCTCAACGAACTGCTGCAGCCCAAAGGTATTCTGGCGAGAAACGACCCGCGCGCCCGTGTGCTTGAAGGGCTTGAGCAGCGCGTTGAGGTGCTGTCAGGTGAGGTGCCGCCGACGGTCGGCATTCACGAACTCGGCGTGCACTATGACGTTGACGTCTGGCACGGCCAGAAGACCGGGCTCTTTCTCGACCAACGCGAGAACCGCGCCGCCGCCGCAGGCTACACTTCGGGCCGACTCCTTGACTGTTTCAGCTACGACGGCGGCTTCGCGCTGGCGCTGGCGGCCAGGGCGCACGACACCCTCGCCTTCGACATCTCCGAGGACGCGGTGGCCCGTATCGGCCGAAATGCCGAGCGCAACGGCGTGAAGGTGGATGCGCGCGTCGGCAACGTGTTCGACGAACTGCGCGGCCTCGATCGATTGCGGGCCCGCTTCGACACGATCGTGCTCGACCCGCCGGCCTTCGCCAAGACCCGCGCCTCGATTCCCAAGGCGGTCACCGGTTACAAGGAGATCAACCTCCGGGCGTTGAAACTGCTCAACCCAGGCGGCACGCTCATTACCTGCAGCTGCTCGTACCACATAGACGAGGCGACCTTCGGCAGCATCATTCACGAAGCGGCTATGGACGCACAGGTGCAGGTCAGCGTTGTTGAAAAGCGGATGCAGGGCCGCGACCATCCCGTGCTGCTTGGTGTTCCCGAGACCTACTACTTGAAATGCTTCATCCTCAGAAAGCTCGCCTAGTCGCCGAGGGTGCGAGGCGCCAGTTGAAAAAGCTGGCGCGTCCGGCGGCGGCGTTTGACGCCAGTCGATATTTTCGCGGCGGAGAGGATCTCGGTTTCCTCAACGTTGGCACGACCTGCGTCCGAAC
>JBEBGG010000316.1:0-2178 GCA_040081555.1 Vicinamibacterales bacterium
GGCACCGGCGCGCTCTACCCCGTGCTCAGGGCCGGCGTCAGTGGCCTCGTCAAGGATTCCTCGGCCTTGATCGACCACCTGCGCTCGATCGACAAGCGGCGCATTCGACGAACATTCGGGCGAGTGGCGAGCAGCGAACTCGAGGCCATCGATGAAGGACTCCGGCTCTTTCTCGGCCTCGGCACGACGCGCTGAGAAGCCACCCTTGGCCAGGTGTCATGACAATGTCTGGCCAACATGCTACCCTTCTTGAGGGGGTGGATATGAGGCCCAAAGCGACCCTGACACGCAGTGAGAAACTCGACCTTCGACTGACGCCTGACGCGAAGCGCACGTTGCAGACGGCGGCGGCGGCGTTGAGCCGCTCGGTGAGCGACTTCGTCCTCGACAGCGCGCTCGAGCGGGCGGCCGAAACGCTGCCTGACCGTACCAACTTTCAGCTGGATTCGGAACGGTGGCGCGAGTTCCAGGGCTTGCTCGATGCCGAACCACGATCGAACCCCCGCCTGGTTGAGCTGCTCCGTCGCCCGGGCTTCTTCGATCCGTCGGCGTGAATGTCACGGCGAGTCGAGAAGCTCACCCGCGCGCATGCCGTTGACGCGTTTGACTGCGGCACTGCGCCGCTGAACCGGTTTCTGGCCCGCTACGCGCTGAACAACCAGCAGGCTGGTTCGTCACAGACCTATGTCGGCCTCTCCGATGACGAGATTGTCGGCTACTACACACTGGCGTTCGGTTCGGTGCACCGCGAGGACGCACCGGAGCGCATCGGCAAGGGGCTAGCGAGACACCCGATCCCGCTGATGGTGCTGGCACGCCTCGCGGTCTCACTGAGCTGGCAGGGCAGAGGCGTCGGTGCCGGCCTGCTCAAGGACGCCGTCCTGCGCACGCTGCAGGCCTCTGAGATCGCGGGCCTGCGTGCCCTGGCGGTGCACGCCAAGGACGACGCCGCTCGCGCGTTCTACGAACGCTTTGGCTTCGTGCCGTCGCCAACCGATCCCTATCACCTGCTGGTGCTGCTGAAGGACATCAAGAAGGAGTTGGGGATCAGCTGAGCCGGACTCTGAACGAGACGCTACTCAGAAGCGGAAGGACGTCAACGGTGAGAGTTGGTCCTACAGCGTCTGGATGTAGGTCGGATCATCCCGGCGCTCGCCGGACGCGTTCTGACGCTTCAGTTCCTCAACGCCCTTCTCGGTCAATTCGAGCCAGAATCCTGTTTCTCCAAGTTCTGGAGCTCGCTCCGGGCCACGCCGCCTGAAGGTGTTTCAAGGCCGCCTCTGCATCAGGATGGGCGACGAAGCCAGCCTTCGTGAGGTGCCCCGCTCTCATCCAGCCTCTCAACAACAGCGCGCCGACGATCCGAAAGGCAGTTGACTTGAGGGCCGCTGGAGCGTCTTGGCCCGCGACGCTCGCAATCACACCCGCTCCTGAGGAAGGCCACCCTCACGCCCCTTGGGAATCTGAGTTGGAGTCGAGCGACCGGGTCTGACCGTGACGTGATCAGGTGGGAATGGTGCTCGGCCCAAGCCATCACTCCCACGCTGACCGCCACGGCACTTGCCACGACCTGCAGGGCCAACGAATTCCAGTACATGCCAGCCATGGCGATGCCAAAAACAACCGCCGTTCCCAGACACCCTCGAACTGCTGCCTTGAACGATGGGCTCAGACGCATGAACTCCAGTGGCACAGCAGACCAGGTGACGCGAGTGCGATCGCACGGCTCGTCTCGAAACGTTCACTGGCGAGTGCGACGCCGAGCCTCCCACAGCAAGGCGATGAGAGACACGGTCGGTACGCACAATAGAAAGAGGTCAAATCCCGGTGAGTTTCGGAGATCATAGTTGTGAACCACCTCATCCCACTTGGCGTATAGAACCAGTGCGGCGAATGCGACGTTCAGCACGATTGCCAACGTGTTCACTACTCGATGCACGATAGTCATCCTTGCCCCGTTCCGCCTCTGTCGCATTGGGCCAATCGGTGAGATCGGACCCGGGCACCCTCGACCCGGATGTTCTTTCCGCCAACCAGCCTTCCGGTTTGCTGAGTGTAGCGAACGGCACCCGCGAGCCCACCCTGAATCTGCATGGCACGCCTGTGCGGCCGCCTAGATGGGTAACGACTTAGACCGGGGACATGGGTGACACCGGTGTCGGTCAGCGGCGGCGTCTG
>JBEBGG010000144.1:0-8513 GCA_040081555.1 Vicinamibacterales bacterium
AGCCGCTTCTATGAGGGCGCCGGGAGCACTCTCGGTCTCTTGCCGTCGTCCTATCGGAAGGGCGGGGCGGGGGCGACCATCGCGTATGCGACGGCACGATCGCCGCTCGGCGACCTCCTGGTGGCGACCACCGATCGCGGCGTGTGTGCGGTGTCGCTTGGTGACAGTGCGGCGGCGTTGCACACGGCGCTTCGGCGCGAGTTTCCGGCCGCAACGCTGGTGGAAGATAGAACGCGTCTCGAACCATGGCTGGCGCAGGTGATCGACCATCTTGCCGGGTCGTGTCCTCGGCTCGATCTGCCGCTCGACATCCGAGCCACGGCGTTTCAGTGGCAAGTCTGGAAGGCCCTGACCGCTATTCCGCGTGGAGAAACGCGCACCTACGGCGAGATCGCCAAATTGCTGGGTCGGCCCTCAGCGTCCCGGGCCGTGGCTCGCGCCTGCGCATCGAACCGGATCGCGATAGCCATTCCCTGCCACCGGGTGGTACCCGCAGGCGGCGGCGTCGGTGGATATCGCTGGGGTATCGAGCGGAAGAGCAGGCTGCTCTCCAATGAGCGCGGCCTCAAGGATCCGCCCCCGCGGTGACCGGCGTGCAGGGTCTGCGGGCCATTCCCGGCACCCGGAACAGTCGGAAACCGTGCGAAACCCTGGAACCAGGCACCCTGGTTGAACCAATCCCCCGGTTATGATGTCGACCTGATGCCTACGCGCTACGGGCGCTCGCCCTGGGTGGACCAGTATCCGAAGTCCCGAATCCCCAGTTATCGCAAGCCCAAGACCCTACCGCAGGTGGACGTCGCCATTATTGGTGGTGGTCTCACCGGCTGTGCCACGGCCTACGCGTTTGCGGCGGCAGGCATCAAGGTTGCCCTCTTCGAGGCCGACCGCCTGGGCCAGGGCGGCACCGCCGGCGCCTCTGGGTGGATTGCCGGCGAACCGAACGCAGACTTCGCGGACGTTGAGAAGATGGTGGGGAAGAGAGCGGCTCGCCACGCCTGGCAGGCCTGGCGTCGCGCGGCGCTCGATTTCACCGCACTACTCAGACGGCTCGACGTGAAGTGCCGGCTGGAGCCGGCGAGCGCGCTGGTGGCGGCTCTCAATCAGGAGCAAGCCGTCGCGCTCAAGCGCGAACAGAAGTCGCGCAAGGCCGCCGGGCTCGGCGCTTCCCTGTTGAGCGGCCGGGTCGTGGCGGCGGAGGCGGCGATTGCGGCGGTCGCCGGGTTGCGCGGCCAGGACGGCGTCACGATTGACCCGTATCGCGCCACCTTGGGCCTGGCATCTGCCGCCGCCGCTCGAGGTGCGCTGATCTTCGAACAGTCTCCAGTGTCGAAGATCACCTTCACCCGGAAGTACGCGGACATGGTCACCCCGGCGGGTCCGCTTCGCCTGCAACGAATCATCGTCGCCACCGGAATGCCGACGATGCTGTTCAAGTCCCTTCGGCGTCACTTCTGGTTCAAGAGCGCGTACTCTGCGCTCACGGAACCGGTGCCGGCAAAGATCAGGGCGATGCTGGGCGCGCGCCAAGCCGTTGTGCGCGACCTCGGGGTTCCCCCACACGTGATTCGCTGGGTCGACGGCGACCGACTGATGGTGACGGGTGCGGACATCGACACGCCGACGCCGCGCCTCGCCGAGCAGGCCATCGTGTACCGCAGTAACGAACTGATGTACGAGCTGTCAACGATCTATCCTGACATCTCAGGGATCATGCCGGCGTATGGCTGGGAGTCGCCCTACGCGCTCACGGCCGAGCGCTTGCCCTATCTCGGGCCGCACAGAAATTTTCCATTCCATCTGTTCGCCTTCGGCGACTCGAGTCCGAGCGTGACGGGCGCGTACCTGGCAAGCCGCGTCCTGCTCCGCCATCACCTTGGTGAGAACGACGCCGCGGACGACGCGTTCGGGTTTCATCGATGAGGGCACCGCTGGACCTGCTGGTGTTTGGCCCCCATCCTGACGACCTGGAGATCGGTCTCGGCGGTACGATTGCGCACCATGTGGCCCTCGGGCACTCGGTGGGCCTCTGCGATCTGACTGCCGGGGAGATGGGCAGTAACGGCGACGCGCAAGAGCGTCTGGCGGAGTGTCAGCGGGCGCGGGATGTGCTCGGAGCTGCGTGGCGGGAGAACCTGCGCTGGGCGGATCGGCAGATTGGCAAGGACCCGGGCCACCTCGAACAGGCCGTGGCCTTCATCAGGCGTCACCGTCCGTCGGTCGTGGCTGCGCCGTACTGGTCGGACCGTCATCCGGACCATGTTGCGGCGAGCAGCGTCTTGACCGAAGCGTGCTTCAACGCGGGCTTGCGCCGTTACCAGGCAGGGGGTGAGGCGTGGAAGGTCCAGTGGATCTGCTATTACTTCATCAACGATACCGCTGAACCCTCGTTCGTCGTCGATGTGTCCAAGGTCTACGACAGGAAGCTCGCGGCCCTTGATTGTCATGCCAGCCAGTTCACGGCGCCGGCGCACGATGATGGCGTGGCCACCCGATTGAATACTCCGCTGTTTCGCCAGATGATCGAAAGTCGCGATGCGCTCTTTGGTTCTCGCGTCGGCGTCGCCCGCGCCGAGGGCGTTGTCGTGCGCGAGCCGATCGTCCGGTCGACCCTCCTCAAGTGTCCGTGATGTGCGACCTATGAAGATCGGGATCGTGTGCTACGCCTCGGTGGGAGGCAGCGGCATTGTGGCCACCGAACTGGGCAAGGCCCTGGCCGAGCGCGGCCACGAGATCCACGTGCTCAGCAACGAGATGCCGGTACGTTTTGGCGAGTACACGCCCGGGCTGTCGTTTCATCGCGTTGAGACGCCCTCGTACCCGGTCTTTCGTGAGCCGCAGTACTTGCTCTCGCTGGCCAATCGCATCGTGCAGGTCGCGCGTGCCGAGCGGCTCGACGTGGTGCACGCGCACTATGCGATTCCCCATGCGACCGCGGCGTACCTGGCGCGGCAGATGATCGCGGCCACACCAGCCGTGAAGGTTCCCCGGGTCGTCACTACGCTCCACGGCACCGACATCACGCTGCTGGGGGCCGACCGGTCCTACTCCGAGACGGTGCGCTTCAGCATCGAGCAGTCAGATGGCGTGACCGCCGTTTCCGAGAGCCTCAAGCAGGACACGCTCCGTGAGCTCGGCGTCAAGGTGCCCATCCGCGTCATTCCCAACTTCATCGATTGTGATCTGAATCGCCGGCATGACGTGCCGGAAATTCGCGCCCGCTTCGCACCACTTGGCGAGAAGCTGTTGATTCATGTCTCGAACTTCAGGCGGGTGAAGCGCGTGACCGCGGTGGTCGAAGTCTTTGCGCGCGTGCACGCGAAGGTGCCGAGCCGCCTGCTGATGGTGGGCGATGGTCCGGATCTAGACGATGCCATGCGATTGGCAAGAGCGCTCGGCCTTGGAGATCGGGTGCAGTTTCTCGGCGAGCAGGATCGTGTTGTGCCGCTGCTGTCGGCCGCCGACGTGTTCCTGCTGCCGTCGTCTCAGGAGAGCTTTGGCCTGGCCGCGCTCGAGGCGATGGCGTGTGAGTTGCCGGTGGTGGCGTCGCGGATCGGCGGCTTGCCCGAAGTCGTTGAGGACGGTGTCAGCGGGTTTCTGCATGCGCTGCACGACCTCGACGGCATGGCGGCGTCGGTCGTGCGGCTGCTCACCGATCCCGACCTGCATGCGCGTGCGGCGGCGGCGTCGAGGCGGCTCGCGGAAACGCGCTACGCCGACGACGCAATCGTGCCGATCTACGAGCGCTACTACCGCGAGATCCTCGACGCGCCGGCCGGCGTCTAACCCCCCGAAAGACCCTTGTTTTTGCGAGGTGTATACTCGCGAAAATCGCCAGAATCTACTGGAGGATCCACGATGTTGCGTGCTCTTGCCGCTGCACTGCTCAGTGCCTCTCTCGCTCTCCCCGCACTGGCTCAGTCGCAGGCCGCCAACGGGTCCATTGAAGGCACGATCACCGATGTTCAGGGTGGGGTGCTGCCCGGTGTCAACGTCTCGATCCTCAATACTGACACCGGCGCGTCGCGTCTGACGGTGTCCAACGAGGACGGCTTCTATCGAGGCCTGCTGCTGCCCCTCGGGACCTATCGTGTATCAGCCGAGCTTCCAGGTTTTCGGAAGTTCGAGCGGGTCGGCATCGTGCTGCAGGCCGGACAGACCGCGGTGATCAATGTAGAACTGACGGTTGGAAATCTGTCAGAGGCCATCACGGTGAGCGTGAACACACCGGTCGCTGACCCGGGCAAGATCGATCTCGGCCGGACGATCAGCGATGCGGAGATTCACAATCTGCCGTTGCCGTCGCGCAATCCCTACAACTTCGCGTTCCTCCAGGCCAACGTCACCGGCTACGAGAACAACGAACTCGGCGTGCCGCGCATCAACGCCAACGGCTCCCAGATGCGCACCAACTATCTGCTCGATGGCAACACCAACACCGAGAAGGACCGTGCGGGGTTGCGTCTACTGCCAGTCTCTGAGGTGCTGGTGCGCGAAGTGAAGGTGGTGACCAATGGCTTCGCACCCGAGTTTGGCCAGACCACCGGCATGGTCTACAACGCCATTACCCAATCTGGCACCAACGATGTGCACGGTACGGCCAGCTACCGGTTCAAGCGCAACGCGATGTCCGCACCGCTGTTCTTTCTGACACCGGGAGCCCGGAAGCCTGACACCGAAGCCGACGATGCGACCTTGACGCTCGGCGGGCCGATCGCCAGGAACAAGGCACACTTCTTTGGCGCGTATGAATTCATCGACCGCAGTCTGGTGACGACCAATTCGGTAATTGCGGTGACGCCGGCCGACGCGTCGGCGCTTGGCATCTCGCTTGGAGACGGTGTGATTCCGGCGCATCAGCGGGTGAACTTCGGCTTCGGTAAGGTCGACTATCAGCTTGGGGCCAACACGCTGGTGACCGGCCGGTACCTGCTGTTCAAGAATTTCTCGCCCTCGAATGTTCCAGGCCAACTCACAACCGTCGATCGCGTGTCGGATTTCACCGACCGCATGGACTCGGCGGCTGTGCAAGCGGCGACGACACTCAATGCAACGTCGTTGAATGAGCTGCGCGTCCAATTCGCGCGGCGGCATCAGTTCAGGACGATTGGTGACGGCGTCGCTGGGCCGGCGATCACCATCAGTGGTGTGGCACTGTTTGGTGGCCCTCGCATTGGCGACGGTAACTCGGTTGGCTTCGACTTCAGCCAGAAGATTTGGCAGGTGCTCGACAACTACACCAGGATTCGCGATGCGCACGTCTACAAGTTCGGCGCGGACGTCCAGTTCATCGGTGATGAGCGCGTGGCCGGGGATAATTTCAACTACACGTTTCCGAGCGTGCAGGCCTATCTCGACGCCAAGAGCGGTGTCAACCGATTGGGTTACACGACACTCGAGCAGACCTTCGGTCAGCTCGACTTGAACTACAGCTCGGTGTTTGGCAGCTTCTTCCTCCAGGACGACTGGCAGATCGCGCCGAGCATCAAGTTGCTCTACGGCTTGCGCTACGACGTGTTCAACGTGCCGGCGGCCAAGCCGTTCGCGTTGAACGTCTACTCGAACGGCTTTGTGGTCGACAAGAACAACTGGGGGCCGCGCGCGGGTGTGGCCTGGTCCCTCGACGACAACGGCCGCACGGTGCTGCGGGCCTCGATCGGCAAGATGTACGAACCGCCGCTGCTCGACTTCTACGATGGTGCCCTTCTCAATAGCGGCGATCCCCTGCGCTACAACGTCAGGGTCTCCGGTACGGCGGACGGAGCGCCGGCGTTTCCGACCAGCCTGGCCGCGCCGCCGGCGAGCTTCACGCTTCCGCGTCAGAGCATCACGGCGGTTGATAACGACTTCAGGACCCAGTATGCGTGGCTCAGCAACCTGCAGGTGGAGCGGGCGCTCACTCCGGACGTGTCGGCGTCGGTTGGCTATGTGAATGCCGAAGGGCGCAATCTGCCGGTGTTGATGGAGACCAACCTGATCCCGAGCGGCAACACCCTGGCCGACGGCCGGCCGATCTATTCGACCTCGGTCACGCCGTTCACTCGGATCGATCCGACGTTCGATCACGTCAACGTCGTCAAGTCGATTGGCGACGCATCGTACAACGCGTTGACGGCCACGTTGTCGAGGCGCATGAAGGATGGCTGGCAGATACAGGCCACCTACACCCTGGCGCGCGGTGTGGACAATGCGCCACTCACCTCCACCTATGTGGTTGGCAGTGGCGACGACCGGGTCTCCGACCCGTCGAACCTCGGACGTGACAAGGGCGTGACGCCATTCAATCAGACGCACACGCTGGCCGTGTCCGGTGTGATCGCGCCGAAGGTCACCGGTGACGCCCTCGGCACGAGGTTGGCCAACAATAACCAGGTTGGCATCATTCTGATGGCCAACAGTGGCTTGCCCTTCAATATCCGCTCGAATCTCGACCTGAATGCGGATGGCGTCACCAACGACCGCCTGCTCTATCAAGAGCGCAATGCCGGGCGTTTCGGCACGGTGTTCGACGTCAGTCTGCGCTACTCGCGATTCGTTCAGATTCGGTCTTCCAGGATCGAGCCGTTCTTCGAGGCCAAGAACTTGTTCAATCGCCAGAACGTGTCGGGTGTGAACCGGGTGGTCCCGACCGATGCCGCCGGCATCGCGCTCTCGGCGGTGCCAAGTCCGTTTTCGGGTACGGCGGCCTACGACCAGCGCATCATGCAAGTGGGCGCGAAGGTCAGCTTCTAGGAGTCCAGTGTGAAGCGCCTGTTGCTTGCGTTCCTTCTTGTGGCGTGGGCTATCGGCCCGCGCGCCCACGCGCAGTTGCGGGTGGCTCCTGTCGACCTCGATCAGGGGCACATCGCCCTCGGCCTGGCGCTCCGTCATCTTGGCAACACCGGCATCTTCATGATGGCGACCGCTCACCCTGACGATGAGAACAACGGGTTGCTGGTGATGCTCAATCGCGGTCAGGGCTATCGCACGACTCTGGCGACGGCGACCCGCGGAAACGGCGGTCAGAACGAGATCGGCCCGGAACTCTCCGAGGCGCTCGGCGTGTTGCGCACCGAAGAGCTCCACGCGATCCATCGGTTCGATGGGGCCGAGCAGTACTTCACGCGTGCGGTCGACTTCGGCTACTCCTTCAGCATCGATGAGACCTACGAGAAGTGGGGCCGCGACGAGATCATCGGGGACTACGTGCGGCTGATTTGCACGATCCGCCCAGACGTCATGACGGCGCTGACGCCGACCGGCAGCGGCGGTGGCCAGCATCACCAGGCGTCGGCGTTGCTGGCCCGAGAGGCGTATCGTGCTGCCGGCGATCCGCGTCGATACCCCGAGCAAATCGCCGAGGGGCTGCATCCCTGGCGGCCACGCAAGTTCTACTTTGCGGCAAACGTCGGCGACGGACGCCGTGCGGGCGCGTCCGCGGTGGGACAGTTGACGGTGAACATTGGGGGCTACGATTCGCTGCTTGGTCGGACGTGGTCTGAGGTCGGCGCTGAGGCGCGCAGCATGCACAAGTGTCAGGGCACCGACCAACTCCTCCGGCTGCCGGGGCCGGCGTCGGCGACTTACACGCTGGCGGAATCCAGCGTCGGTTCCCTCAGCGCCACCGAGTCCACGCTCTTTGACGGCGTCGACACGTCGATCGGCGGGCTGGCGCAACTGGCCGCGCCCCTGGCGCCGGCTGAACTGACGGCGGGCCTCGAGGCTATCGCGACCGCAATTCAGACGGCGCAAACGAGGTTCAGCACGGAGACCGACGGTGCGACCGTGGCTCCGCTGCTCTCCGGCCTGCGGGCGACGAAGGCGCTTCGCGCCGCGTTGGCGGGCATGACACTCTCGGAGGGCTCGCGATTCGATCTGGACGCGCGCCTGGCTCAGAAAGAACGCGAGTTCGAGCACGCGTTGGTGATTGCCAGCCGCGTGCGCATCGAGGTGTTGGCAGACGATCAGGTGGTTGTGCCCGGACAGTCTGTGCGGGTCACGGTGCTCGTAGCGAACCGCGGAGACCAGGATCTCGCTGTGAAGCGCGTGTCGTTTGAAGGCTTGGAGGGCACGGCGACCTGCGCGTTTACGGCCGTCACGGCTGGCCGAGGCCCGGGCGCGGCTCCGGCTCCCGCTCCGGCCGAGGCACTGGCGAGCGTCCCTCCGGGCGTTGCCGGACAGTGCGCCCCTGCGCTGACGATTCCACTGGCGACGCGTGTCACGGAACCGTACTGGCACCGCGCTGGTGAGGCGGGCCGTTATAGTTTCGACACCGACGCACCGTTTGGGCTGCCGTACCGCCCGACGCCGTTTCGCGCGACCCTCGCCGTGTCGATCGGGGGCAGCGACGAGGTGAAGGTTCAACTACCGGTCCAGGCGCGCTACCAGGGCGATGTCTTCAGTGGTGAAAAACGCGGCGACCTGCTGGTCGTACCGCCGGTGTCGGTCAGCGTGTCGCCGTCCATCGCCATCATTTCCAGGCCACGCGTACGGTCCACTCCCTCCGCGCCGGTGGACAACGAGCGGCAGATCCG
>JBEBGG010000317.1:0-2151 GCA_040081555.1 Vicinamibacterales bacterium
GTCCGCCCAACGTCAGCGCTGAGCCGCGCCGCGCGGCGACACGATACCACCGCCGCGCGGTGTCGGCTCCAGCGCCTTGTTGGGCAGCGCGGGATTGCTGATCCGATACAGGACCTGGCGACAAAGCGGGTGCCCTGCTGGGATGGAAGGGTGGTCGAAGTCCTCGATCGGGTCGTAGTGCATGCCGAGCTTCTCCATGACGCGCCGAGACCGGACGTTGCCGGGTGCGGTGAACGCCACGACCTCAGGGAGATGCAGGGTACCGAAGGCGTAGCGGAGCACCGCGGCGGCCCCTTCGGAGGCGAAACCCTGGCCCCAGTGCGACCGTGCGAGGCGCCACCCAATTTCCACGCAGGGCGTGAAGTGCGTCGCGAAGGACGGGACCGAGAGACCAATGAATCCCGCACACGGCGCGACGCCAGGGACCTCCACCGCCCAGAGGCCGAAGCCGTGCTTCTGAAACGCCGCTTCGATTCGTTCCACGAACGCGTCGCTTTCAGGTCGAGATAGCGGAGCGAGGAAGTGCTCCATGACCGACGGGTCGGCGTTCAACGCCGCGAATGGCTCTCGGTCGGCGGGAACCCACGTCCGCAGCCGGAGCCGCTCCGTCGAAATCTCTGTCGCCATGGGAGCACGGGCCTGTCGAGGTGAGCGCTAGTAGTCAGGAATGCCTGTGATTGTCTGCCCAACGCCGCCGCTTCAGCTGCGGCGGCTCAGGATGACACCGGCCGCCGTCGGCTGCAAGCGGTTGTTCGGCGGCGGTGTGAATGCTAGCATTGTGACAGCAAGGAGAAGCGATGCCCACACTGACCGTTCGCAATGTGCCCCCGAAGGTGGTGCAGTCTCTGAAGGCCCTCGCCAAACGCCACAATCGGTCCATGGAGCAGGAGGTGCGAGATCTTCTCGAAGGGTATGTGGCGGAACGTCGCGCCGTGCTGGACCAGATTCAGGCGGGTTGGGCGAAGCAAACGCGTCGGCCCACGGCCGCTGAAGTTGATACCTGGATGGCCGTGGGTCGTCCGTGAAAGCGGTCGTTGATACCAACGTCGTCGCCTACCTGGTGCTCGGCACCGCCGGATTTGCGGAAGAGGCACGGGCCTGCTTCGAAACCCTGTCCGCCCCGTTGGCGCCGGCCCACTGGGATGCGGAAGTCACTAACGTGATCTGGATGGCGATGCGCGCCGGCGTGCTCCCAGCGGAGGAAGGGCCGGTGCGTCTGGGCCTCGCCAGACGCCTCGGGATTGAGACGGTCCCGACGGCCACGTTGTGTCAAGGTGCGCTGATGCGTGCCGTGAACTCGGGCGTGTCGGTGTACGACACGCTGTTTGTCGAGCTGGCGGCGCGCTCCCGATGCCCGCTCGTGACCTTCGACAAGGCCGTCCTTCGTGCGTTCCCAGAGATTGCGACTCGGCCTCGCGATCTTGCAACTGGATAGTCTCCGGAGTAGTCCGCCGAACGCCTCAAATGAGCCGCGCCCGCTTCCATGCGCAGCAGAACGCGGGCGTCGGCTCCATTTGATTGTTGGGCCGCCCTTGGAACCTACAGCTACTCTCTAACCATTTGGATATCACGGGTGACGTGGAAGACACCCTGACCGTCGCGTGTGACGGGTTGAGTCAGGATGCAGTCAGGCCGCGCCTTGCACGGCCCCTTCTGGAAAGCCTGTGGATCCATGAGCGGTCGACCTGCCTTCCGTTTCCGCACGACTATGGGGTCGTCGTCAAACTGCAACGCAAGAAGTAAGGGTTTGTAGCCACGCGCCGTCACAATGTAATGCACATGGGAAGGCCCGGCGTTGTAGCTGCCCGGACGGATGGTGGTGAACTCGTAATGACCCCCGGCGTCCGTGCGCAGCGCGCCGTGCAGCCTGGGGTGGAACTCACCTTCGTTGTTATCCATGCCGGTGGCATACACCCCGTTCGTGTCCGTGTGAAAGACGAATAGCGACACGCCAGCGATGGGCCGCGTCCCGTCCAATGTCCGCCCCGTCACGGCGAGTCGCTCGCCCGGTTCGCCCTTCCCTGCGACAACGACTCTGGAAGGCGCGCCTTCTGGCACAGCGAACTGCGATTCGAGAAACTCGGGGTGAATGAATTCGGGTCGCTGCGCAGAAAGTGCAGCAGAGGCACAGGCCGCAAGAACGGACGACAG
>JBEBGG010000145.1:0-8386 GCA_040081555.1 Vicinamibacterales bacterium
CCGGAGCGGGCCAGCCTCGGGGGCGCTCCGCCCGTGACGGTCTCCCGATGGCAGATGCCGGTGTGGGCACAGGCTGCCGCGGCGTTGTTGCTGGTGGGCGTGGGCGCCGGCGCCGCGAATCTGGAGATCGAGTATTCATCGGCCCAGGGGCTGTCGGTGCGGACGGGGTGGCGTCATGCCGAGACGTTCGGATCATCTGCGGTCGGTGCGCTCGCCGCGCCGCAACCGTCCCCACCAGCGAGCCAGCCGTGGCGCAAAGACCTCGTGGCGCTCGAAGATCGACTCCGCGGCGAGATGTCCGCCCATCCGGTGGCCGCGGCACTCTCGCCGTCCGCGGCCGATGAGGCGGCGCTCCGTCGCATGCGGACGCTGCTTGGCGACAGCGAACGGCGACAGCAGCGTGAGCTCGCGTTACGTTTTGCGGAAATGGCGCGTGAGGTCGAATCGCAGCGTCAGGCGGACCTGGTGCGAATCGACAGAAATCTCGGCTTGATTCAAAGCCGTACCGGTATGGAAGTGATGCGCACGCAACAGCAGGTCAATAGCCTGGCGCAGCGTGTGTCGCAGCGGCAGTAGCACGTCAGCACAAGGAATAGGAATCATGCGGAATGTGATTGCAGGCGCGGCGCTGGCCGCGACGCTCTTCTCGGCCAACGGAGTTGCGGCCCAGACTCGCGAGGCGACTCCGGCGCAGATGGGTCCGCAGCAGCTTCGCGAACTGAAGGAACTGCGCTATCAGATCCGGCAGATGGAAGGGTTGCTGGAAGGTGCGGTCGAACACGGCGCCGCCGTCATGCGCGATGGGCTGCGTCTGGTGTTGCCGACCGATATGCTGCTGGCCGAAGAGGCACGAGCGCGCGGCTTCCGCCTGGAGGGGTACGGGATATTCTTCGATGTCGAGGTCCCGTCGCTTCAGGGGCCGTTGCCATGGAGCTTCCAGGCGCTCGATCAGAGCAATCTCGGCATCCAGTCCGCGCTACAGACGCTCCGCTCGTTTGTGGATGGACGGGGGGCCAACGACCCCAACGTGCAGCAGGCGCTGCGGCGCGTCGAGGTGCAGATGGCGCCGATGGGGGGCGCCGCAGCAGGCGACCCCGGAGTCGCGGGGACCGACCGTCAGGGGGCGGCCGAGGCGCCGCCAGTAGTGAGTCAGCAGCAGGCGAATCAGGCCTATCGAGAAACCATCAGCATCGCACTGATGGACGCCATGCTCGAACACAGTCGAGGCCTCAATATCGGTCAGGGCGAATGGCTGAGTATCGCCGCCAGAGGCATTGGCAATCGGCCGCGCTCGGTCTCGACCGATACCGATGGTCAGACCTGGCTCATCAGCGTCCGAGGTTCCGACTTGAAGTTGTTCCTGGGCGGCGAATTGTCCCGCGAGGACGCCCTCAAGCGGATCAGTGTGCGGGTGTTCTAAACTACGTGCATGCGCGCACTGCTCATAGCCCTCTCCTTCGGCGCCTTTGTCTCCGCCGGTTGCGCCGAGAAGATCGATCTCACCAAAGGCCTTGAAGTGACCGACGTGGTCACCGGCTGGTCGAACGCCGGAGAGGTGAATGGCCAGAACAAGATGGTGCCCACCATCGTGTTCAAAGTGAAGAATGTTTCGGACAAGACTCTGCACACCTTGCAGGCCAACGTGGTGTTCCGTCGCCTCAACGGCCCCGAGGAATGGGGCAGCAGTTGGGTGAGGATCGCCGGCAGCGAGGGGCTTGCGCCGGGCGCATCGTCTACACTGCAACGCGTGGAGTGCCAGAAGGGCTATACGGGAACGGAAACGCGGACGCAGATGATGGCAAACTCCAATTTCATCGACGCCCACGTCAGGGTTCTGGCTAAGTACGAATCTACGCAGTGGGCGCCGGTCGCCGAATTCGACATCGACCGGCGCCTGCTGCCGTAGTAAGCATCGCGGCTAGGGCAGGGGTTTCAGAGTGCCCTTGTAGGTGACCGTGCGGCTAGGCTGAATCCGTACTTCGAACATCAGGGGCTCGAAGTCGGTGTCCCGCACTTCGATCCGATGAGGTCCGGCATCGATGTGCAGGCGCTGGAAGACACCGTCGTAGTCGTCCACGACGCCGGCGTAGTACCCATCGACGTACACCGTGGCTTCGCGCGGCTTGATCTTCAATCGCAGCGAGCCCTGGTCGCCATACCCGTAGTCATAGCGGCCGGCGTAAGGCGGTTCGTCATACCACCAGGGGTCATACACCCCGTAGTACCCGCCGAGTCCAAGGCCGCCGTAGCCCCATGGATAAAAGCCGCGCCCGCCGTAGCCCCAACCTGTGATGATAACGGTGGGCGCGCGCGTATCTGGGCGCCGCTCGACGGCGTGGTCTGCCGTACCTTGCCCTGGTCGGTTGTGGCTACCGGAACCCGTCCCATCGCCACGCCGCCTGGCCGTTCTGTCCGCGTCGCTTGAACCCGCGCCCGCAGAGGACGCGCCGGAGCCTGAGGAGACGGGGCCCGCGCCAGGGCTCCCGCTCCCGCTGGAGGTGCCGCCGGTGCTCTGACTGCCTCTTCCTCCAGAGGATCTCGCGCCTCCGGACGATCCCCCATCCGAACGGGGTGTGGCCCGCCCGCCGCCCTGCTGACCGGACGGGGATCTGTGGCCCCGGCCCTGCGCCTGTGCGGCAGCGGCCGTCGCGACGGCGAATGCCAAAGCAACTGCGAGTGTGCGTTTCATAAACGATCTCCCGCATCGTAATGAGCAACCTTGCTGCCAAGGCTGCCCGGCACAGCCGCCGCATAATAATGGCGGATAACTCGCAGGGGCGTTGAGTTGGCGTGTCCTTGGTCGAGTTCACGCCCGTCCCGTTTTCTTGACACCCTGATCAACGGGTCGATAGAGTCAGAACGTTCCGATGTCTGCCACCTCCACGCCGCGTCCGTTCGATTCCATCCAGGGCAAGCGCTTCTAGTGCGGCGCACCATCCCCGGACTTCTCGCGGTCTTGTTGCTTGCCGCGACAGGCTGCGGCAAGAAGGGGCCGCCGCTGCCACCGCTGGTTCGCGTGCCCGCCGCGCCGGCCTCGTTCAGTGCGCTTCGGCAGGGCAGTCGTGTCACGCTGCGCTTCGCTGTACCCTCGACCAATATCGACGGTCGTTCGCCTGCCGATGTGGCGAGGGTGGAGGTCTTTGCGACCAGCGACCTCGGTACGCCAACTGCCGAGGATGTGATTCTTCGGGGAACGAAGATCGGTTCGGTCCTGGTGAATCCGCCGGCGGATCCCGATGCGCCAGCGGAGGTGGTTCCGCCGACTGGGGCCGCGCCAAGGACCGGTGTCGACCAGGGCGCCGAGGGAGTCGTGAGCGAAACCCTGCCGGCCAACGCCCCTGCCGACCAATTGCGGTCGTACGTGGCCGTCGCCTTCAGCCCGCGCGGCAGGCGCGGCGTCGCATCGAATGCGGTGCTCGTACCGATGGTTCCTGCTCCCCCCGCTCCGGCCGCCCCAGCGCTGGCCTACGATGCGGCTCGGGTCACGATGACCTGGCAGAGGGACGCGGGTGTCAGCCCACTTGGTGTGCATGTCTACGACGTGACCACGACGGACGCCCGATTGACCACCACGGCGGTGACCGATGGGCGCTTTGTCGATCCACGACTTGAGTTCGGGGTGGAGCGCTGCTACGCGACGCGCCTGGTCCTGACGGTTGGCGCCACGTCGATTGAGAGTGAGCCGTCATCACGGGCGTGCATCACGCCGCGCGACACCTTTCCGCCCGAGGCGCCGACGGGCCTCAACGCGGTGCCCGAAGTCGGCGCGGTGAGTCTCATCTGGAATCCGGTCGATGTCGAGGACCTGGCAGGCTATCTCGTGCTCAGAACCATGGCGTCAGAAGCGGCGCCCAGGGTCCTCAACGAGACACCGATCCCTGACACCACCTACCGAGATCTGGTGGTGTCCGGCGTGCAGGCGCACTACGCGATTGTGGCCGTCGACAAGGCAGGTAATCGGAGCGCTCCATCCACTGCCATCGAAGAGACGGCTAGGTAGCGTAGAATTTCCGGCGCATGGATCGTATCTATCGCGTATCCGACGGACACGACACGTATTTCGCCGTTGAACGAGACGCTGCGCTCCACCAGGCGCTGCCTGTGGGCGTGTCGATTTTCGATGGGTATACCCTCGGCGCGCGCCTCGACGGGGGTGCCACGCCTCTTCGTCTGCTCGCGCCGGTACGTCCGGGAAAGCTGGTCTGTGTTGGCCTGAACTACCGCGACCACGCCGCGGAGATGAAGAAGGCGCTGCCCGCAGAACCGTATCTCTTCCTCAAGCCTTCGACGACGGTGCTCGATCCTGGCGGCACCATCAGGCTGCCGCCAGGCGCCGGCCGCGTAGACTACGAGTCCGAGCTTGCCGTCGTGATCGGCAGGCCTGCGCATCGGGTTACGAAGGCGCGCGCCTGGGACTACGTCTTCGGGCTCACGTGCGTCAACGACGTGACCGCGCGCGATATTCAGAATCGCGAAGTGCAGTACACGCGTGCCAAGGGCTTCGACACGTTTGCGCCGCTTGGACCGTGCATCGCCGTCGGCCTGGACCAGACGCCACGCACGGTCGAGGGATTCGTCAATGGCGTCAGGAAGCAACATTCGTCGAGTGCGCAGCTGATCTTTCAAATCGATGAGCTCATCGAATACATCTCGTTTGTCATGACGCTCGAGCCAGGCGACGTCATTTCGACAGGTACGCCGTCTGGTGTGGGGCCCCTCGTCGCTGGCGACACGGTGACGGTCACCATTGAAGGTATCGGTTCACTGACCAATCCGGTCGCGGAGGAACAGGCATGAAGCTATTTATCGACAGCGGCAACATCAAGGACATCGAGGCACTCGCCGCGATTGGCATCATCGACGGCGTGACGACCAACCCGTCCCTGCTCGCCAAGGAGCCTGGCGACTACAAGGAAAACCTCAAGCGCATCTGCGAAATCGTTCAGGGGCCGGTCAGCGGCGAAGTCGTTGCCACCGACTACGAGGGCATGATGCGCGAGGGGCACGACATCGCGAACCTCCACAAACACATGATCGTCAAGGTGCCGATGACGCGCCACGGCATTCACGCCTGCAAGTCGCTGTCATCGGAAGGCATTCGGGTCAACGTTACCTTGGTATTCTCGGCAGCGCAGGCGCTTCTCGCCGCCAAGGCCGGCGCGACCTTCGTCAGTCCGTTTGTGGGGAGACTTGACGATATCGGTACCAACGGCATGGATCTGATCGGAGAGATTGTCGACATCTACGACAACTACGACTTCTCAACTGAAGTGCTCGTCGCCAGCTGCCGCCATCCGATTCATATCACCGAGGCGGCACGCATGGGGGCTGACATCTGCACGTGCCCGACGGCGGTGATCGACATGCTGTTCAACCATCCGCTGACCAACATCGGACTCGAGAAGTTCCTGAAGGATTGGGAGAAGGTCCACGGGCCCAAGGCCTAGCGAATGAACCCACACCAGACTCTTGATGACCTCGAACGCCGCGCCGAACTGGGTGGCGGCCCGGATCGGCTGAAGAAGCAGCAAGACGCCGGAAAGATGACGGCGCGCCAGCGAATCGAGTTCTTGTTCGATCCAGGCACATTCGAAGAGCTCGACAAGCTGGTCACCCATCGCTGTCGCGACTTCGGTATGGAAGATCAGATTGTGCCTGGTGATGGGGTCGTCGCCGGACATGGACTAATCGATGGTCGGCAGGTGTTTGCCTTCGCTCAGGACTTCACCGTCTTTGGTGGCTCTCTTTCGGAGACCAACGCCGCAAAGATTGTGAAGATCATGGACCTTGCGGTGCGCCTCGGTGCGCCGATTGTTGGCCTCAACGATTCAGGCGGAGCGCGCATCCAGGAAGGCGTGGTGTCGCTTGCTGGATACGCGGATATCTTCCTCCGCAACACGCTGGCTTCAGGCGTTGTGCCCCAGATCTCGGCAATCATGGGGCCGTGCGCCGGCGGCGCAGTGTACTCGCCAGCCATTACCGACTTCATCGTGATGGTGAAGGACAGCAGCTACATGTTCGTGACGGGACCTGACGTCATCAAGACCGTGACGCACGAGGAGGTCACGAAAGAGGAACTTGGCGGCGCCATGACGCACAACGCTACCAGCGGCGTCGCGCATTTTGCTGTAGACGACGACCGCGAATGCCTGGCGCTGGTCCGCGATCTGCTGTCGTTCCTGCCGTCGAACAACCTGGACGAGCCGCCGCGCACGAAGTCTGACAACGAACCGGAACGGGAGATCGAGGCACTGGACCGCCTCGTGCCGCCGTCGCCAAACCAGCCGTACGACATGCTAGAGCTGATTCACGCAGTGGCCGACGATGGCTACTTCCTCGAGGTGCAGCAGCACTACGCGCGCAATATTCTCGTCGGGTTCGCTCGGCTCGATGGCCGGTCGGTAGGCATCGTCGCGAACCAGCCGGCCGTGCTCGCGGGCACGCTCGACATCAACGCGTCGGTCAAAGGCGCGCGCTTTGTGCGGTTCTGCGATGCCTTCAACATTCCGCTCGTGACGTTTGAAGATGTGCCGGGCTTTCTTCCAGGAACCGTGCAGGAGTACGGCGGCGTCATCAAGCATGGCGCCAAGCTATTGTTCGCGTTTGCCGAGGCGACCGTACCGAAGGTCACAGTGATCACGCGCAAGGCCTACGGCGGCGCCTACTGCGTCATGTCGAGCAAGCACCTGCGGACCGATTTCAACTACGCGTGGCCGACGGCCGAACTTGCCGTGATGGGTCCCGAGGGCGCGGTGAACATCCTCTACAAGCGCGAGCTCGACGCGGCGGCTGACGCCATCGCGGCGCGGGCTGAGAAGGTCGCCGAGTTTCGCGAGAAGTTTGCCAACCCCTACATCGCCGCCTCGCGCGGTTTCATCGACGAAGTGATTCGCCCGAGGGAGACGCGCCGCAAGCTGATCACGGCGCTCAGGAATCTCGAGAACAAGCGGGAGCGCCTTCCAGCGAAGAAACACGGCAATATTCCGCTCTGAGAGCGGGTAACCCCAGGTGCTAGAATCAGTAACGGACAGCGCCTGCCCGCCATCGCATCGGTGCGCGCGGAAAGTTTCACCTCGTTGAAGAAGATTCTGATTGCCAATCGCGGCGAGATTGCCGTCCGCGTCATCCGCGCCTGCCGTGAGATGGGCATAGCCACCGTGGCGGTGTACTCCGAATGCGACCGCGCGGCCCTTCACGTCCGTTTGGCGGACGAGGCGTGTGCCATCGGTCCGAGTGCGCCGCGCGAAAGCTACCTGTGCATCGAACGGCTGATCGAGGTGGCCAAGGAGACTGGCGCCGACGGTGTGCACCCCGGCTACGGGTTCCTGGCGGAGAACGAGGATTTCGCGGCCGCCGTTGTCGAGGCCGGCCTCACATTCATCGGTCCGACCGCACAGGCGATTGCGTTGATGGGCAGCAAGACTTCCGCGCGGCAGGTGGCGGCCAACGCTGGTGTGCGAGTCGTACCTGGCACCGAAACTCCCTTCGCGCCGGATGTGCCGGACGCGGAGATTGCTGAAATTGCCCAGCAGATCGGCTATCCGTTGCTCGTGAAGGCCGTCGCCGGTGGCGGCGGCAAGGGCATGCGGACTGTCTCCGATCCCGCTGATCTCTCGAGTGCCGTGCGAGCGGCTCGGTCCGAGGCGGGCGCGGCGTTTGGCGATGCTGCTGTCTATCTCGAGCGCCGACTGACGCGGCCGCGCCACATCGAAGTGCAGCTACTCGCCGACCACCACGGGACCGTCCTGCCCTTTGTCGAGCGCGAATGCTCGATTCAACGTCGTCATCAGAAAGTGGTGGAAGAGACCCCGTCGCAGGCGGTCACGCCGCAGATCCGCAAGGCCATCACGTCTGCGGCCGCGGCCGTGGCGCGTGCCGCAGGGTATCGTAACGCCGGGACCATCGAGTTTCTGCTCGACGAGAGCGGCGAGTTCTTCTTTCTCGAAATGAACACGCGCCTGCAGGTCGAGCACCCGATTACCGAAATGGTGACCGGCATCGACCTGGTGCGTTGGCAGATTCGCATCGCGCGCGGAGAGAAGCTCACGCTCGATCCCGAGCGGCTGCTGACGCCGGTGGGCCATGCGATCGAGTGCCGCATCTACGCAGAGGATCCCGATCGCGCCTTTCTGCCGTCGCCAGGACGTATTCTGCAACTGCGCGCCCCCGCTGGACCAGGGATCCGTGATGACAGCGGAGCCACCGCAGGGCTCGAGGTGCCGATCTTCTACGACCCGATGATTTCCAAGCTCATCGCCTGGGCGGAGGATCGTCCTTCGACCATCGCGCGGATGCGGCGGGCGCTGCAGGAATACGTGATTGTTGGCATTAAGACCACCGTTCCGTTCTTCAACTGGTTGCTCGTCCAGCCGGAATTTCTGAGCGG
>JBEBGG010000035.1:0-29565 GCA_040081555.1 Vicinamibacterales bacterium
CCGCGACCAGTACAGCGCGCGCAAGGAGCGACCGCTGCTGTCGTACAGCACGGCGTATGCAAATCGGCTGCGAACGAACTGGATAGAGGCGCCGCCGCTGACGCCCTCGTTCATTGGCCGGCGTGCCATTGACGTGCCGTTGACGGAACTGATTCCGTTCATCGACTGGACGTTTTTCTTCGCCGCGTGGGAACTCAAGGGTCGCTTCCCCGCCATCCTCGATCATCCGCAGCACGGCGCCGCCGCGAGGGAACTGTACGACAACGCGCGCACGCTACTCGATCGGATCGTCAACGAGAAGCTGCTCCAGGCGCGCGGCGCGTACGGCTTCTGGCCCGCCGTCTCGGATGGAGATGATGTGGTGCTGTTTGAGGACGAGGGGAGAGCGAAGGAGATCGCACGCTTCCCCATGCTGCGACAGCAGGAACTCATTGCCGATGGCAAGGCCAACCTGTCGTTGGCCGACTACGTGGCCGACCGCGCATCAGGCGTGAGGGACTATGTCGGCGCCTTCGCCGTCACCGCAGGAATCGGCGCGGAAGCGTTGGCACATCGTTTCGAACGCGAGCACGACGACTACAACGCCATTCTCGTGAAGGCGCTGGCCGATCGATTCGCGGAGGCCTTTGCGGCTTACCTGCACGCGAAGTCGCGCACCGAGTGGGGCATCAGCGAGTCGTTGACTCAGGAGGATCTGGCGGCCGAACGGCATCGCGGCATTCGCCCAGGCTTTGGCTATCCCGCGTGTCCCGATCACAGCGAGAAGTTCACCCTCTTCAACTTGCTGCAGGCACCGGCCGTGGGGATCGAGCTCACTGAATCGGCGGCGATGACGCCGGCCGCAAGTGTGAGTGGTCTGTACTTTGCTCATCCCCAAGCCCGCTATTTCATGGTCGGCCGTCTCGGTGAGGACCAGATAGCAGACTACGCAAAGCGCAAGGGTCTGCCGACCGCGGAGGTCGAGCGTTGGCTGGGGTCGTCGCTCGCCTACGAACCAACGTCATAGGTCTGTCCGGGTATTTCGTTCCTAACCCCGCTCCCCGCTTCCCGTCGAATCTTCGCCCTTTGGCGCGCTTTTGACTGCCAGATGGATTGACGTAAGTCGCTGAATGTAGAGGCATTGCTGGCCGGCGTCGAGGCCAGTTCTGCACTCGAAATCAGCAGGTCCTGTGTCGAAAGAGCACAGCGCGAGGACCCCAGGCGCGCCGTCATCGCCTGCCAGAAACGCTCTCAACGCCCTAAGGTTCAACGGGTTGCGGCCGAAATAGTGGGGGACGGATCCTTCTTTGCTCCGGACTCCCTACTATGAGCTCACTCCAAACATCCCGCTTCAACGGCCGACGTCGACCTGCGCGCCTTGCTCACGGCGTCGTGCAGGCGTTGGTGATCGGCGCTTCATTGGTCGCCGCTCTCTCCGTCAATTCGGACGCGTTTGCGCAGCCGCCACGGCGTAGCCGGGGCAAGCTCGATAGCGAGCTGACACGACGGCAGTCGCTTGCCACGAATTCGCGGCGCTCTCGCATCGTGGTGGAGCTGGGCGAGGGGCAGGAGCTCCCGACCGGGCTGAGGCGGTACCAGAAGGGCAACCGCCTGGGGCTCATCAACGGATACGTGCTCGACGTGCCTGACTCGGCGCTGGGGCAGGTGGTCTCGCTCGCCGAGGTGAAGAGTGCGCACGTCGACCGGCCGATCTGGGCCGCGGACTACTACTCCACCCGCGCTACCGCGGCCGATGTCGCGCAGCGGACCTACGGTTTCACCGGTAACGGTGTGGGCGTGGCGGTCATCGATTCTGGCGTATCCAGTTGGCACGACGACCTGCAGCCCGACATGCTCCGCCTTCGCACCGCGCCCCAGGGCTATCAGCGCGTCTCCAAGTTCGTCGACTTCGTCAACGGCCAGCCGAATCCCTACGACGACCACGGCCACGGGTCCCATGTCGCCGGCATCATTCTGGGCAACGGCTTCGATTCGCGCGGCAAGCAGACAGGGATGGCGCCGGACGCATCGCTCGTGTCCCTGAAGGTGCTGGACCGAGACGGCAAGGGCACGATTAGCACGATCATCGCGGCGCTCGACTGGGTGGCGGCCAATGCCGAGGCCTACCAGATCCGCGTCGTCAACCTGTCCGCAGGCGCCGCAGTAACAGAGTCGTACTGGACCGACCCGCTGACGCTGGCCACCAAGCGCCTTGTCGATCGGGGAATCGTGGTCGTTTCGGCGGCAGGAAACCTCGGAAAGAACAAAGCCGGCGAGACTCAGTACGGTGGCATTCTGTGTCCGGGCAACGCCCCATGGGTGCTGACCGTCGGTGCCTCGAGCACCGAAGGTAGCGTGCGGCGCGGCGACGACAAAGTTGCCTCGTTCAGTTCTCGCGGGCCAACGCGAGGTGACTACCTCGCCAAGCCCGATCTCGTGGCGCCTGGTTACGGCATCGTCTCGCTCGCCGTCGCTGGCAGCTCGCTCTATGCGGCAAATACTCAGTATCTCGTCGATGGCTCCGTACCCACCGGCTATCCGCCCTACTTGAGTTTGAGCGGCACCAGTATGGCGGCACCGCAGGTTGCCGGCGCGCTGGCGCTGATGTTCGAAGCCAACCCGAACCTGACGCCGAACCTCGCGAAAGCGATACTGCAGTACACCGCGCAGACCTACGACGGCTACAACGCGCTGGAGCAGGGCGCCGGCTTTCTCGACGTCCTTGGCGCCGTCCGCCTCGCCCGGTTCTACGCGGAGAACAAGAGGGGCTCGAGGATGCCCGTGCAGCGGACTTGGAGCCAGCACCTGATCTGGGGCAACCACCTGCTCGCCGGCGGCTACATCAACCCGCTCGGAAACGCCTGGGCGACGTCCACGGTGTGGGGCGCTGCCCGGGTCCAGGCGGCCTCGGATGGTGAAGACAACATTGTCTGGGGGACGACGTGTGGCGATGGCTGCGACAACATCGTGTGGGGGACCGACTCTGGCGAGGACAACATCGTGTGGGGCACAGACTCGGGCGAGGACAACATCGTCTGGGGCACGTCGGACGGTGAAGACAACATCGTCTGGGGAACGGACTGCGGAGGCAGTGACTGCCACAACGTCGTCTGGGGCAGCTCTGACGGTGAAGACAACATCGTGTGGGGCACGTCAGATGGCGAGGACAACATCGTCTGGGGAACCGACGCCGGAGCTGAAGACAACATTGTGTGGGGCACGTCGGACGGTGAAGACAACATTGTGTGGGGCACGTCGGACGGTGAAGACAACATCGTCTGGGGCACGTCGGACGGTGAGGACAACATCGTCTGGGGTACATCAGACGGCGAAGACAACATCGTGTGGGGGACTGCGGGCGCCGACAACGTCGTCTGGCGCTAGTCGTTCTCCTAACTTCTGTTGACCTGGGAGGCACACATGGCCGTTCAGATCTCTTCGCAACCGCCGGAACTTGGCGCTGGTCCGGACTGGCGCGAGCAGTTGCCGACGCTACACGGCGAGCGAGTGGTCATGCGTCAGATGCGTACGTCCGACGCCGCCGCTCTGCTCGCGATGATCACACCGCAGGAGGTGTCGCGGTTCATCTCGGCGCCGCCTGGCACCGTGCCCGCTTTCGAGGGGTTCATCGCGCGCGCGCGGGCGTTGCAAGCAGTGGGCACGATGGCCTGCTTTGTCGTCACGCTCAAGGGGCATGACACTGCGATTGGTATCTTCCAGGTGCGTGAGACCGAGCCACGATTTCAGAGCGCGGAATGGGGATTTGCCATCGACTCGCCGTTCTGGGGGACCGGCTTCTTCGAGGAAGCGGCAGAACTGGTGATGTCGTTCGCGTTCGAGACGCTCGGCGTGCATCGACTCGAAGCGCGGGCGGCGGTGCGCAATGGCCGCGGGAATCGCGCGCTGCGAAAGATCGGCGCCGTGCCAGAAGGAGTGCTGCGGCAGGCGTTCCTTTGCGGCGACGAGTATGTGGACCAAATGGTCTATGGGCTGGTGGACAGCGAATGGCGTGCGACTCGGACAGGCGGAGGCATCGCCCCTCCACAGCGTGTGCACTGAGAGGGACTAACCCCGCTCTATCGGCCTGTCCGGATTTGCCGACCACTCGCTCCAGCTGCCGGCGTATAACTTTGCCCCTGTCAGGCCCGCATGTTCCATGGCCAGCAGATCGTGGCAGGCCGTGACGCCCGATCCGCAGTAGCAGATCACGCGGTCCGGGGGAGCCCCCCCGAGTGTCGCTGTCAGACTGGTCGCAAGATCGTGCGCCGACCGAAACGAGCCCCCCGCATCGAGATTGGACTGAAAGAAGTGATTGAGGGCGCCAGGAATGTGGCCGGCGACACGATCGAGCGGCTCAACATCCCCTCGGTATCGCTCAGGCGCGCGCGCATCGAGCAGGCGAAAACCCTGGTCGGCCAACTCCTTCACCTGGTCCCCTGACACGAGCATGTCTCCCCGCGGCCTCGCGACGAAGGTGGTGGCGTGCCGCACCTCGGCGCCGCCGCGCGTCGGCCGGCCTTCCGCAGTCCATCGGGCATACCCGCCATCAAGCACCGCCACCTCGTCGTGCCCCATCCAGCGCAGCATCCACCAGAGCCGGCTGGCGAACATCCCCGAGTCCTGATCGTAGGCGACCACCTGCGTGCCGGTGCCGATGCCCAGTCGGCCCAGTGTCTGGGCCAGCGTGGTCGGGTCAGGCAGCGGGTGCCGCCCATTCATGCCCGTCTTGGGCGCCGACAGGTCGCGATCGAGGTGGACATACACGGCGCCAGGAATGTGGCCTTCATCAAAGGCGAGTGCGCCGGCCGCCGCGTCCTTCAGGTCGAATCGGCAGTCCGCGATCAGGACGCGCCGAACAGGCAGCAGGGAGGCCAGTGTCGCCGTGTCGATGAGCGTCGTGTAACGCATGGGTCCATGCTACCGCGACAGCTCGATCTGCGCCGGGGGCCAGGGTGCTGGCTGTCTGAAAATCCTCAACAGTGCCTCGTGGCGGTAGGTGAAGATCGCCCGCAGATCTCGGGCGACGAACCCGCCAACGATGACCGCGGCGAAGACGTCGAACTCCACCTCGTCGAGCAGGCGCGTGCCGCCCCGTTCCTCGACAAAGCGGTGTGTGTGATGCCAGCGACGATAGGGGCCCTTGCGCTGCTCGTCGACGAAGACGTCCGGGGGTTGATAGGCCGAGATCTCTGACACCCAACGCATCGGGACGCCGTGCACCCGGATGCGATAGGCGATCTGGCGCCCCGGGTACATCTCAACGGGCGTAGGCGTCTCGATCTTGAAGTGCACCCACGGCGGGGTCAGCGCCTGTAGGTTGGCTGCATCGGCAAAGAACGGGAAGACGTCGTTGCGGGGGATGTCGATCCAGGTGTCAGCCGTGAGCCGCATTCACACACGTTAGCAGACGAGGCGCCGGTGTGCCCGCGCACCCTATAGAATGTTGGGGTCCATGGGCCATTCTGACGAAGCCGCACCGGCGGCAGACTCCACTCCACTTGATTTCATTCGCACGATCGTGGCCGACGACCTGGCCGCCGGAAAGCACGGCGGTCGAGTTGTCACACGGTTTCCTCCTGAGCCGAACGGCTATCTCCACATCGGGCACGCCAAGTCGATTTGCCTGAACTTCGGCGTCGCGCGCGAGGTCGGTGGTACCTGCAACCTGAGGTTCGACGACACGAACCCCACCAAGGAAGAGACCGAGTACGTCGAGTCGATTCGGGAAGATGTCGCCTGGCTGGGCTTCACGTGGGATGGGCTGTTCTACGCGTCTGACTATTTCGAGAAGCTCTATCAGTGCGCGGTCCAGCTGATTAGCCGAGGCAAGGCCTACGTCGACAGCCTCACGGCGGAAGAGATTCGTGGGTATCGTGGCACCCTGACCGAACCGGGCCGCAACAGTCCGTACCGGGATCGACCAATCGAGGAGAGCCTGGACCTGTTCGCGCGCATGCGCGCGGGCGAATTTGCGGACGGTGCCCTGGTGCTGCGCGCCAAGATTGACATGGCGTCGCCGAACATGAACATGCGCGACCCCACGCTCTATCGCATCCGGCGCGCGCACCATCACCGCACCGGCGACACCTGGTGCATCTATCCGATGTACGACTACGCGCACCCACTGTCGGACGCGTTCGAGGGCATCACGCACTCGCTCTGTACGCTCGAGTTCGAGGATCATCGGCCGCTGTACGACTGGTGCGTCGAGCAGCTCATTGAGGGTGCGCGGCCGCGGCAGATCGAGTTTGCGCGCCTGAACCTCAATTACACGGTGATGAGCAAGCGCAAGCTGCTGCAACTGGTGCAGCAGCAGCACGTCTCGGGCTGGGACGATCCGCGGTTGCCGACCATTAGCGGCCTGCGTCGCCGCGGCTACACGCCGGAATCGATCCGAGACTTCTGTGCGCGCATCGGTGTCGCCAAGAAGGAAAACGTCATCGACGTGGCCCAGCTCGAACACAGCGTGCGCGAAGACCTCAATCGTCGAGCGCCGCGCCGCATGGCGGTCCTGCAGCCACTCAAGGTGGTCATCACGAACTACCCGGAGGGGCAGGTCGAGTACGTCGACGTGATCAACAATCCTGAAGACCCGACGGCCGGCACGCGCAGCGTGCCGTTCTCGCGCGAGCTGTTCATTGAAAGCGACGACTTTCGCGAGGATCCGCCGAAGAAATTCTTCCGGCTATCGCCTGGCAAGGAGGTGCGGCTGCGGTGCGCCTACTTTGTCACCTGCACGAACGTCGTGAAGGACCGCAACGGTGAGATCGTCGAGTTGCACTGCACTTACGACCCGTTGACGAGAGGTGGCGATGCGCCTGATGGGCGTAAGGTCAAAGCGACCATGCATTGGGTGTCGGCGGCACACGCGCTCGCCGCCGAAGTGCGCCTCTACGACCGACTATTTTCGGTGGAGGATCCAGATAAGACCTCCGAGGCCGGAAGTTTTCTTGACTTCATGAACCCTGAATCACTCAAGGTGCTGACCAGCTGTCGGCTGGAGCCAAGCCTGGAGCACGCGCAACGGCTCGATCGGTTCCAGTTCGAACGCCTCGGCTACTTCTGCGTTGACACGGACTCGCGGCCAGGCGCACTCGTGTTCAACCGCACCGTCGGGCTGCGCGACAGCTGGGCCAAGATCGAACAGCGCGGCTGAAGTAGAATCGCGGCGTATACCGTGGAATACAACATCACCCAGTACGACCTCGAGCCTGGCGCACTCGAGATTCAGTACATCGAAGAGAACTTCAACGAGTTCCCACGCAAGAAGACCGCTGCCGAAATCGTCGAACGGCTGCAGGGACGCACGCATCTCATCCTGCTCGCGAACGCACCGATTCCAGACGAACAGGGCACGGTGGTGCCAGTGTCGTTCAAGGTGGCACACGAAATCCGCCTGGACGAAACTGACCCGACGCTGGTGGACCTGGTGCATCGGCTCCGCGATCACATCGAGTTTCCAGGACGACGGATTCTCTACACCTGGATTGGCGGGACGCGCCGAGACTGGCGCGGCCAGGGCCACTTCCGCGCGCTTACCGAGCAGCAAGAGCACTGGGCGATGGAGCACGGTTTTGACGAGGTTGTGGTCAAGACCAAGAATCGCTTCTACGACATGCGCGGCACACTCGACCATCTGCGCTTCGAGGTCGTGAAGTACGAGCGCCACCACATCGACAACGCCGAGTCGAAGGTCTATCTCACAAAGAAGTTGTTGCCCGAGGTCATCGGCCGCCACCGGAGCTCTCGAACGGTGACGCAGGCGACGATCTAGGCGCCCGCCCCAGAACCATAGCGGCCATGTCTCTAGCCCCCACCACGCCCTATTCCGGCGCTCTGGCCGGTCGAGAGCCACTCATCGCCATGCACGACGCAGTCGCGCGCGTTGAGGTCATCACTGATTCATGGTCGGCAACCGACTTCGAGCGCAGCTATGCGCCTGGCAAGTGGAGCGCACGGCTGGTGCTTGTGCATCTCGCCCAGACCGAGATCGCGCTCGGCTTCCGGGCGCGGATGACGTTGGCGACTCCCAACTACACGTCCATGAACTTCGATCAGGACGCGTGGCTGTCGGGCGAGCAGGCCACTGACGCGGCCACGGCACGTCAGGCGTTTGTCGCCTTGTCACGACTCAACCAGCGGTTCTTTGCCGGGCTGTCACGCGCGCAGCTCGACACGACGCTGACGCATCCCCAGTACGGCCCCCTCACCGTTGACTGGATCCTCCACCAGATGGCTGGCCACTACTGGCACCACCTTGCGCAGTTGGAGCAAATCGCGAAGTCGTCGCGCTCGGTCTTCGGCTGACCCCCAGAGCAGAAGCCGCCGTCAGATCGCCTCGAACGTCCCTGACTCGCGGTTCTTACGAACGCAGTCCCAGTGAAACCACCGCCCGTTCATCGCCACGTAGACACCGGCCGGAAGCGTCTGCACGAACGACAGCGCACTACCAAGGTTGAAGAGGCCGTCTGAGCTGCCAAACGCGTACGGCACCATCGCACCCGTGAGCACGATGGTCTTGCTGCCCATGAGCGGCAGTGCGGCAGCGAGTGCGCGGGCGGTGTCGACCATCGTGTCGGTGCCGTGCGTGATGACGATCTGGCTCTCGTGCGCGTCGAGGCAGGCGTCGACGACCGTCGCGCGATCGTCTGCCGACATGTCGAGGCTGTCGAGCATCATCAGCACTTGCACCGACACATCGGCACGATTGCGCCCTCGCCTCAGCATCTCGCCGACGTGTGTGTTGCGGAAGAACAGCGAGCCGGTCAGCTCGTTGTATTCCTTGTCGAATGTCCCGCCCGTCACCAGCAGCCGAATCATGGTGTCAACCACGCCTCTTCGCACCGAGACACCGAGGACCCGGCCCCGAGCTGGCTCTGCGCGCTGGTGTCTCTGTGGCCATTTGATAGGGATGCCTACTCGGTCGGACGGTCTTCGCCGTGTGCCGGCAAATACAGCGAGTTGAACAGGAGCGGAAATGTTGCGTGGGTCTGTGCGCGGTGCTGTGGGCGCAGACCAAAGAGCACCACGCGACCCGCCGGCTTCATGTCGAACGACACGACGGCCGCACGCCCGGCCATGAGTTCTTCGCCCCGCAGCCACCCTGAGGCGACGACGTCCTGATTGGGATATCGCGCAATGACGGTCGGCTTCAGTGAGTGGAACCCCTCGAGTGTCGAGAAGAACGGGCTGTTGTTGTAAAAGCCGTAGCTACTGGCCGCCATGCCAAATCCCATGGGCTGCGTGGTATCGACCTGGATGCGCAGGATGGTGCCAGGAGCGAAATGCTGATCGCGGCGCAGTGCGCGCTTGAGATTCCGCACCGGAATCGGGAAACGGTCAATCGCCAGATCGGATGCGGCACCGAGCGTCACGAGCGTGCCTCCCTCGGCCACGAAACGACTGATCTGATCAAGCCCCACATCGCCGATGCCGCCGCGGTACTCGGCGCGTACGGTGTTGGCGAGGTAGCCGTCGATAATCTCGCGCGGAAACTGATCGGCGAAGATGATCGTCTCGAAACGCTGGCGCAGGTTGCCGTCGCGCACATCCTTGTTATGAATGGTCGTGTAAGGGAACTCATACTGCTCGAGCACCCAGCGCGTCCACCCCTCGTCGATGTTGCCGCCGGTCCACGGATAGTACAGGCCGATACGCGGCATGCGGATAGGCCGCCGTGGCTCAGCGACTGCCGCTACTCCGGCCGACGGGGATGATCCCGCGACTCCCGGATCCCGTGCACCAGTGGCCGCGGTCGCGACCACGGTGAGTCCGAACTCTTTGGCGACCGCGTCAACTGCGTCCCTCGACACATCGTCGGCAACCACCTGGGAGCCGCTTTGAAACGACAGCCTCGCCCCGCCTTTGATGAGGCGATTCATGGCAATGGCCGTGTCTGGTCCCAGATACTCGAAGACATACTGCGGCCCAGTGCCAACGATGCGCCCTGGCGCCCGCGTGATCGCTGCCACCTTCGTCATCCGCACGTGTGCCACCGACGTGGTCACGAACTTCACGTCAACACCGAACAGCATGCCGAGCGACCAGGCCGTGACGTCATATGGCGGGTCGGGCGCCGCCTCGTTCGATCGGCGCACCTCCGGATACATCTGCCGCTCGAGTAGATCTTTTGCGTAGCGGGCAAAGACCTGTGTCATTGGCACCACGTAGCTCCCAGCAGCGAAGCTGTCGTCGTCTGTCGAGAACGGCGCATCGGCTCGATACACCTCGACACCGCCCATCATCAGCCTCTCGGCCAGGTGTCCCGCCTCACGTGGGTCGTGCTGGTCGGCAGGAATGACGATCGCCTTGAGCGCACCGGAGCGGCCATCCTCGATGGTGGTCCGATTCACCTCGTAGATGTGCCGAAGGATGGTCTCCCGCCGATCGGCCGCCGTTTCGAGTAGCGCCATTGTCGCGATCAGCTCGTAGTCCACGATGTCGCGGAGCGTCCACTTGCCACCCATCCACGGTCGGGGATATTCGGATCGTGGAGTCGTGTCGGTTGGCGGTGGCAGTCGGGTCGTGGTGAAGGTGGGATCCGAGCTGTCGTGGTTCGGCCCTTCGGATGCGCCGACGTCGGGCCGCGTGGCGCGCTGCTGATCGACCGGCCCTGCAATTCGGACGCTGGCCACCTCCGTCAACAGGCCGATCTGGTTGTGCCACCAGCCACTCCAGGCCATCGCACCTTCCCAGAAGTTCGTGTAGATCGAGTTGTGGATGATGCCGTCCTTGCCCGCGGATTCAAGCGCCGCCGCCTGGGACTGTCCGAAGATCGTCGCCCAACGGTAGATCGCCGGGTGCACGTTCGGGTTGATCGGGTCGGTGGCCGGCATCACGAACATGCGCGGGCCGTTGGCGTTCATCTGATGTGCATCGAGCCACACAGTGGGAAACCAGTCGTGCCACGCCAGCTGCGCCGCGTACTGACTTTCCTTCTGCGTGAACATGTACATGTCGCGATTGCTGTCGTGTCCCACGTACCGGTGGTAGAGCAGCGGAAATGGACTCGACTCGTACGGTGTGCCGACGTTGCGATTGAACCAGTCGGTGATCATCGTCTGGCCGTCCGGGTTCAGGCTCGGCACGAGCAGGATGATCACGTTGTCGAGAATCTTCCTGGTGGTGGGGGAGTCGTCGGTGGCGAGCTGATGGACGAGCTCGAGGGCCATCTGCGTCGAGCCAATCTCGTTGGCGTGGGTCGCGCAGGTGATGAGCACGACCGCCTTGCCCTGCCGGAATATCTCGTCTCGCTCTCGCGCCGAGGGCGCGCCGTTTTGGAAGTAGAGCCGGCGTTCGAGCTGTTTGTAGCGGTCGAGATTCTTGAGCGTGTCGGCCGAGGCGATCTCGAGGGCAATCATCGGCGTGCCGCCGCTGGTCTTGCCGAGCTCGCGATAGCGGACGCGGTCGGAACTCGAGCCCGCCAACTTCATGTAGTCGACGATCTTGTCCCACCGCGCGAGCTTGTTGTCGGTGCCGACCCTGAACCCGATAAACTGTTCCGGCGATGGCAGACTGCTGGCGGCCGTCAGCGTGGGCGCCTGTCTCAGCAACGCACCCGCCGCCAATGCGGCGAGGACGAAAGCGGCACGGAGCGCACGGCTCACGGTCATCTGAGCCAACATTATTACGTAGGGCAACCTTATTACGCGGCGCGACCCTTCGGGGTCGGTGATTTCAGTCCGGCCGACGCTGGACACGACGAAGAGCACATATGCACCCCGTGACACATCCGTCGCGAATGGACCAAGTCCAGACGCCCATTATTCCGGTTGTCGGCGGCTGGATTCGAGAAACGCCTGGGACCATTTCGCTCGGGCAGGGGGTGGTGCACTATGGACCGCCGCCGATTGTGGCCGAGGCCGTGGCGAAGGCGCTCGGTGAGTCCTCGACGCACGAATACAACGACGGCGCAGGTATCCCTCTGTTGGTCGACGCGATCCGTAGAAAGCTCGCGGTTGAGAATCACATCGAGGTCGGCCGCGACACTCGCATCATGGTCACTGCCGGCGCCAACATGGCGTTCATGCACGCCGTGCTGGCCATCACCATGCCCGGCGACGAAGTGATTCTGCCGACGCCGTTTTATTTCAATCATGAGATGGCGATTGAGATGGCTGGATGCAAGGCCGTTCGCGTCCCCACCGACGACCGCTATCAACTCCGTCTCGATCTGCTCGAACAGGCCATCACCCCTCGCACGCGCGCCCTCGTCACGATCTCGCCGAACAACCCGAGCGGCGCGGTGCTCAGTGAGCCGTCGTTGCGCGCCGTTAATGCGCTCTGCCGTGTGCGTGGCATCGTCCATATCAGCGATGAGCCGTACGAATACTTCACCTACGGGAGCGCGACGCACGTGTCCCCGGCGTCCTTTCCAGATGCGGCCGGACACACGATTTCGCTCTACTCGCTGTCGAAGGCCTACGGGTTCGCGGGCTGGCGCATCGGCTACATGGTGTATCCCGAAGCGATGGCGGCGGCGGTGATGAAGAGTCAGGACACGATCCTGATCTGCCCGACGATTGCCGCTCAAGTTGGTGCCGCTGCCGCGTTGTCCGTTGGCCGGAGCTACTCCGAGCCGTTCGTCCGCGAGCTCGCATCGATCCGCGACATCGTGGTCTCGGAGTTGTCAACCCTCGGGGAGCTCGCGACGGTGCCTGCGGCTGACGGCGCGTTCTATGTTCTCCTGCGTGTGAATCGGCCGCTCGATCCGCTAGTCCTCGGTGAGCGTCTCGTCCGCGAGCACAAGGTTGCGGTGGTCCCGGGAGTCTCATTCGGAATGACGGACGGCTGCTATTTCCGCGTCGCGTTCGGTGCCCTGCAAAAGGCCACCGTGACCGAAGGCATTGGTCGCCTCATCGCAGGCCTCAAGGCGATTGCCAAATGAAGGCCGCGGTCATCATTGGCGCAATGCTCGCGCTCTTTGCGCTCGCCATTGCCGGTCTGTGGGGCACGGTTGGCGGCCTGGTGGATCAAGCCGGTGCTCGTGAAGCGCGGCTGGTGTCGATCGACGTTCGCTTCTCGCTGACTGACAGCGCGGGCGCGCCGCTGCCGGACGCGCCGGTCCGTCTTGTGTTCGGTGCGAAGCCGGAGCAACAACCCGCTTCGTCCGGACAGAGCTTCACGACGGACGCACGCGGCACCTATGCCTTCACGACGAAGGCGCCGCTCGACAAGTCGCAAAAGAAGCGGCCCACGAATTTCGTGGATAGTCTGTTCGCGAAGCCCGAGCTCACCGACCATCTCAGCGTCGGTGCGGAACTCGGCTACATGACGTACCGCTGGTTGTATGTCGCCAATGTCTATCGCTTTCCGGATGGCGCCGTGGTCCACAACGGTGTTGCGCTCTACACACGAGACGACCAGGGGCACTTCTCCAGGCCGGCGGAGCAAGATGGCAGCGGGGGCTGGAAGATCGCCGATCTCGGCACCATGCGCCTGACGACACTCGGTCACGACCTCACGCGAGTGTCGCTCGATCGCACGGCGGAGGACCACTGGGCGCTGTCCCTGTCGTTGGCGCGTCAGCCACCGCCGGTCGTCCGATAGCCCGGGCGAAAACCTTGTTGATGCGCTCGCCGGCCGGCAACGTGTATAGTCCCCGCGTAAGACGGCGTCGAGCTCGAATTTCAGTAACGGAGCTCACCCATGCGGGGCGGACTCGATTCTGGAAGGCCGAAATCTATGCGAATCACCATCGCCGGGACGTTGATGGCAGGCGGCCTCATCGTCTGTTCACTGACCATCGTGCGCGCGCAAGCGCCTGCCCCGACGACCAATCCTTTTGCCGGTAATGCCGAGGCCGCGCAGACCGGCATGGGCCTGTTTCGTGCCCGGTGCGCCGACTGTCACGGCATGGATGCGCGAGGGGTACGCGGTCCGGACCTTACGCAGGTGTGGGCGAGCGGCCGTTCTGACGAGGGGCTGTTTCGGACCGTGCGTCAGGGAGTGCCCGGCACGGAAATGCCGGCGGCGCGAGGGACCGACGACGAGATCTGGAAGCTGCTGGCGTATGTCAAGACGCTCGCGTCGCCAGTCGCCACCGGGGTGCCGGCCGGCAACGCGGAGAACGGCGCCCGTGTCTTCGGGGCGCAGTGCGCCGGTTGTCATCGCGTGAATGGGCGCGGCGGGCGGCTCGGTCCTGACCTCTCGCGCGTCGGCCTGTCGCGCGCCCGCGCCGCGCTGGTGCGCCGCATTCGCGGTGCGGAAGAGGACTGGATCGACGGCTACGAGCCGGTGACCGTGACCACCAAGAACGGGCAGACCGTCCGTGGGGTGAAAAAGAACGGCGACCTGTTCTCGGTGCAGGTGATGGACACTCGCGACCGCATCCAGGGTTACAACCGCGCCGACGTGCAGACTGTGGCTGAGCCGAAGCAATCGGCCATGCCTCCCTTCGACATCACGCGTCTTTCCGAAAATGATCTCAACGACCTCCTGAGCTACCTGTCGACGCTCAGAGGCTTTGATCCGTCTGTGAAATGAACATGCGTAACCTTCTTCGTCTTGCGCTCGTCACGTCGCTCGCCACGGCCACGCTCACTGCGCAGCAGCCGGCGGTTCCTGGCCCCATCACCGCACAGGACATCGGCAACGGCCTTACGGCAGACGGTGCCAACTGGCTGACGTTTGGCGGTAACTACGCCAATCATCGATTCAGCCCGCTCACGCAGATCACGCCGGAAAATGTCGGCAAGCTGCAGCCGCAGTGGACGTTTCAGACCAACACGCTCGGCAACTTCGAGACCACGACGCTGGTTCGGGACAACGTCCTCTACGTGACCGGTCCCCAGAATGTGGCCTGGGCGATTGACGCGCGCAGCGGCCGGCAGATCTGGCGCTACCGTCGCGAGCTGCCGCCGGGGCTGACGGCGTGCTGTGGACTCGTGAACCGCGGTTTCGCGGCCCTCAACGATCGACTCTTCATGGTGACGCTCGACGCACACCTGCTTGCGCTCGACATGAAGACGGGGGCCATCGTCTGGGACGCGGTGCTGGCGGATTACACGCAGGGCTATGCGGCGACGTTGGCGCCGCTGGTCGTCAAGAACAAGGTGATCGTGGGCGTTGCCGGCGGGGAGCGAGGCATTCGTGGGTTCATCGATGCCTACGACACGCAGACCGGAAAGCAGGCGTGGCGGTTCTACACCATTCCTGGGCCCGGACAACCGGGCAACAATTCGTGGTCCGGTGACTCGTGGAAGATCGGCGGCTCAGGTGTCTGGGTGACCGGCGCCTACGATGCAGAACAGAACCTGCTGTTCTATGGCACTGGCAATCCCGGACCCGACTATTACGGTGCTGTGCGCGAGGGCGACAATCTCTACAGCTGTTCGCTGCTCGCACTCGACGCCGACACGGGCACGTTGAAGTGGCACTACCAGTTCACACCGCACGACATCCACGACTACGACTCGACCGAGGTCCCGATCCTGGCGGACCTGCCGATCAACGGTCAGCTACGCAAGACCGTGATGTTTGCCAATCGCAACGGCTTCTACTACACGCTCGATCGGACCACCGGCCGTCCGATTGTCGCCAAGCCATTTGTGCAGACCACCTGGGCCAAGACGATCGACCCGCAGGGCCGGCCGATGCTCGAGCCTGGGCACGTGCCTGATGAGAAAGGCGAGACGACGTGCCCCGATCTCTACGGCGGTACCAATTTCTGGCCGCCCTCCTACGATCCGCGCAGCCGTCTGTTCTTTGTGAACGCGCGCGAGGCCTGTGCGACGTTCTTCGCATTCAAGCCGGAATACGTCGCTGGTCAGGCCTATACGGGCGGCGGGCAGCAACTCGTCAACACCCGTACTGATCGCCCTTATGGGGCACTTCGCGCCATCGATCCTGTCACTGGCGAACGCAAGTGGGAATTTGTGACGCCGACGCCGTCACGCTCGGGTGTCCTCACCACGGCTTCGAACCTGTTGTTCTCTGGCGACGGCGAAGGCAATCTGCTGGCACTCGACTCACGCACCGGCAAGTTGCTGTGGCGTTATCAGATGGGGGCCACGCTGCACGGTACCTCGCCTGTGACCTACATCCTCGACGGCCGACAGCAGATCCTCGTGCCGTCCGGCACGTCGCTGACTGCCTGGGCCTTGCCTGCTGACGCGCGGTAACGTCCGACCGCTACTGCGCGTGCTGTAGCGGATAGCAGATCACGCCCTGCGGTGAGGCGACGCCGCAGAATCGGCCGACGCCGGGAATATCCCGGACCGGCACACAGAGGTTCCCGCCCAGCTGCACGGCTTTCTGGACGGTCTCGTCTACGTTGCGGACGGTGAAGTAGACACCCCAGTGCGAAAGAAGCGACGTGCCCGGTGGAATCGCCATCAGGCCAGCGACCTTGATGCCATTCAGGCTGAACGTCGTGTAGTCGTCGCCACCAGGCATCGTCTTCGTGTCCGAGTCCCAGCCAAACAGCGCTTCGTAGAAGGCTGTGGCTCGAGCCGTGTCAGACGTGATCGTTTCGAAAGCGGTCGGTGCGCCGTGGAGCCGAGGGTCTACGTCGAAGCCCTGCATTCTGTTGGGCTGCCAGAGGTCGAACTCAGCGCCCAATGGGTCGTGGCAGACCGCCATGCGTCCCTGCGTCATGATGTCGAACGCTTCCTTCGCTGAGCCGCCAAGCTCTTTCACCCGCGCGCCGGTGGCATCTGCATCCGCTACCTTCACCATCACGCTAAATCCAGCCGTCGCCCCCTTCGGCGTATTCATGCCGTGCAGGTCAAACATTCCGCCGATATCGCGACCCTCGAGGCGGACGACGTAGCCGAGACCGGCCATGTCCTTGAAGGTCCAGCCAAACAATTCGCCGAAGAACGCCTTCGCTGCTTCCGGTGTCGGCGTCAGCATGTTGATCCAGCAAATCTCTCCGGCGTTCCGCGTGCGTGTCGGCATCGACGCTCCTGTTCGCCAGCGATCTTGCCACGGCGCCGCGACAACCGGGTAAGGCGAGAGCGTGAGTCGGGGTACACTCGCCAAAGAGTCATCCGTGAATCGTCGTCTGTCCTTCACATTCTTTTTGCTGGTGTTGGTCTTCGCCTCCGCGAGCTGTCAATCGCAGTCCGTGGTGCGGCCTGATTCCAGCGCGTGCTTCCTCGGACCGATGGATCTGCCGAGAGCGCAGCCGTCGGTGGCTGATTCGCCGGCGGTTGTCTGCTTCACCGGAAGATTGGGCTGTCCGAATCCGCGTCCGATCGGCGCACGCACGCTTGTCGGGCTGTCGACGTGCACCGATGGAGACGTGGACCCGGATAGCAGCGTCGTCGTTAGCGGAACGGGCACCACCAGCGCTTCAATCAACACGCCCTGCAAACCGAAAGCGCTGATCTGCCCGCTGATTGACCCTCATGGCAATTCGCCGCTGCGTTACCCGATTGTCCGGGCGGGAGATGCTTGCCCGGCCGTGGTGAACGTCCTGCTCCAGGCGTCTGGCGATGGGGGTGGTGGCCTCGAATGGCAGGTGCAGAACTACACGTTGAGCGGCGGCAAGTGCGTCGCCACGGGTGCACCGCGAGTTGGTGGGACATCAATGCCCGGGCCATGCTGCGCCAGCCACCTCGAGATTCCGGTGCCTGAGCGGGGCAAGACCTTCCGCCTGATCGCGCGTACCGACTGGCTCGCGCCGTAGCGCGGTTTTCGTTGATACGCCGTGCCCGGCTCTAGACTGACGGGAGTCGCCGGAACTCCACCAATTCCGTCGCCAGTGTGACCTCGAGTGTCTCGAGTGCCGAGACACGTGCTGCGTTGGCGTGCCGTCCGCCTCGGTACGTCCCTAGCAACAGGTCCTCGAGACTCTCCTTCGCGCACGTGCGCGTCTCTCGGACACTCGACCGACCAACGACGCTGAAATGGGTCGAGTGCTCGTCGACGAGTTGCCCGACGCGCTCGCGCGCCATGGCCCCACCTTGCACGGCCTCTCGTAGCTCAATCAGGTCATCGTCGGCCGGAATACCCACGAGCAGCCGTCCTTCTGGCGTCAGCACCCGCGCCGCTTCCGAGGGATTGCGGCGGGCGTTGATCGAGAGCAGAAGGTCGACCCGGCCATCGAGCAGCGGCAGGCGGCGGTCGGCATTGGCGACCACCCACTGCACGGACGAGGCGCGGCGCGCGGCGATCTCGACGGCGCGAATGGCGAGGTCGATACCGATGCAGTGGGCGCCGAATCTGGCGTGCACGGCGTCGAGCAGGTGTCCTGTGCCGCTGCCAAGTTCCGCGACGACCGAACGGGAGTGAATGTCGCCTGTGGTCGTGATGGCCGAGACGACCGCATCGATCACGTGCTGCCCGATTCCGCGCTCGAACAGGCGCGCGCGAGCGTCAACGGCGGAGCGCGCATCGCCCGCTTCCATGGAGCGCCGGTCTTGGGGCTGTAGCAGATTCACGTAGCCGGCGCGCGCAATGTCGAATGAGTGGCCACGTGGGCAGGTCCACGTCAGGGGCGTTCGCTCGAGGGGCTGGCCGCAGCCGCGCACGGTGCAGGCCAGAGGCAATCGCTTCACCGCCTCTGATCCTAGCCGTTGTGGAGCCGCGTCGTTTCGGTCTCCGGACTCCCGGGCGCGCCGACGTGCCTGGGTTGGTCGTCCCTCACCAATTGGGGCGCGATCCGCGCACCACGCCGGCTGGCTCGCATAACATCACCCGATGCCGACACTCTTCAATCCTGCAGACCGCGCGTCACTCGAGCGCCGCCTCCGCAACATGCCTCTGGGCTCGGCACCGGCGTGGGGTAAGTTCAACTGCGAGCAGATGCTCGCGCACTGCACCGACGCCATGAAGATGGCGCTCGGCGACCTGCCCATCGGCAGCCGCGGGGCTCCGGCCTTTCTGCGCTTTCCGCTGGTGCGGCACGCCATCATTCACTGGTTTCCGTTTCCGAAGGGGGCGCCCACGGCACCGGAGCTCGTCGCCAGGACGGCGGGAACCCATCATCAGGAGGTTGAGTCACTCATCGCGCTCATCGAACGGGCCGTCGCCAATGAGCAGCGCGGCCAGTGGCAGCCGCATCCGGCGTTCGGCACGTTGACGACGAAGTCGTGGGGCGCGCTCATGTACAAGCACATCGATCACCATCTCAGGCAGTTCAGAGCGTAGCCGCCAGAGGATTCGTTCTCTACACGTCGAGCTCTTCGGCCTCCTCCGCCCGCTCCATGATGAAGCGGAACCGCGCCGAGGCATCCTTGCCCATCAGCTCGTTGATGACGCGGTCGGTCACGATCTGGTCTGTGATCTCGACGCGCTGCAGTCGCCGCGTGCGCGGATTGAGCGTTGTCTCCCATAGGACCTTCGGCATCATCTCACCGAGGCCCTTGAAGCGAGTGATCTCCGGAGTGGAACGACCCTGTCCGTGCTGCTTGAGAATGTCGGCCTTCTGTACCTCGTCGAGCGCCCAGTAGGTGTCCTTCGCGATGTCGATGCGATAGAGCGGCGGCATGGCGAGAAACACTTTGCCGTTCTTGATCAGCTGCGGGAGGTGCCGATAGATGAAGGTGAGCAGCAGCGTGGCAATGTGATTGCCGTCCGAGTCGGCATCCGCCAGGATGATCACCTTGCCGTAGCGCAGTTTGGTGAGGTCGAAATTCTGGCCCAGCCCGCAACCCAGCGCTGTGACCAGGTCCGACAGCTCCTTGTTCTCGAGCACCTTCGAGAGAGACGCGCTCTCCGTGTTCAGGACCTTGCCGCGCAACGGCAGAATCGCCTGACGGGCTCGGTCCCGCCCCTGCTTGGCCGACCCACCGGCCGAATCGCCTTCCACCACGAACAGCTCGCTGCTGGCGGCATCCGAGTTGGTGCAATCGCTCAACTTGCCTGGCAGATTCAGGCGAGACGACGTGGCGCTCTTGCGAGAGACCTCGTCTTTCGCCGCTCGACTCGCCTCTCTGGCCCGCGCCGAGAGAATGATGCGCGCGACGATTGCTTCCGCGACGCTGATGTTGTGATTCAGCCAGTGCTCGAGCGCCGGACGAATGACACCGTCGACCGCCGAGAGTAGCTCCGGGTTGTTCAAGCGATCCTTGGTCTGCCCCTGGAACTGCGGCTCGGCGACGAAGACGCTAAGAACGCCCGTCAGTCCCTCGCGGATGTCCTCGGCGGTGAGCGTCACCCCCTTGGGCGAGAGGTTGTGCGTGTCGATGAAATTGCGGACCGCCTTGCCGATGCCGGCGCGCAGACCACTTTCGTGCGTACCGCCAGAGCCGGTCGGGATGCCGTTCACGTACGAGCGAATGTGTTCCTCGGTGGCCTCTGTCCACTGCAGCACGAGGTCGAGCCTGAGACCGTCTTCGCGTGTCAGCGCAAAGGGCACCTCGTGCACGGGCTTGGCGTTGCGCTCGACGAGGATCTTCTTCTGGTAGTCGAGCAGGCCATCGGCGTGTTCGAAGGTCTCCCTGGTCTTCGCCGTCTCGTCCTCGAAGAGGACCTTGACGCCCTTGTGCAGATAGCTCGCCACTTCAAGACGCTGCCGGATCGTGGCGGCATCGAACTCGATTTTCGGAAAGATCGTGGCATCTGGATGAAAGTAGACCGTCGTGCCAGTGCCGCGCGCCGGACCGAGCTTCTTGATCGGGCCAAGTGGCTTGCCTTGCTTGAACCGCATCTCCCACTGGGCGCCATCGCGCTTCACCGTCGCGACCAGGTCCTTCGAGAGCGCGTTCACGACGCTTGCGCCGACGCCGTGGAGGCCGCCCGCCGTCTTGTAATTGCCCTGTTCAAACTTGCCACCGGCATGGAGCACCGTGAAGATCACTTCCAGCGCGCTCTTCTTTGTCGTCGGATGCTTATCGACCGGAATGCCCCGGCCGTCGTCTTCGACGGTAATCGATGAGCCGTCTTCGTGGAGGGTGACGCGAATGTTCGACGCGTGGCCGTTCATCGCCTCGTCGATGGCGTTGTCGACAACTTCCCAGACGAGGTGGTGGAGTCCGGCGGTGCCGACGCCGCCGATATACATGCCGGGACGCTTGCGGACGGGTTCGAGCCCTTCGAGGACGGTGATGTCTTTCGCGGTGTAGTTGGCGGGGGCCATGTATATAATTTCGTTCTTGTCAGCAGAACTCGAGGAAGATGTCGCGCGCGTTCGTCGTTGGCGTCACGATTGTAGCGGCATTTCAGCTGGGACTCGCGGCGGCACCTGCTGTGGTCGACGATGTGTTGGTCACGCCACCAGTCGCCGCGCTTGCGTTTCGCAGCGGCGTCGATCCACTTCGTGATCCCACTGGCTTCATCAGTGAGATGGCGCGGGCCTTGTACGCGTCTGCAGATGCGCGGCCGCCTGATCTGAGCACGCGCCCGGTCGCGCGCCCGCGCGCGGCGGATGAAGGGCTGGTCACCGTTCCCGTCCCGCTATCGGCCTCCGTCTGGGGGGCGGCCGTGTTCGGCCGTACCGTGCCGCCCGATGTGCTCCTCGCGACCATTCTGACTGACCGTCGCGCGACACTTCTCTGCCGCGGCCTGAGCGGCCTCGACGAGGAGACCCTCACCTACGTGGCGGGTCATCCGGCGATTCTCACAATGCTCTATCAGCGCGCCGCTGGTGTCTTTGCGGCTTTCGGCCAGGCGCTGCGGATTCGCAATGGACGCGTCATCACGCCAGGGGGTGACGCCTTCGCCCCTTTGTGGGCGGCGGTTGCCGACGCACCCATTGATCGACCAGATCGTTTCATCCGCGCGGTCTTTGCCGAATTCGAGGGCCGGCTCGCGTATCTGCTCGACACGATTGATGCTGCCCCGCCTGCGGCCGCCAGGTTTGCGCTGGGTGCCTGGTTGCCGGAGGCGGCGCGCGTACCTCGCTTCAAGGCGTTGATGTCGGCGGTGTCAGGCGGATATCACGAGTGGCGTCCTGCCGATCGCCCGTTTGGCCGACCGCTCGGAGATCTCGCCATGTTGCTCCTGCGGATCAGACTCACCGAGGCGGGTGGGCCCGTCGCGCCGGCTGACCGTTCGTTCTGGCGCGCTGCGCTCGGCACCGATGGTGGCGACCTCCTGTCTGGCGACACCGTTGATGCGGCGTGGATTGTCTCGGCCACTGGCGGCCAGGACATGCACTCGCGCCTGGAGCGTCTCGATCAGCTGGCCTTCGCGCAACGCGTGTTTGCCGGCATGGACGCCGGGTCAGAGAGCGCCGTCGTTGATGTCATCCGCCATCTGCGCCGCTACAAGATGCTCATGCTGACCCTCGAGCGCATGGGCGTCACCACGGCGGACGTCTACGGCAGCGTGCTGCAGCGCGCTGCGGCACTTGGCGGCGTCTCGGACGCGCATCGTTTCTGGACGCTCGCGCAGTTTCAGGGTGCGCTGGCGTTTGTCTCGAGCCTGCAGCGCAATGGCCGCCTCGACCACGCACAGACGGAAGCACTTGTGAGATCGCTGGCTGCAGTGCCGCAGAGCGGCGACGGCTACAGTGGCGCCCTCGCGCGGTGGTGGCAGGGGCAGGTGGCGCCGCTGCTTCCTGCCGGAGTGTCGTGGGAGTCCCGTGCGATTGACGCGCTGGCTGGTTCAGGAACGATGGGCCCTGAGACGCACCTTCAATGGGAGGGCCAGCGCTATCGCGTGGACCTCGCGTTTGCAGAACGCCAGCGATTGTTCGCCGTTCGGGAGAAACAGGGCGGTCAGACGCTCGATATCGCGCTCACCATTCACGACGTCAGTCAGCAACTGCGTAGCGACGCTCTGACGATCACAGGTGTCCGCGCTGCCGAACGGGCCCTCAGCACGCTGGTGAGCGAATCGGCCGGCCGCCTCAGGTACCCCGCAGTGAATGTGTCGCCGCCTGGTGTCGGACTGCCGCGCGACGCGCTCACGTGGGTGACCGAGGCGTCCAAGCGGCTGACACGGATCACCCAACCGAACGACCTACGCCGTGGCAGGGAGGTCGGCGAGTCGCTCGTGCCGCTGACCGACATCGTGCTCGGCAACGCCCTGATTTCGCTGGCGTACTCGGCGGCGCTTGGCGATCCCTCGGGTGCCGCATTGCTGGCCGGCAACGTCGCGCTTCGTCACGACTTCGGTCTGGGTCGTACCGACAGCGAGGGACGCGAGCGCTTGTCATGGGCGCCGCCACGGCAGGAGTTTCAGCCCGGTGTACCGTGGCACGTGACAGGCTCGATTTTGAGCCTGGATCTCGGCCTCGCAGCCCTGTCTCTGACGCGCCCGTCGCTGGACCGTGTCGCTGACCCGCCGAAGCTTTCCTCGCTTGATCGGGAGGCGCTGGCCGTGAATGTCGCCCTTCTCGATCCCCGACGGCTGCACGACGCTGACCGCGACGCCATCGCCCGGGCCATTGCCAGGGGCCAGGCGCGTGTGGCCGCTCTTCCAGGAGCTCCGGCCCTCGTCCCGCCCATTGTTAGTGAACTCGGACTCGACGGCTATCGGCAGCGCAGCCTGGAGTATGTGCTCGCCAGAACACCCGCCAGAGTGGAGGATGCATTTACAACGGCGGACCTCGTGGTCCTGGGTGGCGGCTCGATTCCGGGACTGGACGCCTGGGGCACGCCGTCCATGAACAGCTTGGGTTGCACGTGCTTGACGGCCCCTTCGTCTCGAGCCTGGCGCGCCCTCGACGGGCGGTCCCAGCTGCCCATCTTGGCCGCTACAATGGGCGACCTGAACCTCAGGATGGCCATGATGCTGCGCGACCTGGACGTCCCGGCGGTGCTGCTCAAGAGCGTCCTGGCGACCGCTATGCAGGAGATCATCGACACCCTCGGGGACCGCGGCGATTGGTGGGGGCTCTCCGCCGCCGCGCGCGCACTTACGCGTCAGCGGGCTGAAGACTATGTGTCCGCCGCGGCCGCTGTCGACGGTCCGCTCGTGCCCATCGACGACGACCCCTCAAGCGGGACACGAGCGCACTGAGATGGCACGGGCCTTCCTGACGATTGGCGTCGCGGGCTGGCTGAGTCTCGGAGCCCTCATGGGTGCGCAGTCGTCTACCGACCCCGTGGCAAGCGCGCAGATTGTTACCCCCGAGCGCGATAGTTACGTTACAGGCGTGGTCCTGCTCAAGGGATCGGTGGACGCAGAGGCGGACGTTGCCAGCGTTGCCTTCTACGTGGATGGTCGGCGCGTGTGTGTCATTGAGGCGCGGCCCTTCGAATGTGAGTGGGACGCCGGGCAGGAGGTGACGGCGCACCAGGTGCGCGCCATCTTCTCTCGGCCAGATGGCAGTCGGTCCGTTCGTACTGTGCGCACCAAGGGGCTCGGGTTTGCAGACAAGGTCAACGTCGAAGTCGTTCAGGTGACGGTCACCGTCATGGACGACGACGGCAACCTGGTGCCCGGGCTCCCGCGCTCGGCGTTCACCGTATCGGAGGACAACAAGCCACAGACCATCTCCTACTTCGCCTCGGAGGACGTGCCGCTCGAACTGGTGGTGGCCGTCGACATCAGCGGCAGCATGATCGGGGCGATGCCGACGCTGAAGAAGGCGGTCAAGGATTTCCTCGGCGCCGTACCCGCCAAAGACGCCGTGACGCTCCTCGGATTCAACGACAGCGTGTTCGCGTTGGCGCGCAAGTCCACCGACACCGCAGAGCGGTTACGCGCGGTCGATCGGCTCGCGCCCTGGGGCGCGACCGCCCTGTATGACGTGATCGTCCGGGGCATCGATCTGCTCGGCCGACAACCCGGCCGTAAGGCGTTGGTCGTGTTCTCGGACGGCGAAGACCAAGGCAGCCACGTGGCCATTGAGGACGTCGAACGGCGTCTGCAGACCAGCGACGTGACCCTCTACATGATTGGCCAGGGTCGCGGCATCACGCAGGAGTACCTGAAGAAGACGATGCAGCGGCTGACCATTCCGACCGGCGGCCGTACTTTTTCCACCGGCAGCATCGAGACACTGCATGGCGCGTTCGAGGAGCTGCTCGAGGAGTTGTCGAACCAGTATCTGCTTGGGTATCCGCCGACCAACAGCACCCGAGACGACACCTGGCGGGAGATCAAAGTGCGGGTGGACGGGCACACCAATGTGAGGGCGCGACAGGGCTATCGCGCGGCACCCTACAAATGAGCGCCGGGCCCAGGTCGGTGGTCGTGCGTGTGGCCCTGGCTCTTGTCGCCGTCGTGCTTGCCGCCGCGGTGAGTCATCCTCTGGCCGGGCAGCCGCAGACACCGCAGGAGCTGCCAAAATTCACGAGCGCTGTCGAAGTCACGTCACTTGACGTCAGCGTCTTCGACGACCGCGGGCGGCCAGTCACCGATCTCAAGCCCGACGAGTTCGTCGTCACCATCGACAAGAGCGTGCGGCAGGTGGTCAGTGCCGACTGGGTGCAGCTGCAGACGCCCGGTGGGGCGCCGCCGACCACCGTGCCAGCAGGCTACTCGTCGAATGAAGGCGCGTCAGGCGGACGGCTGATCCTCATCGTGGTCGACCAGCCGAACATTCGCCTTGGTGGGACCCTCGGCATTCGTAAGGCGGTGAACGGTTTCATCGATCATCTGCGGCCCTCCGATCGGACGGCCATCGTCGGCCTTGGGGTCGGCGCGCGGAGCGTAGGATTCACGGCTGACCGCGAACGGTTAAAGAAGACCCTCGAGCGGTTGAGCGGTCTGCATCAGCCGCGCCCGCTCATGCTTCACAACATCAGCGTGTCCGAAGCGAAAGATATCCAGCGCGGTGACAGCCTGACGTTGAGCGAGGTGACCCGCCGCGAGTGTGCCGACGCGCCGGGTCAGCGGGCAACCCCAGCCGACCTGGACGCCTGCACCTTCGAGCTGCAAGCGGAAGCGCGCGAGGTCGTGTTGAGTGGCGCTGGCGACGGGCGCGACACCATTCGCGCGTTGGGGGGGCTGCTCGATTCGCTCAAGGCGATCGATGGCCCAAAGACGATGATGTTTGTCTCCGAGGGCTTTGCCGTCGACGACATGCACGGTGAGGTCGCGGCGCTCGGCACACGAGCGGCGGCGGCGCGTACCAGCATCTACAGTCTGAAGCTGGACGACTCGCTGTTCACGGTCGACGCGTCACAGGCCCGCGTGGCGATCGGTCGTATGGATGATCGCGCGCGTCGCGCCGAGGGGATGGAGATTCTGAGTGGCGCATCGCGCGGCACGCTGATCAACGTCATCGGCAACGGCGTCAATGTGTTCGCGCGCATCGAGTCCGAGCTGGCCGGTTACTACCTCATTGGCGTCGAATCCGGCGCAGCCGACAAAGACGGCAAGGCGCATCCCGTTTCGGTGTCGGTGAAGCGACCGAGGCTGACCGTGCGAACCAGGCGCGCGGTGATCGGGTCGGCCACGGAAAGCACCGCGCCCAGGACACCGCGCGAGAGCGTGATGGCAGCGCTCGCCACACCACTGCCGATGACGGCGCTGCCGATCCGCGTCGCCACCTATTCGCTGCAGGGACCAGAAGCGGACCGCGTGCAGCTATTGATTCACGCGGATGTTGGCACCGACTATCCGACCTCGCGTGTCGTCTCCATGGGCTACGTGATTACCGATCAGGACGGGCGAATGGTGGACAGCCAGGCCGCCACGGCGAGGTTGCCACCCGTCATGAACGGCGTGCCGTCCCCATTGCAGTTCTCCGGAGGGGCGAGCCTCCCACCAGGCGACTACCTGATGAAGCTCGCCGTGTCTGAAGGCGACCGCGTGGGCACGGTTGAGCACCAGATTCACGCAGGCCTGACGACCACCGGTGCCTTACGTCTCAGTGACTTGATGGTGGGCGGGCCCACCGACCCGAGTGCGGTACCGCTTCGGCCGACGGTGGGCTACACCGTGGTATTTGGCGGTGTGCACGGGTATCTGGAAGCCTATGGCCCGATGTCGAATGCCGTCAAGACAACCTTCGACATTGTCTCTGTCCGCGACGGCGCGGCCATCGTTTCGGCGGATGTGCCCGCGTACACAGTCGGCTCCATGCGTGCGATCTTTTCGCACGTGTTGCCGGTGCGTCAGTTGCCACCGGGTAAGTACCTGCTGCGCGCGACGCTCTCGTGGCCTCAGGCACCGGCCCAGATTGTGACCAATACCTTCGAGGTGGCCGCACCCGCCGTGCTCATGTCATCGGCGACAGGGGCTGATTTACTGCGGCGCGAAGTGTTCCTGCCGGTGACCGAAACGCTCCTGAGCGCTTCGTTCGATCTCGCGGCTGCACTCAGCGCAGAGACGGTGCAGGCGTTCCGCAGTCGCGTCGCTCCAGACAAGCAAGCGGCGTTCGATCGCGGCGTGCAGTTGCTTGCGGCGAAGAACTACGACGCGGCCGAGGCCGGCTTCAAGGCCGCGGTCTCCGTGGATGGCGAGAGCTCGGCGGCGCTGGCCTACTTGGCGGCGACATTTGCGGCAGCGGGGCATGATCTCGAGGCCTCGAGCGCCTGGCAGACGTCGCTGGTGGACGGGTCGGACCGCCCTGAAATCTATGAGTGGCTGGCCGGCACGCTACTTCGCATCCGCGACTTGGCGCAGGCGAGAGGTACGCTCGAGGAGGCGGTCGGGAAGTGGCCTGCGGATCTGCGCTTTGCGCGGCCGATGGCCCTGGTCTACGCCACCTTCGGCCAGGGCCGCGATGCCGTCCGCCATCTCGAGCGTCATCTTTCCGCGCACCCCGATGATGCCGAGTCCGCGCTGATGGGCGTGGAGTGGATCTATCAGTTGCGATCCGCCGGTGCGGTGTCTCGCTCCCCGGCTGACGACGTGGCGCTGGCCCGGAGGTATGCGGACGTCTACATCAGGACGGGCGGCCCACAGACCGCGCTGGTAAAGCAGTGGATGGAGTTTCTGGAGCGGCGATAACACGCGCCGCGGTGTAACTTGATGGCGTTTCGCGGGTCAAACGTGATGTGCACACGAGGAGAGGAGCAGTGGATGGCTGTGGTCGATAGGCGAGGGGCTTTGTCGGTGATGGGTGGTCTGTTGGTGGGCGTTCTAGCGCTGGGCGTAGAAACGGCTGAGGCGCAACGCCGTCCCGCTGTTCGGCGCGCCAGGCGTCGCGTCCGGCGTCGAGTGCGGCGGCGCATTCGGCGGCACGTCATCTTCCGCATGGTTACGGGTCGACGGGTCTGGGTCGCACCGCTGGCCCTCGCGATCGGCTGGGAAATGGTGCTTGACGCCAATCGCGTGGTGGTTGTCACCGACACCAGGTTTGTCGAACGCAGCGGGGCACGAGTTGAGGTCGTTGTCGTTCAGGGAGCCGGCGGTAAGAGCGAAGAGCTCGAGATCGTCCGCGAGGATACCGAGGACAACCGCAAGGACCTCGACGGCAGCGTTCTCCCGGATACCGATAAGACGACGCCGGCAACTGAGAGAGAAGAGGACGTCGAGGTCGACGACTGACGTAGGAGCGCTTGAGTCGTTCGAGTTACGCCGCCAGCACGGACAGGATCACATGTGCGCTGTGATCCTGTCCGTGCTGTGGCGTCTGGCAGTTGCCCGGAGCGGGAGCGCCGCAGGGAACTGCCGAACGGTCATCGTTCAGCGATTCCCGTCGGGGTCTCCGTTCTCGTCGTGCTTTCGGCCCCGCCGCGGCGTCGCGGGCGTTGTCTTGCGTCCAGTACCGGCGCCGCCGCCGACCGGCTTGCCCTTGGGTGCACCATGACGTGCGCCGGGACCACCGGGACGACCGCCCGATCCTCCTGAACGTGCGCGTGGGACTGCCGTGGCCCGCGGGGAGGGCTTTTCCGTTTCGCCCTTGACCGTGGTGCCGCGAGTTTTGCCACCGCGCTTTGGCTTGGCTCGACCGAGGAGCTCGGCCACTGGATCGACGACGTTGATCTGCGGTTCGTCGATGACTTCGCTGTCGATGTCGATGTCAATGACCGCCTGGCGAACTTCCTCCGGCGGCGCGATGTTGCCAATGTTCTCGTCGGTGACCTCTTCGCCGGACCTGACCATGACGGGCGGCGTGGGCCTGCTCTCGCCACCGAGACCAGTGCTCTGGAAGACGCGGAGGCCACCGCGACGATCCCGCTCGACCCTGAGCAGACTCTCGCGCTGACAGGCTTTGAGCAGATCCATCAGTCCGCCGAAGCCGTAGCGGCGCTCGTCAAACGACGCGGCGCGAAGAATCTGTTTCACATTGCGGAGATACATCGGCCAGCGCGCGGAGGTGGCCGCGGCCAGGATCTTCCCGGCCTCGCGGACGCCATCGGCGTTGTCGCCGAGGCGTGGCAACGCTTCGGCCTGGGGTACGAATGTCGAGGGTCCGCCTTCGAGTGGCGCCGTTGTCAGCATCGGATTACCGTCGGCCGGTCCGCCTTCGACGGTCGTCGCGACATCGCCTTCCACCGACGGCCGTGACGCCGCAACGATGCCCTCATCGCTGAAGCTCGGATTCAGCTCCACAATGACGCTGCGCCCGGCGTGCTTCAGCAGGACGAGTCCGGCCTGCTGGAGTTTCTCGGCGAAGTCGAGGAACGATGAAGCGCCGTAGCTGCGCTCGGAGAAGGTCGAGTCCAGCTGCAGCAGCGTGCTCTTGAGGAGACCGGTCTGCGGCACCACTTCGCGGTCCGACAGGATCTTGATGGCCCGGCGGACTAGGGCAAAGGCTCCTGAAATCGGTGCCGACGCGAGCGGTGCGGGCGGACGGCCGCCGCTGCGCGGTGGCGCCGGCTTGCGCGTCAGGTTTTCGTAGGCGATGAACTC
>JBEBGG010000036.1:0-29457 GCA_040081555.1 Vicinamibacterales bacterium
CGTGGTCGAGCGCGTGGGTGGCGGCGCGAGGTATTGCGGGCGAGGCGAGTGGAATGTAGCGCGCCCCAGTGGCGCGCCCTTCCTTGTTTCTTATTCTTTCTTCTTCTTCTTCGGTTCCTTCGGTTCCTTCACGTCGCTCGGATCCTTCACCTTGGCCGTCTTCGCCTTGACCGCACGTTTGCGCGGCGACTTCGCGGGAGCCGGCTCATTGGTTGTTTGCAGAGTGACGAGACGGGTCGAGAACGTGCGCCGACCGTGCTCGTCGAATTCGATCACCGTGTGGTGCTCGTTGACTTCGACCAGCGTGCCCGGTCCGTAGGTCGGCTGCACCACTCGATCGCCTTTAGACCAAGCTTTCATCGTTTTACCACCGTGGCTCCCGACGTCCGCCGCCGTTGCCACCACCACCACCGCGATTGCCACCGAAGCCACCGCCGCCACCGCCAAACCCGCCTTCGGGCTTCGGACGCGCTTCGTTGACCGTGAGAGGACGGCCACCCATCTGGTGCCCATTGAGCTCGCTGGCTGCCTTCTGCGCTTCGTCGTCGGTCGACATCTCGACAAACGCGAAGCCGCGCGCCCGGCCCGTAGCCGCATCGCGCATCACGCGAACGGTCTCGACGTTTCCGGCCTGACTGAACAGCTCCTGAAGCTCCGCTTCACCCGTGCTGTAGGGAAGGTTCCCAACATACAGCCTGCGACCCATACTCACTCCTCACGCAAGGGTGGACCACTCGTCGGCTCTGCAAAGCGGGAGGAAGAGCGAGTCAGGACTGAGCTCGATCGGCACTCGGCGCGGGCGAAGCAGGCGGGAGAAAGCCACCAGACGTCGCGTAGTCTAGCACAGGGCACCGAGCCAATCAGGGTGGTCCTTAGGCGGTTTGGGTGACCACCCCGTCCCGCATCATCACCACTTTGGTGGCCGCCGCTCGTGCGAAATCCTCGTCGTGGGTAGCGACCACCAGGGTCCTGCCCTGTTGCCCGACGAGCGACCTGAGCAGCTGTGCCAGTTCGTGACGCCTGGCCGGATCGAGCGACGCGGTCGGCTCGTCCATCAGCAAGACTGGGGGATCGGTGGCGAGGGCGCGCGCAATCGCTACCCGTTGCGCCTCGCCCCCGGACAATTCGCGCGGCAGCGCCTGGGCGCGATGCTCGACGCCGAGCGCCTTCAGGAGTTCGAGCGCACGCCGCTCGGCATCGGCCGCCGGCACGCGATGGACGTGCACCGGCGCCAGTCGGACATTCTGCGCGGCGGATAGGTGTTCGAACAAGCAGTGGAACTGGAACACCATCCCGACCTTTCGCCTGAGCTGCGCCAGATCCGCCGTGGACGACACCCCGACCGACAGTGCCACTCCGTCCACCGTGACCGCTCCCTCCTCAAATGGCTCCAGCCCGGCGAGCACCCTCAGGACCGTCGTCTTGCCGGACCCTGACGCCCCCATCAGCGCGACCACGTCACCGCGTGCGACCTCGAGCGATGCACCATTGAGGATGCGGCGTTCGCCGCGCCGCAGATGCAGGTTCCGGAGGCTGATCACCTTCTCGCTCATGCCGTCGGCGCCTTCCAGCGCTGCTCGAGCCGCCGTGCGAGCGACGACAACGGCAACGACATGGTGAGATAGAGCGCAGCGCACAGCGTGCCGGGAATCACCCAGCTTCCGAGGTTGGTCGCAAATACTTGCGTCTGCTTCGTCAGCTCCATCACCGTGAGCACAGAGACCAACGACGAGTCCTTGAGCAGCGCCACAAAATCGTTGGTCATCGGCGCCAGTGCCAGTCTGAAGGCCTGCGGACCACGAATGAGCCGCAGGATCTGCCGCTCGGTGAAGCCGAGCGTGCGCGCGGCTTCAAGCTGCCCCCTTGGAATCGCCTCGAGCGCACTCCGATAGATTTCGCTTTCGTATGCCGCGTAGTTCAAGGCCAGTCCGAGGAACGCCGCAAGGAACGCCGGCAGTCGAATCGCGGCAGCGATGCCGTAATAGAGAACAAACAGCTGGAGCAGTACCGGCGTGCCGCGCATCAGCTCGACGTAGGCCGTCAGCACTGCGCGCAGCCAGGTGCTGCCATAGACCCGACCGCTGGCGATGAGCACGCCCAGGCTGACAGCCAGCACCATCGACAGCGACGACAGCGCGATGGTCACCACAGAGGCGCGTAGCAGCCCCGGCAGATATCTCAGCGTCGCCCGTCCCCACGACATCGTCGCAGCGCTCTCCCCAATATCCGCCCCGACGACCGCCGTAATCGGCCCTCCGGCCAGCACCTGCTGGAAAAGCGGCGCCTGGTCGTCGTTCCACACCTCCCACTTGCGAAAGACCTGCTCGAGTTCGCCCGAGCGCATCGCCTCCTTCAGAATCTCGTTGACACGATCGCGCAGTGCACCGTTGTGTGGTGCCATCACGCCCACGTAGTGGCTGGTCGCCACTGGCTCGGGCTGGATGGTGTAGCCGGGCGTGCTCGCCTTTCGGCGTTTGGCGAGGACGTTGTCGAGAAGCACGGCATCGAGCCGGCCGATCACCAGGTCCGCGTACGGATGCACGTCGTCTTCATACGACACCGGCACCACGCCATACTGCTGCTCGGCGGTCAACAGGATGTCGTAGGCGATCGTGCCTCCAAGAGTGCCGACGCGTTTTCCGGCCAGATCCTTGAGGGTGCGCAGCCTGGACACGTCCGCATCGCGCACGCTCAGCACTTCGGTGAATTGGTAGTAGGGCACGGTGACGGACATCGCCGTCCGCCGCGCCGGCGTGTCTTCGATACCGCTCAGGCCAATCTCGGCGTCGCCGCGCGCAATCGACTGGTCGATCGACGAGTAGGACACGAAGACGAACTTCGACCGACGCCCAAGTCCGCGCGCAATCAGATTGGCGACTTCAACGTCGAACCCGACCAGCGCATTGGGATCGGTCGGGCTCGCCTCGACGTAGGGCGCGCCCCCTTCGGGATCGCCCGCCCAGCGGAAATCACCAGTCTGGGCCCTCACCAGACTACCGATCGAGCACGCCATCGCCACCGCGAGCAGGACCTGCCTCATCTGCCGTGCGGCTTTGTACCATGAAATAATCCGGCGCATGCGTATCCGGCTCGGCACCGAACGGTTGCTCGCGTCTTCAGCTCTCCGCGGACAACGTGTCGGCATCGTCTGCAATCCGGCCTCTGTTGATCACGAGTTCGTGCATGTCGTCGATCGCCTACTGGCCCACGACGGCGTCACGCTCGGCGCGATCTTCGGGCCGCAGCATGGTGTCCATTCGGACGTTCAGGAGAACATGATCGAAACCGGCCACACCGAGGACGCCGACCGTCGCGTGCCGGTGTACTCGCTGTACAGCGAGACGCGTGTCCCGACGCCGGACATGTTGCGCGGCCTGGACGTACTCGTCGTCGATCTGCAGGACGTCGGCACTCGGATCTACACCTATATCTACACGATGGCCTACTGCCTGACGGCCGCCAAGCGCGATGGCATTCGCGTCATCGTCTGCGATCGTCCGAATCCAATCGGCGGAATGGCGGTTGAAGGACCGATGCTGGTGCCGGGCTTTGAATCGTTCGTCGGGCTATATCCGATTCCGATGCGGCACGGCCTGACGATGGGTGAGCTGGCGCGAATGTTCAACGACCACTTCGGCATCGGCGCCGACCTCGAAGTCATTCCGATGGACGGCTGGCGGCGCGAGATGTACCACGACGACACCGCAGCTCCCTGGGTGATGCCCTCGCCCAACATGCCAACGCTCGACAGCGCCATCGTCTACCCAGGCACAGTGCTGTTTGAAGGAACCAACGTGTCCGAAGGACGCGGCACGACCCGGCCGTTCGAGCTGATCGGTGCACCGTGGGTCTCGGCCGAGCGGTTCGCGGATGCGCTAAATGCGCGCGGGCTCGCCGGGGCCAGGTTCAGACCTGTCGTCTTCGAACCGACCTTCCACAAGCACGCGAAGCAGACATGCGGCGGCTGCCAGATCCACGTCACCGATCGGGAGAGGTTTAGGCCCGTACTCGCTGGCATCCTCCTCGCCGAGGCGTTTCGGAATGCGGGCTCTGGCGCGTTCCGCTGGCGGGAGCCGCCCTACGAGTACGAGCACGAGAAACTGCCCTTTGACATCCTCGCGGGCACGACCGAGACACGCGAGCAGATCGAGGCAGGTGTCGCCGCCGAAGATATTGCGCGTTCATGGGAGCGCGCCGTCGCCCCATTCATGAACCTGCGGAAGCGCTTTCTTCTTTACGACTAGCGACTAGCCCTTGGTCACCGCAATACCCGGCGCCCTGGTTTCCTGGGCCGTCGGCGGCTGCAGATGATTGACCACGAGGTGCTCGCGGAGATATTGAAACGCTTCGTCCGGTGTGTCCGCGTAGTGCAGCAGCGACAGATCTTTTTCGGCGATCGCCCCCCACTCGACCATCGGTTCAAGATTGAGCACCTGCGTCCAGTACTCGCGACCATAGAGAATCACGTCCGTACGCTTCGAGAGCTTGTCGGTCTGCGCCAGCGTGAGAATTTCGAATATTTCATCGCAGGTACCGAATCCGCCCGGAAACACGACGATGGCGGCGGCCAGGTACGCGAACCAGAACTTCCGCATGAAGAAGTAGTGAAACTCGAACTGCAGGTCTTCGGAGATGTAGCGGTTAGCGTCCTGCTCGTACGGCAGGCGAATGTTTAAACCGACCGTCTTGCCACCAGCCTCTGACGCGCCACGATTGGCGGCTTCCATGATGCCGGGACCGCCACCCGACGTCACCACGAAGCGATGGTTTTCTGACCCGAGCGATAGGCTCCACGTCGTGAGCATGTGGGCCAACTCGCGTGCCTCTTCGTAGTAGCGGGCCCACTCCACTGCCTTGCGGCTGCGCTTCAGCTCCTCTTCATAGTGTTCGGCGGCGCCTTCGACACCGCGTGAACTGAGGGTCTGGAGCGCTCGACGAGCGCGTTCAAGGCTGTTGACGCGCGCCGAACCGAAAAAGACGACGGTGTCCTGGATTTTCTGTTCCCGCAGACGCCGAAGGGGTTCCAGGTATTCCGCGAGCAATCGGATCGGCCGCCCCTCCGAGCTCTCGAGAAAGTCGGGCAGTTGATATGCCAGCGGCTGCTGCATAGCGAGCCACTGTACCAGATGGTGTCGATGCTAGAATTTTTGCCGTTCGATGGCCAACAAGACAACACCGCCGCCGGGTCTCGACGTCTCGGTGGAGATCGGCGCCACACCGCGGGTGGTCCTCGAGGCATTTTTCGACGCGCCGGCGCTCTCTCGATGGTGCGGCACGGTGCGCTCGGTGACCCAACCGAAAATGCTCGGTCCCTACGCCCTCGAATGGCCGGTAACGGAGGCGACCGACGACGTTCTCGGGCGCCTCGGTGGATTTCTTCGCGGCACCGTGATGCAGTTCGAGGCCACGCGTGGCTTTTTTGTCGCTGACCTGTTCTGGCTACCACCCGACTCCGGACCGATCGGCCCGATGGCGCTCGATGTGTCGTGCACGCTCTGTCTCACAACGGATGGCCGGCCGGCGACCAGAGTGCGTATGCACCAGACCGGATTCGAAGAGAGCGTCCGCTGGCGCCGGTACTACGAAATCGTCGGTTCTGGCTGGCAACGCGCCCTGGATTCCTTGAAGGTCCTCCTCGAGCCGCCGCCGTGACGCCCTGGCCAAGGCGGGCCGGCGTCCCGCTGGCCCCAATGCCGTGGTTCTGCATGGTCGCGCCTCGAAGGCGTGGGAGAATGCAGACGTCGATTTGAACGTGACAGACTACTGTCGGCCAGATGGCCGACATCGAACGCAGGAGCTCCGGCACTGCCCGGACGCACAGACCCGAAAGGCACAAGCTCATGACCGTTTCCGAACGCGCTGTTGGCACCGTCACCATTCTCGACGTCTCAGGCCAGGTGACTCTCAATGACGGGGCCGATCAGATTCGTGACAAGGTGAAGGCCGTCCTTGCTGCAGGCAAGCGCCAGGTGCTGATGAACCTTGGCCACGTGTCCTACATGGACAGCGCCGGCCTGGGTGAACTCGTCCAGGCCTACTCCACAGTCTCGAAGTCTGGCGGCGCGCTCAAGCTCGTCAGTCCGACCAAGCGACTCAAGGACCTGCTCGTCATTACGAAACTGTCAACCGTGTTTGATTCGTTCGACGACGAAGCTGAAGCTGTGGCGAGCTTCAACAAGTAGCCGTCAGGCCGCATGCTGCAACGCGCAGCGACACCCCCCGCAACCGGGACCCATCTGAGCGACTGACCGTTTGCACAGAAAGTGCAAGAAGGAACGAAGAAAGCGACCGCGGTCCCAGCAACCGCTACTACGATGGCGGACAGATGGGGACGCTCCGCACCGATTGGACGGCGCGCACGCACACCGCCGTCGAGCGGCTCACCGGCGATCTGTCGGCCATCGATGTTGGCACCGCGATCCATCTGCTGCGGCACTTCGTGGACACGCTCGAAACGCCGCCCGATCCGCTGCACGGCGCCGCGCTGTCGACGATTTTGATGGATGTGTGCGGCCGTGTGGTACACGCTCTCCACGAGCAGGATCCTCGCCAGCAGTGCCCATGCGAAGCGGCCATCTGGTCGCACGTCAGTCGCGTCTCCGAGTGGCGTGACGCGGACCCGCGCCCCGCATTCCGCCACTGGCTGGACGTCTTCTTCGCCGAACTCGATACCAATCATCCGGCAGATGACGCCCTACGGGCCGCCCAGCTCATTCGTCGGCACCCCCAGCGGACATGGACACTCGAGGCTCTCGCCAGCGCGATTGAGGCACGGCCTCACGCTCTGCGGCGCGCCTTCCTGACGCGCTTCGGCATGCGCCTTTCTTCGTACGTCCACCTTGTCCGGGTCGCACGGGGGGTCGGCCTGCTGCGCGGGCCCGCCAAGGTGGAGACGGTCGCCACGGAGTTGGGCTACAAGAGCAAGAAGGACTTGTACGCGGCCCTGAGGCGCTGGGCGAATGCCACACCGACACAACTGCGAGCGTTGTCAGAAGCCGAATGTCACCGGCTGGAACGGGAGCTGAAGAAGCGGTACCTCATTTCGAATAAGGCTTGATGCTGCGGCCCACCATGGCACCGAGCAAGCGCTTCCTCAGCTCGTTGGCGATGCTCGCCTGCTTGAGTGGCAGCGTCTTGAACCTGCACCGGACCGTCGCCAAGCCACCATCGATGGACTCGACACCGAGCACCTCGATGTCGCCAAGAAGCATCTGCCCCCAATGGGCGTCTGATTTCATGGCCGCGCCAACTTCGCGAATGGTGCCGAAGACACGCTCGAGGTGTTCATCGTAGGCAACACGCAGATCGACAATCGCAAACGAAAAGTGCTTCGAGAGGTTGGCGAGCGCCGTCACGGTGCCATTCGGGAAGACATGCACGGCACCTTCCCCATCGCGCAGGACAATGGTGCGAAGATTCACCTGCTCAATGCCGCCAACAATGCCGTTAATCCGCGCGGCATCGCCCACGCGCACCTGATCCTCGAGAATCATGAAGAATCCGGAGATCACGTCGCGCACCAGGTTCTGCGCCCCGAAGCCGATGGCCAGGCCAGCGATGCCGGCGCCGGTGAGCAGCGGCAGCACGTCGATGGTCAGTTCGCGCAGCAGCATCAGCACTGCCACGAACCACACCGCCGAACTCACCAATCGGACGAGAATACCGCCGAGCGTGCTGGCCCGGCGCTGCCACTCGAGATCGCGCTGGGCCGATCCGGCGCCGACTCGTTGCTGAATGGCGCCGATCGCCAACGTCGCCGCGCGAATCACCACCAGGGCTGCGACGACAATGACGACAATCTTCAGACCGCGCGTCAGCAGCAGGTGACCGAGCTCGCGAAGCTCGACCTCCGACTCCGCCAGACCGAAGTGCCCGAGTAGCGCGTAGAGCCCGACGATGATAGCGACGGCCAACAGGCCCCCGGCGATCATGCGCTGGTAGTGCCGCATCAGAAACGTTGCAGCTTCAGGTAGTTGGCGTCAGCGCGTCCAAGGTCGGGCGTGATGCTCACCAGCACCACCAGCGCGCCCTCGGCGACCAGGCCCTGATCGATGAGTTGATGGCTAATCTGCGTACCAGCGACGTCGACATCCTCGAGCCCAGCGGTACAGACCGGAAACACGCCCCAGAGCAGCCCGAGTTGGCGCGCGATGTCGGCCTGCGACGTCACCGCAATCACCGGCACGCGCGGGCGCAGCGCCGAGAGGCGCCGGGGACTCTTGCCTCCACGAGTGATCGCGATAATCGCCTGAGCGTCGCCTCGTTCGGCAAGCGTGACGGCGGCTTCGCAGATCGCCTGAGAGTGATCGTCGGCGGTCGAGGCGTAGACAAGGCGCTGTGGCGGATTGCCGGCTTCCGCGTCACGGATGATGGCGTCGAGCGTCTGCACAGCCTTCGCAGGATACGCTCCGGACGCCGTCTCTCCCGCCAGCATGATCGCATCCACCCCATCGTCAACGGCATTGGCCGCGTCGCTGACCTCGGCGCGGGTCGGACGCCCTTCTGTGGTCATCGACTCGAGAACCTGCGTGGCCAGAATCACCGGCACCTGGTGGAGACGTGCCTGATGGATGATCTGCTTTTGCGCGCGCGGTACCTTCTCGAGTGGCATCTCGAGACCAAGGTCGCCGCGAGCGACCATCACGCCGTCTGAGCGCGAAATGATGTCGTCAAGATGCTCGAGTGCCTGGGGACGTTCGAGTTTGGCGATGAGCGGTACGTGGCTGCCGGCGTCGGTGATGATCTGCCGCGCCTGGCGTACGTCCATGGCCGACTGGACGAAGCTGAGCGCCACCATATCGACACCAAGCGACAGACCAAAACGCAGGTCGTCTACGTCCTTGCGCGTCACGGCTGATGCCGGTAGCGGAATCCCCGGGGCGTTGATGCCCTTGTGTTGTCCGAGCCGGCCACCCTCGACAATCGTGGTGACGATCTCGGTGCCGTCCGTGCTGTCGACGCGCAGGTCGATCGTGCCGTCAGACAGCAGCAGATGATCGCCGGGCCGCACGCCCCGCGCCAGGCCGGCAAACGTGGTGGAGATGCGGCCGTCACCGCCAACGAAGTCTCCGGTGGCAATCCGCAGTGTCTCGCCACGTGTCAGCGTAATCGGGCGGCCGCCGTCGAGCATGCCCGTCCGAATCTTTGGGCCGCCGAGGTCCTGCAGAATGGCGACCTCGCGGTTCGCACGCTTGCCCGCCGCGCGGATCCGCGCGTAAGTGGCGGCATGCGTTTCGTGCGTCCCATGCGAGAAGTTGAGACGGAAGATATCGACGCCGCCGGCAATCAACGCATCGAGCACTGCGTCTGAATCCGAGGCAGGACCGACCGTGGCGATGATCTTGGTGTGCCGCATTAGAATGGCCAACATTATGGGCCAGATCGTTCCTGACGCCGTCGAGCGTTACCTGAGCGGACTCAACCGCGCAGGCAGCGAGACGCTCAGCGACATCGCGCGTCAGGGCGTCGAGCGCGGGTTGCCGTTGATCGATGCAGAGGTGGGCGTGCTGCTCCAAGTGCTGGCCACCTCCATACGCGCCGAACGCATCCTCGAAATCGGCACCGCCATCGGGTACTCGGGCATCTGGCTGGCGAATGCACTCCCGCCAGGTGGCATGCTCTTCACGATGGAGAACGACCCTCACCTCGCTGCAGAAGCCAAGACCAATTTCGCGCGCGCCGGACTCGCCGATCGCGTCAGCGTGATGGTGGGCGACGCCGCATTGAAGGTTCTCAAGGTGGCAGGTCCCTTCGATCTGATCTTTCAGGACGGAGCCAAGCCGCTCTACAACACCCTGCTCGACAAGCTCATCGCCTTGCTGCGCCCAGGTGGGGTGCTCGTCACCGACAACGTGCTGTGGGACGGCGAGGTGGTGCCCGGTTATGTCGGCCAGCGCAGGAAGAATCCCGAGGACACCGAGGCGATTGCGGAGTACAACCAACGCCTGACGACGCACCCACAACTCCTCACCTCAATCGTGCCACTGCGCGACGGTGTGGCGATCTCGGTCAAGAAGCGCTGACGCACGGGCGCTGGGCGTTGAATGATGGGACCTGGACAAAGAGATGACGATTGAGCAGTGGTTGAAGGCGGCGATTGCCGATGCCGAGAAGCGCGGACTCCCTGAGCTGAAGCCTTTGCTCGAAGGGCTCGCGGCGGCGACCACGGCGTTGAGACGCGCGAATTTCGGCGGACATGCCAATGACCATTGAGGAATTCGGCTGCGCCTTGCGCGAGGGCCGGACCACCTCGGCCTCGACCACGGACGCGTGTCTGAAGCGCATCGCCCACGGCAACGCCGCCCTCAACGCGTTCATTCTCGTGCTTGCCGACGAAGCACGCGAGCAGGCGGCTGCGGCCGACCGAGAACTGGCCTCTGGCCACGACCGCGGCCCCCTTCACGGTGTACCGGTCTCCATCAAGGACTTGTTCGACATCAGTGGCACGCCGACGACCGCCGGCTCTCGCGTACGCGAGGGTCACATCGCCCGCAGTGATGCGCTGCTCATCACCAGGCTCCGTCACGCCGGCGCCGTCATCGTCGGCAAGACGAATCTGCACGAGTTCGCGTTTGGCACCACCAACGAGGATTCGGCGTTCGGTCCTGCGAGGCATCCGCGCGATCACCAGCGTTCGCCCGGTGGGTCGAGCGGCGGGTCCGCCATCAGCGTTGCCACTGGTATGGCCCTGGCCACACTCGGCACCGATACTGGCGGATCTATCCGCATTCCCGCCGCCGCCTGCGGCATCGTCGGCCTGAAGCCCACGCTGGGCGAACTGCCGAGCACCGGTTCAGTTCCTCTCTCGCGGACGATGGATCATGTGGGTCCGCTGACACAGACCGTGACCGATGCCTGGCATGTGTTCCATGCGCTGCGAGGTGATTCGGGTGCCACGGCGCTCACTGCGCCACCGCTGACGACGCTGCGCTTCGGCGTGCCGCGCGCCTACTTCTGCGACGTGCTGGACGCGGACGTGCGGCGTGCCTTTGATGCATCGGTCGACATGCTCGTGCGAGCCGGCGCCTCGGTCGTGGACGTCTCGATCGACCACGCCTCGCTCATCGCGAGCGTCTACACGCACATCGGCTTCGGCGATGCAGCGGCATACCACGCGCACACACTCGACACCATGCCCGAGCGCTACACGACGCCTGTGCGAATCCGGCTGGAGATGGCACGTTACGTACTGGCGGAAGACTATGTGCGCGCGCTCGAAGGGCGAGACGTGCTCAGGTCGGAAGTGGACGGCGCACTCTCGGGCGTGGACGCGCTACTGCTGCCCACGCTTCCGATGCCCGCCCCGCTCATTGGCGCCGCAACCGTTCGCATCGACGATATCGAGCAACCCGTCCGCAACATGATGCTGCGGCTCACGCAGCTCTTCAACGTCACGGGGCATCCCGCCATCTCACTGCCGTGCGGCGTGAGTGGCAACAACCTGCCCATCGGCTTGCAAGTCGTCGGCGGGCGGTTTCAGACCGACGTTCTCCTGGGCGTCGCGCGGGCGGTCGAAGGGCAACTGGGATAGACCTCACATCTCGAACATGGAGCAATTGCCTGCGTTCGCTCCTTCAGCCACGGACTGACTGCCGCAGGCATTCGCACCTATGGCCCGAGAGGGCCGCAGGCCGTCGCTCCTGACCTACACGCTGATGCCAACGGCGCGCATCAGCTCAATGGCATTGCTGCGCGTCACTACGCCGTCCCGCATCTGGTAGTCGAACGTGAGCGTACCGTTTTCGAGCGTGTCTTCGAAGTGGACGTTTCTGGCGCGAGCACCGAGCCTATCCGCGAGCGCCGTCAGCGCCAGATCGTGCGTGGTCACGATCCCGATGGCGCCGGCCTCCAGCAACGACATCACAATCGCCTCAGCGCCGATGCGGCGGTCGTGCGAGTTGGTGCCGTGCAGAATCTCGTCGAGCAGAAACAGCGTCGGCGTATTTCTGGCGGTAGAAACGATGTCCCGAATGCGAAGGATCTCGGCGTAGAAGCGCGACTGCCCTTCGTCGAGGGAGTCCTGCACGCGCAAGGTCGCTCCGGGCGTCAGCCTCGACAGTGACAGGCTGCGCGCGCGCACCGGTGCGCCGGCAAACGCCAGCACGGCGTTGATACCGATCGAACGCAGCAGCGTGCTCTTACCTGACATATTGGACCCGCTGACGATCAACAGATGCGGTGCATCACCGCCAAGCCGCACATCATTGGCCACGGCGGTGGCTGCCGGGAGGAGCGGGTGCGCGAGCCCGGCGGCGGACAAATGCGGAGCCCCGTCGTCTACTACGGGAAACGGATCGTCTGGATGTTCGAACGCAAAGGTGGCCAGCGCGCACAGCGCCTCGAGCTCACCAACGGTGTCCAGCCACCGGCCGAGGTCGGCGCGATGGGCCGCATGCCAGCGATCGATCGCCACCGCCGACTGGCCTCGCACCTGCAACAACATGGCGAAGGGCCGTACGAACTCATTGCGCACCGAATCCCGTGCGGCGAGATACCACTGCAACCTGGCGATCTGCTTTGATGGCGGCAGACCGTCGGTGACGAGCACCGAGTGGAGTGTCCGAAGCCGAGGCGCGGTGAAGGTTGCACCTTCCACACGCGCGAGCAGGCCCGCGAGTAGACCCAGATCGTCAGCGGCCGCATCCACACCTCGGAGCGCCTGATGCACGGACTGCCGCCAGGCATAGGCCACCGCACCAGAAAGTCCAAACGCGATCACTGCGACTGACAGCGGGATCCACTCGTACCACGTGGCCACGGCCGTCAGTGCGGACCAGACCCCGGCGACGGCAAAGAGCCCACCGTGCAACGCCGTGAGCCCGGCCGGAGCGATCCCGGCCCAGGCCGCCAGGCTGCCAGTGCGGGACAACCGTGTCTCGGCTGCGAAGATGGCCATCGCCTCTCGAAATTCCAGATGGCCGCGCAGCTCGGCGACGGCTCCCTGACGGGCCGCGATGGTATCCACCGCCGCCGGCTCCTTCAGCCAGCGCGCCAGCGTCTCTTCGCCCGCCTCAGTGCGCGTGGTATTCAGCAGCTGAAAGAGCGACGCCTCGCCGAAGAGGTCAAGATCTCGCGCGTAGGGATGGTCGCCGATGAATCGCGCCCCGTCGGCGCCGTTCCCTCGCCACGTCTCGTCCAGCCGTGACTGGCCGCGGTCAAAATACGCCTTGGCTCGCTCCGACCGGTCGCGTTCGTTCAGCACCCGCGCGTGGACCACCACCAGCGCGGCAAACGCCGCCAGCGGCACCAGCGTCCAGCCGAGCGAGATCGAACGAGGAGAGAGTGCGAACCAGAGCAGCAGCGCCACAAGTCCCACGAGCGCGAGCCGCAGGTTGGACACCAGCAGATGACGCCGTTCGTGCCGGGCGATCTCACCGCTCCAGTGCGCCTGGCGCTGCTGATAGACCTTCTGTGGTGCCTGACTCGCCATGGCGGTTCAGCGCGGCGTCAGCAACGCGCGGGCGATGCGCACGTAGCCGTCGACGGCGGTGTGGAGTTCGTCAATGCCCACCGATTCATCCGCGGTGTGTGCCTGGTGAATCGATCCAGGCCCGAAGAGGAGCGGCTGCCCCCACTCGTACAGAAACGGAATGTCCGTGGTGTAGGGGAACACCGCCTGCTCGAAGCCCGGCACTGTCGTCAGACGCACCGGTGGCACTTCGTGCCGTGTCTCGATCGTCACGATCTCTTCGAGAGAGCGAATGGCCGCGCGCACATCGCTCGCCTCGCTCACCGTGCGAAACATGACTTCAGCTTCCGCAGAGGGCGAGACGACATTCGGCGCGACGCCGCCGGAGATCGTGCCAACGGTGTAGTGGGTCAGACCGAGAACCGGGTCGGCCGGCAGGGGCAACGTTCGCAGATGTACGAGCGCATCGATCAACCGATCGATCGCCGAATCGCCCAGCTCTGGAAACGACGAGTGCGCGGCACGGCCGGTGGCCTTCAGCTTGAGGCGCACGGTACCGCGGGTCGCCGTGCCGAGGCGATTGTCCGTTGGTTCGCCGTTCACGAGATATCGGCAGCCGTCCGCCACACCGTTGGCTCGCTTGGCCCCGTCCGCGCCGCGTTCTTCCCCGACCAGGAACAGCAGGCCGACGCGCGTCTCCCCTTCTCGACGCAAACGGTCAGCCGCCGCCACCTGCGCCGCAACAATGCCCTTGGCATCGCACGACCCGCGGCCGTAGATGCGTCCACTCTCCTCGCGGCTCGGAAAGAACGGCGGCACGCAGTCAAAGTGCGTCGAGAGCACAACCTCAGGCGTGTCGACGTACGAGGCGATCACGTTGAAGCGCACTTTGTCGACCGGCTGCTCGAGGACCAGCAGCCCTCGGGCACGAAGGTAGGACGAGAGATAGCGTCCCGCATTGGCTTCGATGCCCGTGGTCGAGTCGATGTCGACCAGCGCGCGCGTCAGCGCGACGACATCAACCGGTGCGGGAGCAACAGCGGCCACGCGCTACTGTACGAGCGCGGGCTTCAGGAGTCCGAGCTCCTTCAGCACCGCGTGGATCTTGTCTTTCGACGCCGCCGAAGCCGCACACATTGGTAAACGGAACACGCCGTGGAGCAGCCCCATGGCGGCCATCGCTTCCTTGACCGGAATCGGGTTGGCCTCGACGAAGTTGACCTGCATCAGGGGCATCAATCGCCGATGAATTTCCAGGGCACCGGCGAAGTCGCCGCGTTCGGCCGCCTCCACCATTTGCACCATCGCACCAGGCACTTCGTTTGATGCGACGGAGATGACGCCGCATCCACCGACCGACATCAACGGCAGCGTCAGCGCGTCGTCCCCGCAAATGACCAGAAACTCTTTCGGCAGTTTGTGGCACACGTCGCAGATCTGACTGATGTTCCCGGAGGCCTCTTTCACGCCGACAATGTTCGGAATCTCCGAGAGGCGCAGCACCGTGGACGTTTCGATATTGACGCCGGTTCGTCCCTGCACGTTGTAGAGCACGATCGGCAGCGGCGTGCTATCGGCAATCGCCTTGTAGTGCCGATAGAGCCCTTCCTGCGTCGGCTTGTTGTAATACGGTGACACTGACAGCAGGCCCGAGGCACCGGCGCGCTGCATCCCTGCGGCAAGCGCAATCACTTCACTGGTGCTGTAGCCGCCCGCACCGGCCAAGACGGGCACCTGGCCACGCGCCTCGTCGACGACGATCTCGACAGTGCGAATGCGCTCGGCATCGCTCATCGTCGGGCTCTCGCCGGTGGTGCCGCACGGCACCAGGAAATGAATGCCCGCGTCGATCTGCCGGCGGGCAAGGCGACGAACCGCCGGCTCGTCGAGATCGCCATCCGGCGTGAACGGCGTCACGAGCGCAGTTCCAACTCCAGTCCAGTTCGTCCGCATGGTCACACCTAAGCCTTCACTCCCAAAACGTCCTGCATGTCGAACCAGCCGCGGCGCCCCTTGACCCAAGCTGCGGCCGTCAGCGCCCCCCTGGCGAACACGGCGCGGTCGCGCGCCGTATGCGTCAGCGTAATCGATTCCGAGGGTCCATCGAAACCGATCGTGTGGGTGCCCGGAATATGACCGACTCGAGAGGCCGATACGTCGATCGGCCGCAGATAGCCGGCTTCTTCCATCGTCCGCTTCAACTTCAGAGCCGTGCCAGAGGGCGCGTCCTTCTTCATCGCGTGATGCAGTTCATGCAGCCAGGCGCCGAAGTCGGCCTGCCCGGCAAACACGGCTGCCGCTTTGGCGACAACCGCCTCGAAGAGCACAACACCGGTGGAGAAATTCGGCGCCGCCACGATGCCGATGTTGGCGTCCGCGACAATCTTCCGCAACTCGCCTTCGTGCTGCTGCCAACCGGTAGTGCCGAGCACGATGTTCCGACCGAGGCGCGCCAGAAGCGACACGTTCGCCACAACGGCCTCGGGCACTGTAAAGTCGATGGCGACGTCTGCAAGCGCCACGCGAGGATCGTCGAGGCTGGCGGCGTGCCCGGACGAATGCGGATCGACAACGCCCACGACCTCGGCGTCGTACTCTGGCGCCAGGCGCGCGAGCGCCTGTCCCATCTTCCCGTAGCCGACCAGCAGAATGCGGACGCTCATCGTGTCCTCAGGGCGCAACCGGCGCGCGGAACAGCTCGTCGTGCAGCAGATTCATCGCGTCTACGGCATCACTGTCGCGAATCACGAAGGTGATGTTGCGTCGCGAACCGGCCTGCGACACCAGCCGCAGTGGAATACGCTGCAGCGTCGTCACCGCGCGAGCGAACAGCGTCGGATCCGATCGAAGATTTTCGCCAACGACGCAGACAATCGCCATGTCAGATTCGGTACTGACCTCAGCAAATGTCCGCAGATTGCTGATGATGTCGTCGAGGCGGCGCGTGTTATCCACGGTGACCGACACACTCACCTCAGAGGTGGTCACCACGTCCACCGCGGTCCTGAATCGCTCGAACACTTCGAACAGGCGCCGCAGGAACCCGTGAGCCATGAGCATGCGGGTCGAGGTGATGTTCACAACGGTGACGCCGCGTTTGCACGCCAGCGCCGTGAGCGCACCCGCGTCTCGGCGTCCTTCGGCGGTAATCATCGTGCCGCGAACTTCCGGGCGACGAGAATTGAGAATCCGAACCGGAATGTTCTTGGCGACGGCGGGAAGGATGGTGCTCGGATGCAGGACCTTGGCGCCGAAGTAGGCTAGCTCAGACGCCTCGTTGAACGACAGCTCAGGGACCAGCCGGGGATCGGACACGACGCGCGGGTCCGCCGTGAGCATGCCGTCGACGTCGGTCCAGATCTGGATCTCGTCAACGTCGAGACAGGCACCAAAGATGGCCGCAGAATAATCGGACCCGCCGCGCCCCAACGTGGTCGTCTCACCCGTCGCTGTCGCGCCGATGAAGCCGCCAAGGACCGGCACTTCGCCTGCTGCGGTGCGAGAGGCAACGAGCTCGCGGGCCTTGATGGTCGTGGCCTCGGTGTCCGGGGCCGCCGCGGTGTGCTCGCCATCGGTCACCAGCACACGTCGAGCGTCGACCCAGGCGGCTGGAACACCTCGAGCAATGAATGCCGCCGCAACGATGCGGCTGCTGGCCAGCTCACCCATCGCGAGAATGACGTCAGTGGCCGCCGGAGACACCTCACCGACGGACGCCCACTGCCGGACATCGTGCTGGAGCCCTCGGATATCGAGCGTCAGCTGTTCGCTGAGCGTGTGAAGCGCCGGCCCCTGCACCAGAGACGCGGCCACAGCGAGATGCCGCGCGAGCAGATCCTCGAGGATCTGCTCGGCGGCCTCGCCTTGGCGCTCTGCAGCGAGACGCCCCGTCTCCACAAGCCGATCAGTCACCTTGGACATCGCCGAAACGACGACCACGGGAAGGGTTGAGTGTGGAAAGCGCGTGCTGTGATCGCGAACGATATTGATCACGCGGCTCATCGCCTCCGCGTCGGCGACGGACGTACCGCCGAACTTCATGATGACGTTCACAGCAGACCCTCGCGGTGCATCAGCTCAGCGTTGAGAATCGCCGCCCCGGCGGCGCCGCGAATCGTGTTGTGGCCAAGCGCCACGAACTTGTAGTCGAATAGCGGACACTCACGCAGGCGGCCGACCGTGACCGTCATTCCGCCATCGCGGTTGGCGTCAAGCAGCGGCTGCGGACGGTTGACTTCGGTGAGATACACGACCGGCTGCGGGGGCGCGGAGGGCAGGTTCATCTGCTGCGGACGGCCGCGGAACGCATTCCACGCATCGATCACGGCGGCGGGCGTGGGACGTTGCGACAGGCCCACCGAGACTGACCCCGTATGGCCGTTCTGCACCGGTACGCGCGTCGTCGTCGCGCTGATCTTCACCGGGTGATTGTCGACCTTCCCGGCGCCGAGCGACCCGAGAATCTTCATCGTCTCGGTTTCGATCTTCTCTTCCTCCCCACCGCCGATGTGTGGAATGACGTTGCCAAGGATGTCCCACGACGGGACCCCAGGGTAGCCCGCTCCGGAGATCGCTTGAAGCGTGGTGACGAGGGCGCTGTGGAGGCCAAACTGGCGCAAAGGCGCAAGGGCCATCGCCAATACCACCGTGGCGCAGTTCGGATTGGTGATGATGCGCCCTTTCCAGCCGTGTTTCTTACCCTGGGCGTCGAGCAGCGCGAGATGCTCGGCGTTCACTTCCGGGATCAGCAGCGGTACCGTGTCGAACAGGCGGTAATTGCGCGAGTTGCTGACAACGATGTGGCCCGCTTCGGCAAATTCGGCTTCAATGTCCCCGGCAACCGAGGAGTCGAGCCCCGAGAACATCAACTTTGGAGCCATGCCGGGCTCCGCCGCATTCACCACCATCTTCGCGACGTCGTCTGGCAGTCGGTTCGGGAGACGCCAGGCCGCAGCGTCCGTGTACGCCTTGCCCTCGGAGCGCTGGCTGGCACCAAGCCAGTCAACCTTGAACCACGGGTGGTCCGCAAGCAACGCGATGAACTGCTGGCCGACCATGCCGGTCGCACCGAGAATCCCGACGGGAATTGAAGCCATAACCAGATCCGTTCTCTCTCCAAAAAAAAAGCCGACGCGGCATAACCGTGTCGGCAGGATTCACGCTCGATGAATGTGAATGGAACTAACGGTCGAGCACAACTCCTCCGACACGGGTGACCCGCTTTCGACCGGTCCGCTTTCGAGTGTCAGAGGTGAGGAACAAGGCGTTGAGTATAGCATGGAGGATTCATGCTTCAAGCGATCTTCCACGCCTGGGAGCGCCATCTGGCCTCGGTCACGACCGACCGGGTGGTGCGGCCGTTCGACTGGGGACTCGACTGGCTGCCAACAGGCGGCGCCGAGCCGGAGAGCGCCGCGCCGGCCCGCGCCATTGGCGACTGGGTATCGGACGTGATGGCCGACACCGACACCCACTACACGCCGGCACCGACGACCGACTACACGCTCGGCCCGCCGGCGGATGACGGCGAACAGCTGCTGACGTTTCCGTCGGCATTTGTGACTCCACACGCCGAAAACAATACCGTCTACGTGCGCGTCTTCCGGCCGAAACGGCCGCCGGCGGTGAAGGCCGCCGTGCTGGTGCTGCCACAGTGGAATTCTGACGCGGGCGGCCACATCGGACTATCGAAGCTGCTGGCCATGCGGGGCATGACTGCAGCGCGTCTCAGCCTGCCGTACCACGACCGCCGCATGCCGCCCGAACTCCACCGCGCCGACTACATTGTGTCGGCCAATGTCACACGCACCGTGCAGGTGTGCCGACAGGCGGTGCTCGATGCGCGGCGGGCCATCGCCTGGCTGCATGCGCAGGGTTACGAGCGCATCGGTATCCTCGGCTCCAGCCTTGGGTCCTGCCTCTCGCTGTTGACGACGGCGCACGAACCGCTGATTCAGGCGGCGGCGCTCAATCACGTGTCGCCCTACTTTGCAGACGTCGTGTGGCGTGGCATCTCAACCGCCCATGTGCGTGAAGGGCTCGACGGCCACGTCGAGCTCGATCTACTGCGGGATCTCTGGAAGCCCATCAACCCGTCTGAGTATCTCAAGCGGCTGGTCGACAGGAAGATCTTGCTGGTCTATGCGAAATACGACCTGACGTTTCCAGTCGACCTGTCACGTGAGCTGGTGCGGCAGTTCAAGACCGCGAATATTCCTCACGACCTCTCGATCCTGCACTGCGGCCACTACACGAGCGGCAAGGCTCCCTTCAAGTTCATCGATGGGTTCGTCCTCTCGCGGTTTCTAAGGCGGACGCTGATCGATGAAGCCTAGGCCTCCGGCTCGCGCTTGAGCAAGCGCGTGAAGAGCGCGCGACGGTCGAGCGCCCGTGGGGGCGGCGGGTGGGCGGCAATCAACTGCTCGAGCCGGTCGGCTGCGCGCGTGAAATCACGGAACGCCGTGAGCTGATCGCGCGTGGTGATGGACACTTCGTTCAGCAGTGGCCGAAGCGCCTCGTGCGGCAGCGGCTTATTGACGCACTTGTCGCGAAACAGCAAGCAGCGCCGTTGCTCGGCTGCACTCGTCGACGCCAGCCGGCGCAATGAGGCCGCATGTGACGGCCGCAGCCCCGTGGCCAACTCGCCAACGATTCGCTCACATTCGCCGACCGCCTGGGTGATGAACGCCATAAAGAAGCACAGGTAGTCGATGACGGCTTGCGGGTTCTCGAACCCGGCATGCTGCTCGTCCACCTGCGTGCGCAGTCCCTCGATGAGCTCGAGCGTCGTCACAGCGTCGGCGCGACGGTCGTTGATCTGCTGAATGACTGAGTCGACGGTGAGCGGTTCGTCAGGCGTCACAGATAGTCAAGGATAGCGCGCAGCGCCTGGAGAATGACATCCGCCAGGTCGCGAATAAACGGCGTCACCTCACCACCACTCACCGCCGTGGCCACACTGACCGGGTTGGTGAGAAACAGCCAGATCGTCGCGAGCGCAGCCACCGCACCGATCACGCCTAGACCAAGACGCTCGAACCTGGCCATCTGGTCATCTCGTGATCGGGTGACTTCAAGATCACTACACGATTAAATGCCGAGTCAGAACGTGTCGGCCGACAGCAGCGCCGCGTGCCCGAGGTCGAGAGGGCCGAGATCATTCGCGATGGCGTCGAGGTCTCCGACCACGAGGGTCGTCAGCCGAGAGGGATCGAGATACTCTGACGTCACTCGCGTGATCTCTCCCGGAGTGACGTGCTCGATCGTCGGCACGAACGTGTCGAAGTAATCGTTGGGCAGGTCATAGAGCGCCAGCTGGGTTACAGCCCGCCCCAACTGCTCGGCGGTTTCAAAGTTCCGCGCGTAGCCACGCGTCAGCGCCGCCACACCAAGGGCTAGTTCATCGGCCGTGACAGGGCGCGATCCGCGAATGGCCGAGATCTCGTCGATCGACTCGTGAATGGCCTGGGCGGTGCCGGCCGTTTGCACGCTCACTTGCAAGGAAAATGGCCCGGCCATTCGCCGGAAGTCGAATGACGTCCGCGCGCCGTACGTCAGCCCCTTGTGCTCTCGCAGGTTGAGGTTGATGCGACTCACGAACTGGCCACCGAGCACCATGTTCGCCGCGACCAGCGCATGGTAGTCCGGAGTACTTCGCGAGACCCCAACATGGCCGATGCGCAGTTCGGACTGCGGCGCACCAACGCGCGGAATCACGTTCAACCGCGCCGGGTGCGGCAGGGCCGGCGCACGTGGCGGTCGATTGGCAGTGGCTCCCGTCCATTGACCAAATGCGGTCTCTGCCAGCCGCTCGACGTCCGCATGATCGCAATCGCCAGCAATCACGAGGGTGGCATCACCGGGACGGATGACCGCCTGGTGGAACTCGCGCACGTCGTCGATTCGCAGCGACGACAGCGACGGCTCGGTGCCCAGAGGCGTGTGGCCGTAGGGATGGTTGCCATAGAGCAGCTTGACGAACGCGCGGTCCGCCACTGCGCCAGGCATGTCACGCAGCTGCGTCAAGCGATGCAGCCGCAACTGGCGGACGCGCTCGAAGTCCTGCTCGTGCAGCGACGGTCGCGCCACGATATCGGCGAGCAGCGACAACGCGGGCCCAAGGAAGCGACTGAGACACGTGACCGTCAGCACCGTGCCATCGGCGCCGATGTCCGAGTCGAGCTGACCGCCAACCCGCGCCAGTGCTTCGTGAATTTCGATGGCGCTGAGGGTGCCGCTACCCTCGTCCATCATGTCAACGGTAAGAGCGGCGAGCCCCTCGCGCCCGGGCGGGTCGTCGGCCGCACCACGACGGATCAGTAGCGACAGCGTGACCACCGGGATCGACGAGTGATTGACCGTCCAAACGCGGAGGCCGTTGCCGAGACCCGACTTGTCGATCTGTGGAAAGTGAAACGGCCGCCCCGCTCCAGGCACAGGGAGGCGGCTGCGGTCAGCACGCATGACAACGCTCAGGACACCCTCGCCGTTTGAGAGCCAGGCATGGCCAGGATGGTTCTGCCCTTGGGGACAATGCTCAGCACGACGCGCTTGGTGGTCGTCAGATATCGCCGTACGGCCGCCTGCACAGACTCGCGTGTGACGCGCTGATACCGCGCCAGATCTCGACCGAAATAGTCCGGGTCGTTCATGTAGGTGTTGTAGGCATTCAGCTGATCCGACTTGCCACCGAAGCCGCCGACGCTCTGCAGGCGGAAGACAAACTGAGCCTCGGCCTGCACCCGGCCGCGCGCAATCTCGTCTTCGCTCGGTCCCTCGTCCGCCAGCCGGCGAATTTCGTCCACCATGGCGCGCTCCAGCTCGGCAAGTGTGTGGCCAGGAGCCGCGGTGGCTGCGGCCTGAACGAAGCCGGAGAGCTCTCGCGAATTCTGCGCCGCGGAAACGTCAGTCGCGATGCGCTCTTCGTAGACCAAGCGGCGATAGAGGCGTGAGGTCTTACCGTTGGCGAGAATGTCCGCGGCGAGATCGAGTTCGGCATCGTCGTCGGCAAACATCGCGGGCGAGTGCCATCCAAGATGCAGACGAGGCAGCTCGACTCTATCTTCGTGAACGAGGCGAATCTCCGAAGAAATCTCCGGCATCGCCGGACGCACGGGACCGACAGCAGGCCCAGGTGGCAGATCGCCGAAGTAGCGCGTCGCCAGTTCGAGCGCCTCATGCGGGTTGATGTCACCGGCAATGGCCAGTGACGCATTGCCCGGATGATAGTAGGTCGCGAAGAACTCTCGGACATCGTCGACCCGGGCGGCATTCAAGTCGGCGATTTCACCAATGGTCGTCCAGTGATACGGGTGATCCGGCGGAAACAGCGCCGCCAACATCGCCATCGGGGCGAGACCATACGGCCGATTCTCGTAGTTCTGACGACGCTCGTTCAGGACAACGTCGCGCTGATTCCGAAACTTGGCGTCGGTCAGCGCCGGGAGCAGGAACCCCATGCGATCGGATTCCATCCAGAGGGCAAGCTCCAGTGCGTTGGTCGGCAGCAGTTCCCAGTAGTTGGTGCGGTCGGCGTTGGTCGACCCGTTGAGCGAGGCGCCAGCGCCCTGAAGCGGCGGAAAATACCCGCGGTCATGATGCTTCGAACCTTCGAACATCAGATGCTCAAACAGATGCGCAAAACCCGTATGACCCGGCGTCTCGTTCTTCGAGCCGACGTGGTACCAGAGGTTCACCGAGACGATGGGGCACGAGCGGTCTTCGTGCAGGAGCACGTGTAGGCCGTTGGCCAGGGTGTGCTTCTGGTAGGCGATGTTCATCGGGTGCGACTCATTGGACGACGGTGAGTGGAATCGTCGGCCGCTTGAAGCTGGCGATCGAAACCTGGGCTGCGGTCCGCTCGGCCGCCGCCACAAAGGCGCGCGCCGCCACCGACTGCGGCTCCCCGATCATGAGCGGCACGCCGGTGTCACTGCCTTCGCGAATCGGCTGATAGATCGGCAGCCGACCAAGGAATGGCACCTGCAGTTCAGCGGCCATTTTCTCGCCGCCGCCGTGTCCGAAGATATCTGACTGGTGCTCACAGCTCGGACACGCGAAGAACGCCATGTTCTCGATGACGCCCAGCGTCGGAATGTTGAGTTTCCGGTACATCGCGATCGCGCGGCGGCTGTCGGCCAATGACACCTGCTGCGGCGTCGTCACGACGATGGCTCCAGCCACCGGCACGCTCTGACTGAGGCTGAGCGCGACATCGCCGGTGCCCGGGGGCATATCGATGATCAGGTAGTCCAGATCGGTCCACCTCACCTCGCGGAAGAACTGCTGCAGTGCGCTGTGCAGCATCGGCCCACGCCAAATAATTGGCGCATCGTCTTGGGTCAGGAAGCCCATGGAGACGACTTGCAGGCCGTACTTCTCGGCCGGCACGATCTTCTGCCCGTCGGTGCCAAGTTGGGTCTTGATGCCGAGCATAATCGGCACGTTCGGACCGTAGATGTCGCCGTCGATGATGCCGACACGGCTACCGGCGTTTGCCAGCGCAATGGCGAGATTCACCGCCACCGTCGTCTTGCCGACGCCACCCTTGCCGGCACCGACGGCGATGATGTTCTTCACGCCGGGGAGCGGCTGCTTGCCGCCCTCGCCACCCGCTGTTGCGCGCACGCGTGCGCTCATCGTCACATCGACCCGAGTCACGCCGGGCAGCTGCTGCACCGCGGCACGCGCCTGGTCGCGCATCTGATCCTTCACCGGACAGGCCGGCGTGGTCAGTTCAACAGTGAAGGCCACGCGCCCGCCGTCGACGATCAAATCCTTGATGAATCCGAGCGCCACGATGTCGCGGCCGAGATCTGGATCACGTACGACTTTGAGCGCATCGAGAACGGCGCTCGCTTCAAGAGGCATAAGGCAAGGATATCGGCATTGGCTCGGCGATAACAAGGACGCCGGGCGGCGCCCCGAGGTTGCGCGTGCGCCGGATTAGTCGATCGGCCGGGCCGGTTCAAAGAGGGCCTTGGCGGGCTCCCGCAAGAGAGTCCACAAGGCGTACACGCCCAGGGCAGTACCGTAGGGCAGGAGCAAGAGGTCCACGGAGCCAAGAATCAGTGCCGCGAGGCGCGACCACTGACGCCGCCGGCGCAGCTGCAGACCGACGATGGCGTGTCCCCCGCCCCAGAGAAGCCCGAGCACGGCAAGCGTGGTGAACGTTGCCGCCGTGACACCCGCCGCAAACTCGCCGCCACCACGGCCCTGCGCGTCGACCAGGGCTGCGGCGGCAATCCCGAGCGCCAGCGTCGACGCTCCAATCAGCATGGTCAACGCGCCCCAAATCATGAACAGCGCGCCGAGGAGGTCGAGATGGAAGGGCACGAGTGAGTTCGAGGCTAGGGGGGCCGAGTTGGTTCTAGATTCGAGGTGCGGAGTTGATCATGACCGCAATCTCTACGCGCTGCGAGGTGCCCGACGGTGTGCGGACTCGTCTACGGAGCTTGGCGCCGTCGGTAACGCCAGCGGGCACGGTGACGCGGAGCAGAAACGGAATCTCTTCGTCCCCGCAGCCGTCGCAGGCGACGCAGCGTTCGGTCCACGATTCGCCGCGACCGCCGCAGACGTGGCACGTCACTTTGAGTGCAAGATCGACCGGCAGCACAACGCCGTGGCGCGCTTCCCAAGGAGAAATGCAGACAAGCGTGTGCAATGCGTCGTCGGCGCGCGGTGCCCCTTCTGACACAAAGGCCTCGCGCACGCGTTCAACGAAGCGACCCGCCGACGGGAAGTCGATGGCGATTTCGTCGTGGAACGGATCGGCCTTCACGTGCAGCACCGCTTAACCATAGGAATCGGCTCCGCGCTTGTCAAGAAACAGGGGACAGCGCTATCGTCAGACCCATGGCCGACAGCCGGGAATGTCCACTTTGCGGCGGCACGATGCGGCTCAGGCGTACTGAGACGGTGGCCAAAATTGCTGGCCTGACCCAGACGACAAAGCGCACCGCAGCCGAATGGATGTGTCCGGACTGCGATTACTTCGAAGAAGCCGGTGAAACGGATACCTAGGAAGCTCGCCCGCCATGCCCGGCGGGGAGCGCGACGCGCGCCTTATCGCGCGCCGATTGTGAGTAGGACTTCTTTCCGGAGCGCGTCCTCGAAATCTTCGAACTTCAGCGCCGATTCACACTCGTCACAGAGCATTTCGAGCACAGCGGGACGACTCTCTTCTGATACTTCCACGCGGCCATCCTCGAGATGGACGACGTGCATTTGCAGCGTCTTGACCTGGAAGTTCCGGTCATTGCCACAATTTGGGCAGGTCAACGTCACGAACGATTCCCCTTTCCACACCAGACCGAGCCGGACGCCAAGGTGCGCGCCACTCTCAGCCCCTACAAGGTATCGATCTTATGTAATGGCTGGGCCTTGGCGCAACCAAAAATCGGCCGGAAATCGCTGATCCGCAATAATTTCGAGGAAATCTTCACGCAGTCGGCAGAGCAACGTCGTCTGAGATGACGCGAACACGGTGCGTGCGCCCTTCCCCCCCTAGCCACGTCAGACTCGCCCCGGCCCTGGTCGCCGAGACGAAGAGGTCTCGGAACGAGGCCGGCAGCACCTCGCCCAAACTGCCCTTCGTCGGTCGGAAGCTCCCACGGGACACCACGCCGGTCAAGTACAGGCGATCACGCGCGCGGGTCAGCGCCACGTAGAGGAGACGCTTGGTCTCCTCCCGGTCACGCCCAACAGAGTCCTCGTCGGCTTCGGACTGATAGTCGGCGACAGCGACCGAGGCCTCGCCATTGATGTCCGCCACCACGCGGATCGGCGGACGACTGTTTCCCGTCCCCCGGTTCAGGTTCACGACAAAGACGACCGGAAACTCCAGCCCCTTCGATGCATGCACCGTCATCAAACTGACCGCCTGGTGAGCATCGATGGCCGCGTTCGACTCGTCGCCCACAGCGAGTTGGTCAAGATGGTCGGCGACCCTCGCCAGCGTGGCGTAGCCGCGATTCTGGAATCGACGCACCATCGAGGCCAGCTTCTTCAGGTTTTCTCGGGCCTGCTCCTGCCGTGGTCCCGCAGTCTCGAGCGTGTAGGCGGTGTCTGCGAGCAGTTCGCGGAGGAGATCAGCCGGTGGCACCCGGTCGACATTCGGCAGCCACCGCAGGAGGTCCTCGCGAACACGCAACAGGACAGCCTGGTCCTCGCCAGACAATGCGGCCAGAGCGCCGGGCGGCTCAGTCGATAGCAGGGCGCCAACGAGGTCCGGTGCCAGCCGCGCAAGGGCCACGTCTGACAGACGGACGATCCTCGATCGAAGAAATGCGGCGGCACGCATCGCGGACATCGGGTCCGCCAGATACCGAAGGAGCGCGACTGCGTCCTGCACCTCGTCGGCGGCGAAGAACCCGAGCCCTTTGTAAACGTAGGTCGACACGCCCCGTTGCTCGAGCGCCTTCTCGAACTCGCGATGGGTATCCCTCGATCGCATCAGAATCCCGATATCTGACGCCTGTACGGGACGTGCAAGGCCAGTCGCGCGATCGCGCACTGTGGCGCTGCCAATCAGTCGCGCAATTTCGTCAGCCACACACGCGGCCGTTGCGGTGACGTTGTCGCGCGCGACGATGGCAATCGGCAAGTCGTGGCATCCGGCGTCTTCCTCGCCGGCTGCGGGGGCGGCGGCGTTGGGCGCCTCCGCGAGAGGAAATCGGTCACTGTCCCCATACCGAAACGCATCACGACGATCGGGCGCCTTGTCGATCTGAGCAAACAGATCATTAACGAACGAAAGGATCTCAGGCACGCTCCGAAAGCTCACCGAGATCGCGTGCCGCGATTCGCCCTCGACGCGCAGATTGGCAACAAACTGCTGGGCCTCATCGAGCAGTCCCACCTCGGCGTCTCGGAAGCCATAGATCGACTGTTTCCGATCGCCAACGACGAAGATGGATGAGGGCAACGCGTCGGCGGAGGCGCCGAGCCCTTCGCCCCAGCTGCGTACCAGTTGCGCGATCAGCTCCCACTGCGCGCGACTGGTGTCCTGGAACTCATCGACCAGCACGTGACGAAATCGCGCCTCGAGCCGGAAGCGACTCTGCGCGAATTCGTCCATGCCCTTCAACAGCTGGACGGCCCGTTCGAGAACGCCAGAGAAGTCGAGCAGCGCCCGTGACTCCAGGGTCCGTTCGTACTGCCGCAGCGTGACACCGAAGATGCGCCAGACCCCGCGCGACAGCACGACGTTGAGGTCACGTCTGAAGCCGGCAATGGCTTCGGCAACGGCCGGAGCAACTCCGGATGCCGCCGACCGGTGCGTCCTCCAGGCGTCCTCAGATCGACAGTCGTCCGCTTTGAAGGGAGTGCCCTGGAACTTCGCGCCCCGCGGCCTCCCATCCTGTGTCAGAAAGTAACTGCGCAACCGGTCCAGCAGGTCCCGGAACGCGGCCTGATCGCCGCGCGCCTCGAGGGCCGGTGCGTCCGGTCCTGCGCAGAGCCCGCGCAGGTCGTCGGCCATCATCGCAAACTGCGGGTGCCCCACGGGCCCATCCGCCAGGAACTCCGGCAAGCCGCCCTGTACGTGGAGCAACGCATCGCGCAGCCGGGCCGCCGCGAGATGACACACACGCGCCGACGTCAGATCACGCGGGCCAGAGGCCAGGTAGCGACGCAGCGCGCGCGGCGCGACCAGCCGACGCTCGAGCAGTGCCGCGAGTCCAGTGCGCAGCCGTCGCTCACCCAACTGCGCAAACACCAGCGCCACATCGTCGTCACGCTTGGCCAGGCCGCGGCAGATCCGAAGCGACTGATCGAGCGCTTCAGCAACAAGCCGCGGCGCCTCCGTGTCATCCGCCAAGTCGAAGCCAGGATCAATGTCGGCTTCGAGCGGAAATTCACGGAGCAAGGCCAGACAGAAAGCATCGATCGTCGAGATGGCGATATCGCCCAACCGATCCTTCAAATCGCGCCAGCGGGCGCGATCGAACTCGGATTGACTTCTGGCCTCGCGCAGACGCTGGATGATGCGGTCGCGCATCTCGGCCGCGGCCTTGCGCGTAAACGTGATGGCGAGAATGTGCTCGGGGTCGACACCGGCACGCAGTAGATTCACGTAGCGCTCGACGAGCACGCGCGTCTTGCCCGTCCCCGCTGAGGCTTCGAGCACGACGTTTCGGGACGGGTCGACGGCGTATTCGCGCGCCGCGCGATCAGACGTCTCCGACATAGTCCCTCCGGCAGACCGCCGAGAAACTGCAGGTATCGCAGCGAAACACGTCGTCTGGAGAAGGCGGGAACTCGCCGCGTTCGATCGCGTCGAGGGTATCGGCCAGACGTTGCTGCGCACCGATCAGCACCTCGGTCCTGGCGGCCGCATTGGCAAAGAGTGGCACCACCCGCTTCGGTCCCTTGAACGCGAGATACACCGCTTCACCGAGCGTCCACGTCCGTCCACGGTGCCCTTCGAGGCGCTGTTGGGCGCACACACCATAGATGGGTAACTGCAGGGCCTTCCCGCGATCCGGCGGCCAACCCAACTTGTAGTCAATCAGACGAAATGTGCCGTCCGCCAACAGGTCGATCCGGTCCGCCTTCCCACGCAGCGACACTGTGCGCCTCCCAACGCTCGTCGCAATGACGAAGGGACCCTTCAGCGAGTGTTCCAACAAACGCTCCACGACCTGAACCGCCCGCTCGGCCTCCATTCGGAACACCGCTTCGCCCAGCCCGGAGGCCACGGACGACCCGAGCAGGCGAGTTCGCTCGAGCTCGGCCTCACCTTCCGGGAGCGTCGTCAGCGCCCTATCGACGACCGCAACGAACAATTCACGGGCGAGAGACAGGTTGTCGGGTGCGATGGCGTTATGGCCGGCCGCCTGCCACTCGCGGAAGAAGCGCTCGAAGACCTCGTGGACAAACTGTCCCTGTCGTCGGGGGTCCATCACCTCTTCGTCGTCAGGCTCTTCTTCGAGCTTCAAGACGTGTTGCGCGTAGAAGCGGAACGGGCAGCCGATGTAGGTCTCCAGGGCACTGACCGACCATATCTGTGGCTCGCGCACGCCGACGGCGCCGTGGAAGAGCGGGTCAGA
>JBEBGG010000318.1:0-2132 GCA_040081555.1 Vicinamibacterales bacterium
ATGCCTGCCGGCAAGGTGGAGCTGACGACGCAGACCACCGACAGCGGCGGCGTCGACCCGCACTCGATCGTCACTTACACGAGCCAGCCGCTCATGATGAACAACCACCAGCCGGTGCCCGATGGTGCGTTCTTCACCGTGGACGCGGCGCTGCCTGGAGACGATGCGCAGCAATTCGGCGTGGTCGTCAGCCCTGACGAAGACCCCGGCACGCTCGGGATACAGGTGCGGTCGCGTAACGGTGTTCTGCAATTCACCATCGACTACCCAGCGCCAGCTGGCGCCGCCATCGTCCTGGTGGGCGCTCGCGACGGCACGGCCGCGGCCGACGATTCCCTGCCACTGCACTAATGAAGAGCACGCGCCTCTCGACGTTCGTGCTGCTGATCGTCGCCCTCTTCGGCGCGATGACAGCCGAGGTGCGTCTGCAGGCCCAGGATCGGTTCCTCGCCAAGGAAGACATCGTGCTGCTCGGCCTCGGGCTGCGCGTTGAACCCGAGCGCCAGGTGGTGCCCAAGGACATTGCGACCATCGTCAGCACCTTTCTGAACGCCGCAACACCGCCAGCCGGCCAACTTCTGCCGTTCGCGCCAGACGCCGTCGTGAAAGGCACGCTGCGCGGCCCCGGCGTCGGCAACGGTCTCGGGCTGACGGCGACGCCCAATTCGCCCTTCAACATTCCTCCGCTGAGCGTCCCCGGCATCTATACGCTCGAGGAGATTCGGCTGGAGAGCGGCGGCCAGATTCTCATGCGAGGCACGCCTGAGAGCGTGACGATCGAGGTCATCGAGAAGCTGCTCGTGACGCAAGTCACCGCCCGCGCCCTCAGCGCACAGGAGATTCGCGACAAAGGCATCGTCTTCGACAAGTCGAACTTCCAGGCCTACAACTTCACGGCCGCGTTTGCGATTCAGGACACGCCCGTCCAGATCAGCTTTCCAGTGGTGTTGCCGGCGCTGCAGGGCGCGCAAGACATCTCGGTCGCGCAAGTCGGCCTCGGAGGCCTCAATCTCCCCTCCCTACCCGAGCTCAAGACCATCATCCCGGACACGCTCAGACTGCAGACGCAGATCCCGAATCTGAAGGTGATCGGGTTCGCGCTGAAGGTCCCGGCCCTTGCAGGCCAGACGCTCGTGGTACCTCCCATCCCTGGCGTCGTGGTCATTCCGGGCGATATCGGATTCCTCGATCAGTACTTCAGCGTGATGCTGCTGGTCGGGAACGTGGCCCCACTTGGATCGAACCTGATCGTGACGGACCTTCGCGGCGAGATTCTCCTGCCGCCGGGCAACGACACCGTGGTTGGCTCAGCCGACGACCCGCTGCGAATGGCGCAGACCACGCATGGCACGTCACCACGCATTCAGTTGGTCGTCCAACCGGGGCCTGACGGCGTGCTGGGTACGCCAGACGATGTCGGATCGGTTGGGCCCGGCGAATCCGGAAGCGCCGAGTACTTGGTTGAAGGACGACGCGAGGGCTCGCACGTCATCGAGTTCAACATCACCGGCACGTTGAATGGACTCCCTGTGGGCCCGGTGCAGGTGACCGGCCGCGCCGCTGGCGCCGTACTGGTGCGCAACCCGAGCTTCACACTGGCATTCACGCACCCGGACACCGTGGCCGCTGGCGAGCGCTACTCGCTGGACGTCACGATCATCAACACGTCGGAGTCACCGGCCAACTTCGTCAGCCTCAATCTTTTCGGCAGAAACATTTCAGGCGCCACGCTCGTGGGCGATGCATCGCGACAGATCGAAAGCATTCCTCCAGGGGATTCGGCAACCGTCAGCTTCGACCTCATCTCGCGCGTGACTGGCCGGGTGACCGCTGCCACGCTCGACACTGAAGAGAAGGTCCAGGGACGCTTCTCGCTGAAGACGGCCGTCGGCGAGCTTGGCGTGCCGGTGTCGCCTGATTCGCTGATCCTGCCCTCGGAGGCCAACGCCCTGCCGGCGGATCTGCGCAATGCGGCGCTCGGCTTGCTCGGCAAGGCATGGGCTGTGGCGACGGCGCCAAGCGCTGCGCTGCCCAAGGACGTCTCGAGATTTTCCAAGCAGATCGTGTTCGACCGCGCGGTGCAGGTGGCTGAGGCCGGTATGCGGGTCAGCCTCCACGAGCCTGTGCCGGAC
>JBEBGG010000146.1:0-8309 GCA_040081555.1 Vicinamibacterales bacterium
CGGGCACGCACCGGCCGTCGCAGACTTTGACGATGACTTCCATCGTCACGGCGTCGATTTGGACTCTGAACGTGGGGGGCTGAGGCGTTTGAGCCGGAGTCTGCGCTGACAAGCCAACAGCGACGGTCAGCAAGCAGACGGAGGACCAGAATCCGCTCAGTTTTGGCATCATGACAGCCGTGATTATGGCACGCTTGCCGTGGCTATTCCTGGCCTTCAGACCACGAATCACTCGGTTCGGACGGCGCGGCGTCAGGGGTGAGCTCGACGGCATTTCCAGGAGAGTGGGTGGTCTGTCCGCTTCCCCCAGCCCCCGCCCTCGGACTCAAATGCCCTGGTCGGCGTCGCCCACCGCGGCGCCGGCGCTTTCGGGGTGATTCAGATGCGGTCCCATCCGGCCTTGGTTCGGCTGGTGCCTCGGTCGAGCCGCTGCCGCCCACCAGGTCCGGACTCGCAGCGCGGTCTTCGGACAATTGGGGGGCAAGGGACCGACCCTCGACCGCCGTTCCGGAGCCGGTCTCCGCGTCGACCTCGGCCTGTCCCGCCTCCAAAGGCCGCTCGTCCGGTTCGACGTCCCCGCCACTTGCCTCTTCCTCACGCAACGCCTGCTTGGCCGCCTTCTCGGCGCGCCGCCGTTCGCGCCAGAACTCCGGTTCCTGAGACGGGAATGGGGTATTCGCGAGCGCGGTCCAGTCGAAGGCGATTCCGGGGTTCTGAGCCTCGAGCGCCTTCCTTACATCCTCGTCAAAAGGCACACGCCCTAAGCGGACGCCAGGCGGAGTGCGATACCAATAGAGCACCCGTGGTCGGACCGCCTTTCCACGGCGGTTGGTGGCCTGAACGAGGTAGGTATGCTCGTATCCGCGTTTGTCTCGTGAAAAGCGAAGAAATGGCACGGCTACTTGCGCTTCTGAGCCTTGGTCGGCTTCTTGGCTGCCGCCTTCTTCCGCGGCGCCGCCTTCACGCGTCTGACAGGACGGACAGACTCCGACGGGCGGGGACTCCGGCGAGCTGGAGCAACGGAGGCGACCCGCTTCGCGACGACGGGGGCCGCCGCAGGCCGCTTCGGACGAGACGCCACGATTTCCTTGCTCCGCTGGACCAGGGTGAATCGGACGTCGTCGCCGATTCCGTGGTAACTCCAGAGCTCCCCAACCACGATGTGGTTGTCGTCGCAGAGACGGCGGGCGACATCGACCATGCTGGCCGGCACGTACAGATGGAAGGCTGAACGGAGCCTGGCAAGGTGGGCCCACTCGGCCAGCGCCTCAAGGTGATTCACTGATTCGCCAGTTTCAACCTCGATGACAGCCTCGATCTTTCGGCCGCGGTCGAGGGACGTCAGAACGAGATCGGGATACAACGCCTGCGGGCCGGTGCCAACCGGGACATTGCGCTCGGCGCCGGGATTGATTCCCGCGTCGTACTTGCGCTTGGTCCTGGCCTGCAGCAGACGAATGACACGATCGTGCTCGAGCTGTTCGCGGACGGGCCGCACCAGGATCGGGCTCACCGAGCGCCTCCAAGAGAGTGGTTCATACCGTAAGAAAACCGGAAGTGTAACACGGTGTCATCGGACTGCCCCAGCTGCGTGGTTTGGCACTCGGCTACAATGCCTCGATACCTCATGCGACCGAACGCCGCTCAGTCAAGCTCGCTGAGTCCATTCTCATCGATCATTGTCTCGACGCTGCCGTGGTGCCGGAATTCAAGTGCCTCGGCGCCGAACTCGAATTCAACCCCCTGGGGCGCGAGGTCTCTTGACCTCGGGCCGCGCTGCTAAAGGTGACCCCCCTGACCGCATCTGATTCCCGCTTCATTCGTGCGTGCCGCCGCCAGCCTGTCGATTGCACGCCTGTCTGGTTCATGCGGCAGGCAGGCCGCTACATGAGCGAATACCGGGCGCTACGCGAAAAGCACACACTGCTCGAGATCTGCCGCATTCCGGACCTCGCCACGGAGGTGACGATGCAGCCGGTGCGCCGCATTGAAGTAGACGCGGCAATCCTGTTTTCGGACTTGTTGTTGCCGCTCGAGCCGATGGGGATAAAGTTCGATTTCATCCACGGCGAAGGTCCAGCGATTGAGAACCCGCTGCGCACGGTCGCCGATATCGACCGTGTGAAGCCCTTCGAACCCAGGGAGTCGTTGGCGCACGTGCTCACCGCGATTGCACAGATTCAAGGGGAGCTCGCCGGCCGGGTTCCCCTCATCGGGTTTGCCGGTGCCCCATTCACGCTGGCGTCCTACGCGATCGAGGGCGGCCACTCGAACAACTTCGCCCGCACCAAGTCCCTGATGTACGGTGAGCCTGCTGCCTGGCATCGGCTGTGCGCCCTCTTCGCAGACATGGTGTCCGACTACCTCATCGCGCAGATCAACGCCGGCGTTGATTGCGTGCAGGTATTTGACTCGTGGGTGGGCGCGCTCAACGCGCGAGACTATCGGGAGTTCATCCTTCCCCACACCAAGCGGATCTTTGATGCGCTTGCTGCCTACGACGTACCGAAGATCCACTTCGGCGTCGGAACCGGTTCGATTTTTGGTGAGCTTCGGGAGGCTGGTGGCGATGTCATCGGCGCCGACTGGCGGACGCCGATCGATGAGGCATGGACGGCGATCGGCCACGACCGCGGCATCCAAGGCAACCTTGACCCCACGCTGTTACTCGGCCCAGTCGAGCGGGTCTTTGCCGCCGCCGATGACATTCTGGAGCGCGTCGGCGGTCGACCGGGTCACATCTTCAATCTCGGCCATGGCATCCTGCCGTCCACCCCGCTGTCCCACGTCCAGGCACTCGCCCACTACGTGCATCGGCAGTCGGCGCGCTGATTCGATGGGTGGAGAGACGCGAGTGCCGACGTCCGAGTCGCAAGATTCCGGCCGACCGACGAGTTTCAGTCGCCGCAGCGTGGGGCCGGTCGTCATCGGGGGCGGCGGCATGGCGGGCCTGGCCACCGCCTTCGAGCTCACGCGCGCGAACGTGCCGTTCGTTCTGCTCGAATCCAGCGGCCGCGCGGGTGGCGTGATCGTCAGCGAACGCCTCGATGACTTCGTGCTCGACGGCGGCCCAGACTCGCTTCTGATTCAGAAACCTGAGGGCCTGGCGCTTTGCCGGGAATTGGGCATCGCCGACCGCTTGATGCCGACCTCCAAGCCGCGCCTGGCCTTCATCCAGCGCGGCGGCCAGTTGTATCCCCTTCCAGCCGCCTCTGTGCTCGGAATTCCCACGAAGCTCTCGCCGTTTCTTCGCACTGGGCTCTTTTCGTGGCGGGCGAAGCTACGAATGGGCGCTGAGTGGTTCTTGCCGCCGAAGACGGACGGGGCGGACGAATCGATCGGTCATTTCATGACCCGTCGATTTGGCCAGGAGGCCACCACTTATCTAGCGGAACCGCTGCTCGCGGGCATTCATGCGGGCGACGTGGATCGGCTGTCAGTGGGCGCGCTGTTTCCACGCTTCACAGAAGCCGAGGCCGAGTATGGCAGCCTCCTGCGCGCCTTCCGTCGCCCGGCAAAGACGCCCCCCATCCCCGATGGACCGTTTCGATCGCTGCCAGGGGGCATGAGCGAACTCGTCAACGCTTTGACTGCGGCCTTGCCAACCGACAGCATCCGACTTCATACGAGGATCGCTCGCTTGACGGCCCTATCGAGCGGCTTCGCCGTGGAGACCGCCAGTGGCGAACGGATCGAAGCGAGTGCCGTCGTGCTGGCCACGCCGGCCTTTGCCACTGCGGCGATTGTTCAAGAACTCGACCCGACGTTGGCGCGCATGGCCGCGCAGATCAACTATCACTCGGCCGGCACCGTGCTGATGGCTTTCAAGCGAGACGCCGTTGCCCATCCGCTTCGGGGAGCGGGATTCGTGGTGCCAGCGGTTGAGCGCAGTGGCATCACCGCCGGAAGCTGGCTATCGTCGAAATGGGCCGGGCGGGCGCCAGAAGGCTTCGTACTGTTGCGTGCGTTTGTCGGTGGCGCTCGCGATCCTCAGGCTATTGAGCGTTCCGACGCGGAGCTGGTGCGCGTCGCACTGGGGGCCCTCCGCCCGTTGTTGGGCATTAGTGGCGAGCCTCGTTTCACACGCGTCTACCGGTTTCCCCGCGCCAACGCGCAGCACGATGTTGGCCACGCCGCGCTTGTCGCCGAGGTCGACCATGCGCTCACTCGCCACCCGGGGCTCTTTGTGACTGGCAGTGGCTTTCGTGGCGTGGGCATTCCCGACGTCGTTGCCGATGCCCGCGACACGGCACGACAGGTGGCACAGTGGCTTGATGCGTCGACTAGGCTCGCTTGATTCCAGGCGCTCAAACTGCCCTTCACGATGATCTAGCCACTGGCCTGTGGCCTCCAGTAAACTGATCGTTCGCTCCGACCGGGTAGCTCAGTGGTAGAGCAGCGCACTTTTAATGCGCGGGCCGCGGGTTCGATCCCCGCCCCGGTCACTTTCGACCAACCCATTACATCGACGAGACTTACGACCAAACGAGCGGTTCATGCCGACGGCCTGTTTTGGGTCGATCTTCCCCGGAATTGTCCCTGTCATTGCCTGCCCCAAACCCCTCGACCGAACCGCTCCCTTGCGCCAGCGCGCCATGCGGCCCGAGAACGATCAGGCTGAGGGCAATCGTGGATTCAAGGTCTGAAGCCTCTAGACCAAGAGCCTAGAGCAACCGGGAGCCGAAGAAAGCCGCACAATCAGCCGGCTGTCTGCGTCACGGTGAATGTTTCGCTAGCGACGCCAATCGTGCCCGTACGCTCGGCTCCACTGTTGGTTTGAACGGTGTAGGTCACCGTACCGTTACCCCGACCGCTCGCGTTCGCATGGACGACGATGAAAGGGTCGTTGCTGACCGCCGACCAATTGCACAGGCTCGCGGTCGTCACGGAGATGGTCGATGTCGACCCAGCACTCCCGGTCACCGCCGCGCCCGTTGGATCGAGGGCATATGTGCAGGGCGCGGACTTGACAAACGTCCCGAGATCGGAGAATTCGCTCGTCACCGCGGCAGCGGTCGCCCGCGCCCGCCAGTACCACACGATGTTAGCCATCAAGTCCCGCGTCACGACCCAGGCGGTGGTGCCGTCGATTCCCTCCACCACGCCGTCTTGAATCATCGTCCTCTGCGGATCTGCCGGAAACAGGCGGTCGTCGGACAGCTCAAAGTGATACGTGACGGTGCCGATGTTCCCCGTGGAAGTGGCGTTGTTCACGACCAGTGTGGGCCAATCCGGAATGTATTGGTCCCCGATTGGCGCCGTCGCAACTGGGGCAGAAAGCGTCAAGGGCGCCACGGAAGCACGCTGGGAGATCGCAATCGTCGTCCGGTCGATCACCAAGTTTGCAACGCGGTCCGCACCTTCGTTAAGCGCCACGCGGAACTCAACCAGGCCGTTCCCGCTTCCCGTCGCTCCCTCAGAAATGGTCAGGAAGCTTCCACTGCTCGTCGCCGTCCACGAGCACCCGGAACTGGTCGTGATCGCCGCCGTCCCGGTGCCCCCTTCGGGTCCGAATGTCGTGGCTGCCGGCTGGCTGACGATTGATGAGCACGATGGCCTCGCTGGCGAGCCGCAAGCGGCGAGCAAAGTCATCAGACAAACGAGGGAGACCAAGGCGAGGCGCCCGCTGATTCCAATCATCATAAGGATCCTTCTCTGACCGTCTCGCGGCTGGTATAGGTGATGCCTGATGAGGGTGGGTAGGCGCGTCACAGTTGCCAGGATGACACGCGGCCTTGCCTTAGGTATGTGCACAAGGGCACAGATGCCGCTGAAACGTGGGCGCCAAGCTTCTTTGATGAAGAAGATGTTCCACTGCGTCGGCCTTGTGATGTTCCTGATGTTGACTGCGGCATGTGGCAGTCAGCCTGAGGTGGACAAGGTCGCGGTCGGTCAGGATGCGGAATTGTCCCTGCCGGCCCGAATTCTACGCACAGTGCGAACCTAACGCACAGGCAGGCGGCGACAGGAACTCGCTGACCCGTCAGATCTTCTAGGTTTTTGCGAGATCTCGAAAAGTGATTTCGCTAACTTCTAATGCGCGGGCCGCGGGGTTCGATCCCCGCCCCGGTCAGCAGCATACGCAACAGATTGGTAAGCCCTTCGCGCCAACGTCGCACCGTGCATCAGGAGCCCCTGTTGGTCGTCTGGGTGCATGAGGGGTGCACGGCGCCACTTGCAGTCGCCGCTACAGCGTCGGACTGCGGCGCAGCGGCCGCAGTCCGAACACTCTTCGATCGTCTACTTCAGGATCTTCATCCCGGTCAGACCCGACGGCCGTCCACCGCCGTAGGGCATGACGAACCAGATCGTGCCTTCCTGGTCGATCTCGAACTTCACCGTCGAGGCCTTGATTTCCGGGTACGGGACGTACGTGAACTTCTTCGTCGTCTGGTCGAATTTCACGATCGAGCTGTAGGCGCCGTCTTCGATCCAGATGTTGTCGTTCGCGTCGGCGATGACCTCGTACGGGTTACCAAACTTCAACGGCAGTTCGTATTCAGTCACCTTGGCGGTTGCCGGATCGATCTGCGCGATCCTGTTGCCGAAGAACTGGGCGGCCCAGACCTGACCTTTATGGTCCACGGCCGGTCGCCGGGCGGGGTTGGTAATCGGGTAGGACGTGATCTTCTCGGTCTTGGGGTCGTAGCCGAAGACAGCCGGTGTGTTGAGGCCGACGAACCAGGCGCGGTCCTGCTTGTCCACCGTCATGCCATATCCGCTGAAGCTCTTGGCGAGCTCGAACTCCTTCACCTCACCCGACTTGATGTTCACCCGCGCGACCTTCCCCGTCGCGGCGTAGTAGGTCGTCCAGATGTTGCCCTTGGAGTCGGCACGCAACGAGTGCGCGCCTCCACCCTCGGTTGGTAGCCGAAAGGACTTGAACTGGCCGGTCTTTGGATCTAGCTCGCCGATGCGATCGCCGGCCAGCTCGGCCCAGTACACCTTCCCGTTTTCCTCCATGATGCCGTGTGGGACGACGTTGAAGTTCTTGGGGTGGGGAATCGACCAGCGAGTCACGCGGGCCGTGTAGTCCAGGTTCTTGGTGTCGAGCTTCACGATCGAGCCCGACTGATTGCCAGTGAGCCAGATCACGCCAGGCATGCTGGGGCTGACGTGCACATCGTGGAGGCCGCCGGTCGCCGCCTTGTTAGTATTCGGGAATGGTGCGCCGGGGGGCGGCGGGGGGACGTCGTATTGCACGTACATCACCTTCGATAGCGCGTCCTCGTCCCGCACGATCGTGTCCATCTTCACGTCCCGACGCTTGGGGCTCGACGTCGGCCCGAAATGTGCGGTCAGGTACTTGACGATCGCTTCCTTGTCTTCGTCAGACACGCGTTCGGTCGTCACCATCGGTACACCCGGCGTGAGATCCGCGATGCGATGATCCGGCCGGAACATCCGCCCTACCGCGGTGCGCCACTGTGCTTCCGTCTTCCGCCCGCGGTTGTGCCATCCCAGGCCCAGTCCATGGCAGCCAAAGCACTGCTTCAACAAGACATCTCGTGCGTGGCTGGGTGGGTATAGCGTGTCGAAGTCGACCAGTTCCACTTCGCCCCGATCGTCGGACGTGGTGGTCGTCGAGGCCGCAGCGCCGCGGTAGCCCTCCTGTCCGGCGGCCGCTGCCGCGCCCGCACCGACTGCCGCGGGGCCGGCCTTACCCTTCAGGACCAAGTTGGCGCTCGTCGCGGCTCCGGCCGTAACGGTGATCTTCTGGACAGGCGAATCGAAATCCGGCTCGATGACCTGCACTTCGTATGGAGCGGGGGGCAGGTTGTTGATCTGATACCGTCCCTTGTTCGTAAAGACAACGTAGGCGATGCGGTGCTCGGTGTCTCGGGCCTTGACGCGCAATGCGCGCACGGCGCGATCGGCCGTGACCGTGCCCGCGATGGACCCTTTGGCAGTAGGCTGCTGGGCCAGGAGGATAGCAACGGAGGACAGGCAAAGGGCCGCCAGGCCGGTCGCGATCGCGAGTCGGAAACGTCCAATCCACGAAATTCGGGTTGACTTCATATGTATCTCAGCTCCTCTAGGACACCGTACGAATCGGCAAACGCTGGATTGTAAGCCACGGCCGGGGATTTTGTGGGACGGCCGCAGGGCCTGATTGTTGTCCTCGCGGGCACTCGGCCTGACGACGATCTTGAGCCCGAACGTGACGAAACGGCGGCAGGCGCAGCAGTACTCAGTGAGCGCACAGAGCAGGAGCAAACGCCGTCTGTGTGCGACTCGCCTTCACGGCCTCTCGAGCCTCTCGACTGGCGGGGCCGTGGCCTCAGCAGCTGACCAGAGCATCCACTGGC
>JBEBGG010000319.1:0-2107 GCA_040081555.1 Vicinamibacterales bacterium
CGTACTCTGACCGAGACATCTGCGTCTTCACCGAGGACGTTGACGAGCTTGCGATGGAGGCGATTCGCAAGGCCGTCGCCGCCTCCTTTTCGACGGAACCGCAATCTGTAGCGTGTTATCGCCTATCCACCGTCGACGAGATGGTTCGTGGCGGCTCTCTCTTCCTCTGGCACCTTCGATTGGAGGGCCACCTCCGTTACGATCCTGACGATATTGCCGCAGAGGCCCTGGCAGCCCTGGTGCCCTACGGGCACTTCAGACGCGACATTGCGCGGTTTCGAGGCGTGTTCGACGACGTGGCAGAGGAGTTTGAAGCTACAGGAACACTGAGCACTTTTGAATTGCACGTGCTCAGCGTCGTGACACGAAACATCTGCATGCTTCTAACAGTCCGAGCCGGGCACCCTGTATTCGGCCGGCGCGGCGTATATCAGGCTGCGCGCACCCTGCATCCCCGACTACCGCTTCCCGAGGACGCGTGGACAAGAATGATTGCTGGGCACCTCACATTCATGCGAGACGTAGCAGTGCCAGGGCACGAGGAGCAGGCTACCCCAAGCGAGGAAATGCTTTTGAGTAGCGTTCGGCAGGTGATTGAGTTTGCGGCAGACCTTGTTGACTGATCGCTATTGTGCAGCGATCATGCAGGCCGCTCAGATTCTTAGCGACGGCAGGTACCCGCGCTACCGCGAACGACTCGCATTGCAGCGCGCGGTGTTTGGCCTGGCGTCCTTGTACATCCGGATGGAATGCCGCGGCACTCTTACATCCCTATCCGCCCGCTCCCTCGCGCATTGGCAGCGTGAGATCAAGAGCGAAGCCTGTCGTTCGGCGGTCACTCGCCTATTCGCCGCCGCCGATTTGACTTCGATCGTGGCCAGTGCAGATCCCTACTCCGTGAGCAATGACTACATTGCTAGTCTGGCACGACACTCGCCGCATGCGGCGGACCTCGTCACGGTGCTCCACTCGGTTCACGACGATGCTAGGAGGGACTTCCTCCGCAGCAGAACCGAGTCGCCCGAGGCCAGGGCGAGCAGACCTTCCCCAGGCTAGTCGCCCCAGTGGGCCAGCCGAGCCCAGCCGTGTCTCGCATCTGGGTCCGTCACAGAATGCGAACGGAGATTCCGATGCGGATCAAGGCGCCGCCCAGGGCGACCTTTCGATGCCCGCTGACGGGAGCTTTCCATCAGTCCTGCCCCGTCATACTTCTCCTTCGAGACCAAGCTTTTCCGGAGTCTTCGGCCGCCCGAGGGTGATTGTTCCGGCGGGTTTAGTTATGGGCTCCCAGACCGCGTCTATTGGGAGAATGAGATCGGGACCCGCTCCCGATCGGCTCCACAATGTCTCCACGGACGCGGAGGATTCGAGAGAACTCGAGAAAAGTCCCGCTGACTAGAGAGTGGTGGGCAAACGATGGAGGCTAAAGCACTTAGACCAGAAGTCGCGCGCAGTCACCGGTTTAGGGAAATTGCACTCTAAGAGTTCAACTCCCGCCGCCTCCACCACTCCTCGCTTCGCTCGTCGCGGTGTCGGCGGCGAAGTTCAGTGCGCCAGTCCGAACTCCGTTCGGACTGAGCCGCACCAACTCCCTTCACTGACTTCGCGTCGCTTCGCTCGATCGGCCTGGGATTAAAGAACCGGGGGCCGCGGACCGATGAGCGTTGTGAGGAGGCGACATGCCCTGGGATATCAGCGACGTGCCAGGCGTGACCGGCACGGAGGACTCGACGACGATGGCCGAATGGCGGCACCGTCAAGAAGAGCGTGGGCGTCACACTCCTCACAGGCAACCTCATCACCCGCCGGACCACGCGGCACCGTCGAAGCCAGAGGCTTCCGCCGCACCGGACCCGGTCGATCCCGCCCAACTCCCCCATCTGAACATCCTGGCCTGACGTCCGCCCCCGCGAGCGCGGGAGTCGTAGCGGTCGCGGGGTCAACGACCACGCCTGCCCCTGGCCGGTCAGATCGTGGTGCGATACTGAGCTACTTCATGGTGAGCCGTCAGAAGGCCACACCAGTGGGCCGTAAAGCGCGCGCGCACCCTATAGCCGGCCGCTCACCAACATGACAATCAGGACGATGAGAATGATCCCGCCAAGAC
>JBEBGG010000147.1:0-8219 GCA_040081555.1 Vicinamibacterales bacterium
GAACACATGTCTCCATGTGTTCCCTGTCATGCCGGTATCACTGGCAGTCGAGCTTGGCCGGGCGCGGTCACCGAAAGCTGAAATGCCGTGGCGCATCTACGACCAGGTCGGGACGCTGGGCGGTTTCGTGCGTGCGTTTGGGATCGATCTGAAGGAGTAGGTGGAGATGTTGAATGAACCTGAGTTTGGCCGTCAGTACCTAGAAGTGATTATCGAAAGCCTCGATATTCCGCAATCTCTCTACGCCCGCGCAGCGAACCGGCATCGCTCGCTCGCGGAGTGGCTGTGCCGCCCCGGGTCACGGCTGCGTGAGTTCAACCCACACGTGTCGTCGCAGGGCTCGTTCCGGCTCGGCACTGTTGTGCGGCCGTTGGTTCAGGACGCCGTGTACGACCTCGACAACGTGACGACGTTGATGTTGCACAAGGCAGTGATCACGCAGAAGCAGCTCAAGGAAGTCTACGGTCTTGAGATCGCCGACTACGCGAAGGCGAACGACATGATCGCGGCTCCGGAGGAGAAGAACCGTTGCTGGCGTCTTCCGTACGCGGACGAAGTGAAGTTCCACCTCGATTCCCTGCCTTCACTCGCCGAAGAGGAGACATTCGCGCGCTCTCTCCACGTGCGCAACGTTCCGGAGGCCTGGGCCAAGCGCGCCATCGCGATCACCGACAAGCGCCATCCGGCATACGCGCAGCAGACGATGCTGTGGCCGACCAGCAACCCGCGCGGGTTTGCCCGTTGGCTTGAGTCTCGGATGGGCACGTTCGCGGACACGAAACGTCTGGAACTGGTGCAACGGCGCTTCTACGCGACGGTGGAAGCTGTTCCTACCTACGAGTTGAAGACGCCCCTACAGCGGGCTATTCAGTTGCTGAAGCGGCACCGCGACGTGATGTTCGTCGACAACCCCGACGTGGCGCCGATCTCCATGATCATCACTAACCTGGCCGGGCACGCGTATGGAGGGGAGGCAGATGTTCTCGCCGCCGTCCGCGGCATCTTGGCCCGCATGCTGACGTATGTGCGGACTGAGCGACCCCATGTCCCGAACCCGACGCATCCGGACGAGGACTATGCAGACAAGTGGGCGAAAGCCCCAGAGCTAGAGCTGTACTTCCGCCAGTGGCACAGTCAGGCCGTACAGGATTTCAACAGGTTGCCGGCGCTGATGGACGCAGCGGCCCTCAGGACCGCGACGAGTCGCAGCTTCAGGGTCGACCTGCGGGACGCGCACCTGCAAAGCCTGGGGTTGGCAGCGGCCGCACCCGCCATCATCATTCCGCCTTCGGCCCCGAGGGTTCAGATCTCGTCACCGGCGCGACCGTGGGGTGGTGGTGACTGAGACCGTCGCCGAGCGGTTTCGCAAGAGCGAGGTCGCCGAGCTCCTCGCGCGCTATCCGGGCCTGCGGGTGATTCCGGCCGGCGCGATGGCCCTGCGCGTCGAAGGAGAGTTCAGGTTTTGCGCGAACGGTAAGACGACCGAAGTCATTGAGGACAGCTATGAGGTCCGGATCGAGGTGCCGCCGAACTTTCCGAAACGGATGGCCCTGGTGTGGGAGACAGGCGGGCGCATTCGCCCGAACTACCACAGGCTCGACAATGGTGCGCTGTGCCTCGGCTCCCGATTGGGCGTGCGGCTGCAGATGGGAAGGTCGGTCTCGATTCTGCGTTTTGTTGAGCGTTGCCTGATTCCCTATCTGTACGGCTATTCCTACGCCGAGAAGCACGGCGCGCCGCCATTCGGCGAACTGGAGCACGGCGAACGTGGCTCGCTTCAAGAGCTTGCGAGCCTCCTTTGCATCCAAGATCTTCACCTCGCCCTCGCTCTTTCCTTTCCGGCCGCGACGAAGAGACGTCGCGCAAACCGCCGGCTGTGCCCGTGCGGCAGCGGGCGGCGATTGGGACGTTGTCACAATCGTAAGGTCAACGCGCTGCGACGACGGGTCGGGCGCTTGGTTCTCGCATCCGAGATGCGCGTGATCGCGCAGGCCTTCAGCGAGCAGTCGCCTCGCAAACGGAGTGTTGTCGAACCCGAGACCGGCGTCGCGAAAGCGAGTCTTCTCCAGATGAGTCGGGAGGCTGGAGGGCAAGCCACTATTCCGGCATGGGTTCATCGCGGCGGGCGCGCTCTGTGCCAGCAACCTGTTCAGGGGTTTGCAACCGAGGAGGTGGTCCGTCTGGCTTGAGGTTCTCAATCCCGTAAGAAGCCGTAACTCAAGAACGCACTCAGAGTCGGTCGACCACGCCGGTCAGAATGGCGCCATGCGCTTCAAGAGCTCGACGTCGCCGACGTCGTCACGAGCCTTGTTCGATGAAACATCCTGGCGTGGTCGTGCCGCCTTGCCGAGAGTCAGACTATCCGCCGCCGCGTTGCTCCAGGCCTTGCCGACGTGTTCAGCCCCTCTGCCGAAAGAACGTCAAGGACTGTGCGGAGCCTGGTGCTTGCGCGACGGCAGAGGCGGGCCAGCGCCGCACTTGCTTGCCGAGATAGCGCTCCGTCTGTTCGTCCAAGTGCCGCTTCCTGCAACTCGAAGAGGCCAGCCAGGAGGAGGAGGTCATCACGCACTTCAATGAAGCCGTTCCTCGACTGTCGCTCCCGTCGCTCCATGGATGCGCTCTAGCCTGCGCGTGGGCATGGTGTCAGACCATGCCATCCGCGGCCTTAGAAGGGAAGCGTCTCCTCGTGTCTGCAGTGAGTGCCGATCCGAGGCCACGACTCTTGCCGGCTAGCAGATTCGACTGGACTTCAGGCAACACCAGAGCGTCCATGTGTGAGCGCCGGCACGAGTGGCGCACCGAGGAGTTGCCGTTGCCGCTGACGAATCACCCTACCCAACCCCGCACGTTCGGCGATGTCGCCCAGGCCTACTTGGACCGTCATGTGCGGCGTCATCTGGTCCCACGAGCGTACCAGCTGGCCCTGTACGCTCACACGTTCCTGGCGAGCGTCGAAGTGTCCGGCCCGACTGGCGACCCGGTGGCCTTCTCCGACAAACCGTTTCACCTGATCTCCACGGACGACGTCGAGCACGCCATCGAGCGGAAGGCGGAAGCGGGGTGTACGACGGTTCAGGTCGAGGGGAAGCGGTCGTGGACGCGGCGAGTAGGCGGCGGTCCGACGGCGAATCGATTGCACGCCTACCTCCGAAGCCTGTGGCGCTGGGCGATCGCCAAGGGGTACACCGAGACGACGCCGTTTTCGCGGGCGGGCTTCCCGACCCTCCGCATGCGGCCGGAGCACGCGCGGGAGCGCCGGCTGATGGACGATGAAGGCGCGCGGTTGCTCGAGGCTTGTGGCTTGCATCTCCGCGACGTCGTGACGGCGGCGCTCGAGAGCGGGTGTCGGAAACAGGAGTTGCTCAGCCTGCAGTGGTCGCAGGTGCACTGGGACCGCAACGAACTCTGGCTCCCAGGGACCAAGACCAAGACGAAGCGTCCGCGACGGATTCCGATCTCGGAGGCACTTCACACGGTACTCCTGCGGCGGCGACATCGATCAACGGGGCAACCCTACGAGATGACGGACTACGTGTTCGGGCACGCCGATGGATCGCGTGTCTGGGACATCAAGACGGCCTGGAATGCCAGCTGTCGTCGCGCGGGCATCACCGGTCTCCACTTTCACGACCTCCGACATGAGGCAGGATCGCGGAAGCTGGAAGCGGGGTATCCGATGCACGCGGTCTCGTTGTGGTTGGGGCATAGCACGCTCACCACGACGGCTCGTTATCTCAACGCGGATATCGGCCAGTTGCACGCGCTGAACGATCGACCGATTCCACCCGCTCTCCGCGCCTCGCTGTAGTCGTTCCCTTCTCTCTTTCTTCCCTCACGAATCTACGGTTGGTCCCGCTCGCTCGACGCCATGGCGTCGAGCCGGAGCAAGTCTGTGTCTGGCCGCCACCCATCTGATGTCTGAGAATCAGATGCTCTACCCTCGCAGCGCAATCAGACGCGGCGCATCGAGGCGAAATTGCGCCGGAATTCGAACGTTCGTGAACGACTTGAAGGTGCTGGTGCTGCCGTGGTCTCGTCGCCCAAGGGGTCAGACTGGTCACGTGCGCTTGCATCAGCTGCGTGTCCGCACTGTGGCGAGAACACACCGCAGGGGCGGCAAGTCTTTACGATGCAGGGACTTGTGAAATGGAGCCGGCGACGTGACTCGAACACGTGACCTGCTGATTACGAATCAGTGAAGCGGCCGTCACGCCCTGTCACTCGCCACACCTGAACCACCAGGATTGCCGTATTTGGCTGCATAATACGCGCACTCGGCTTCACGAGCGATCACGCCCCTCACCGTGGTCGCCGTTATACACTTGTTATACGAAGCCGGCGAGGTGCGCCATGCCCGAACGACGCAAGCCGCTCACGCAGTCCAGTCTCTTCAAGATTCCGGTCCGTCCGAAGCGCTACAGCGTGCCCGAGGGAACTCTGCCCGGCCTCGCGGTCCGCGTCGATCCCACCGGCCAGCGCGCGTTCCAACTGCTTTACCGGGTCGCCTTAGTGAACGGCAACCTCGATCACCGCCAGCGGATCGCGACCTTGGGGAGGGTGGACCACATGACCCTTGCCCAAGCCCGGCAGATCGCTCGGTCCATGCTCGGGGACGCCGCCCGCGGGACAGACCCCTTGAAGGTCAAAGATGCCGCGCGGAAAGGGCTGACAGTTCGGACAGCGTTCGAGAAGTGGCTCGGGGAACACGTCGCCGCTCGGCGTGCACCGAGCACGGTCCGCAACTATCGACTTGCCGCCCGACACATCAATCAGCTCCTAGGCGGGTTGTCTGTTGATCAGCTGACGACGGCCGACGCGGTACGCCTGCACCGGAAGCTTGCCGACACACCGTACTTGGCGAACAGGGTGTTGGCCGCGCTCTCATCGTTCATCAGCTGGTGCGAGCGACAGGGGATCCGGGCCCCTGGAGCTAATCCTTGCCGGGGCGTGGAGAAGTTCTCGGAGCGCGGGCACGACCGCTACCTCTCCGACGAGGAGTACGGACGACTTGGAGCGGCGATCGAGCAGGCGAAACGGGCTGGTAGCCTCGCTATCGACGCGCTGACCGCGATCGAAGTCCTGCTGATGACCGGTTGCCGACCGGCCGAAGTCCTGAACCTCGAATGGGCTCATGTCGACTTGGCGGCGGCGATGTTTCGGCTACCCAAGTCCAAGACCGGCGAGAAGGTCGTTTACCTCTCCCCCGAGGTCGTCGACCTCCTTCGTCGTTGGCCCAAGCACGTCGGGACACCTTGGGTCTTCCCCGGCACCGGCAGGGGGGCTCGGCGAGGTACTCATCTGGTGAATCTATCGAAGCCTTGGCTGAAGCTCCGTCGGATTGCGCAGCTTCCGGACGTTCGGCTGTATGACGCCTGCCGGCATAGCTTCGCGACGGTCGGCGTCTCTGAGCACGGACACACTTTGCCCGTGCTAGGCGCACTCTTGGGCCACAAGAATGCGGCGACCACGAATCGGTATGCACACATCGCGAACCGCACCGCCCGGGCTGCCGGTGCGGCTCTTGGGAACAGCATCGCCTCGAAGCTGAAGGGAAGAGCATCTTGAGCTTCCCGCCCCTTTTCGGACTAAGTCGTGGCGGACCATTGGAGGCGGAGCGCGCTTCGCGCGTCCGAGACGTGTGCGCCCAGTTCGGCCTCTGCGCTGACGCAACTGAGGCCTTGATCAACGACTTGCCTGGTCTGCTGGATCTGTGGAGGCGGGTGTCGAACTTCCTCGATACCCATCACCGCATCGAGAACTCCGCGACCGAGCGTGCTCGGATCCGAAAGCAGGCGAAGGAGCTCGACGTCGCGATCGACGGCATGTTTAGGGCGCTCGTGCCGCACGATCCCGATGCCTGGTCGGATTTTCTGGGTATCTCTTCTCATGACGTGCAAGACGCAAGAGAGGCTCTCGAATGCATCCGGAAGCGGCTACGCGACGTGGCGCCAACACGTCTTCCGCAAGCGCCGAAACGGGTGCGGCGAGGGCCGCCGCCAGATCACGGATCTGAGACGTTTCTCACCCAACTCGCCAAGTGGCTGGCGATTCACGGAATCAGACCGACTTCGATGCCCGACGGGCTCCTAGCCGCGATTGGGAAGGCTGCGTATCCGGAGCGGCTTTCGTTCACAATTCGTTTCAAGTGGCTATCGGCGGCCGTTCGGAGCTGGCCCGCGGCGCTCGCCACCCACGCTTTCGAGCGTCGCTACAGTCCGGCCGACCCAGTGTCATTGAATCGTCGTTCGGGAGCGCCGATCTACAGACCGGATGTTACAGAGTCGGTCCGGCTCTTGAAAAGAAGGGCATGAATTCTTCCCGAGTGCCCTCTTCTTTGTAGATGTCCGAGGGTCACTGGCGTGGCAGCCTGTTGTCATGGCTGACGCTTCCACCTCACCGTTCCTCACTCCGGAGCAGGCCGGCGCGCTCCTGCACATCCATCCCCGAACCTTGGCGAACTGGCGCTGGTCCGGCCGCGGTCCCCGCTACGTCCGCATCGGCGCTCGTGCCTTCTACCGTCATGCCGACCTCGACGAATGGCTGGCGTCACGGTGCTTCTCGCACACGGCGCAGGAGCTCGGGGCCGGACGCTCGACGGCCCGCCAGAAGGCCTAGTCACCACGGTAGAACGCATTGTCTTCCTTCATCGGGACGCCCGCCGGAGAGGGCGAACGGTCCACGGAGAACGTCGACCAGCTCATCGTCGGCCTCGCCGGCAGGTTGCGCGCCGAAGCGGCGCGGGCACGCGAGTGGCAGGCCCTTGCGGAGCAGCGGGCGGCAGACGCGGCACTCTGCCTCGAGCTCTTGAAGGAAGTCACGCACGGTGCGGCCAATCTGGATCGGCGCATTCGCGAGCTGAAGGCCGACAACAGCAGGCAGGCCGCTCAGATTCGCTCGCTGCGTGCCGGGCCGCAGGTTGTCCCATGAGCACGGGCACGCCGATGGTGGAAGTGCGTTTTGGCCTCGATCGGCTACGTGAGGGAGCAGTCGCGGCTGCCGGATCGGTTGGGGAGCGGTACCAGCCTCCCGCGCCGGCGATGCTGCCGACTGAGGACTTGGTCGATGCGGTCGACGTCGCGCGGGAGGGTCGAGAGCTCGACGAGCGCGGCGTGCCCTGGCTAGTCGACGGACTCATCCCCCAGCTGGGGATGGTGGGCTTTCTCGTCGCGTACGCAAAGGTCGGAAAGACTTCCCTGGTGACGGCGCTTTGCGCGGCCATCGCCCGCGGCGACCAGGCCTTCATCGAGCGGGCCGTAACGTGCGTGCGCGTGCTGGTAATCGCGGCGGAGGATCCACCGGAGTACACGGCCTTTCTGGCGCGACACTTGGACGTCTCACCCGGGCGAATGACGTTCTACCGAAAGCCCATCCTGCTTGATGACGCGGGCCTGAGCCAAATCGAGGGCACGGTTCGTGAGGGTGAGTATGGACTTGTCTACGTCTCGTCCTGGCAGGCGGTCATCAGAGGTCTGGTAAAGGATGAGAACGACAACATGGGCGCCGTAGCGGCCGTCGAGCGGGTGAAGCAAGCGGCCCGTCGGAGCGGCGTGCCGTGGCTCATCGATGCCCACAGCGGGAAGGGAGAAAGCCGAGCCGACGATGCTGATCCCGTCGCAGCCCTTCGAGGGGCGTCGTCGGCGGCCGGCGCTGCGGACTACGTGCTGTCCCTGCGGTACGCAGGTAGCCCCTTCGGCCCCCGGCGTCGATTGAGTGGGAAGGGGCGATTCGTTTCCGTGGAGCCAATTGTGCTCACCCACGATGCCACGGATGGCAGCTACACCCTGATCGGGACTGGTGCCTCGAGCGCGAACGACATCATGTGGCAGCGCATTGAGGCCTCGGGGGCGCTCTCAGGAGGCTGGGCGTCCGTGTCCAACATCGCCAGTGCGATCGGCGCGGTCGCCTCGGGGAAGAGGGTCAGCGGCGGGATGCGCAAGGCCATCATGTCCGCCCTCGCTAAGCGCCCAGCTGTCGATGTTAAGACTGAGACGGTCAGGGGCAAATCAAGCGCCTTCTACCGGTTGTTGGAGCCGACGGCGTAACGTCCCTCCGCCGCACCGTCCGGACACCTCTACCGCTCAGAGACGGCCGCGCCCCTGCGCCCGCTGCGCCTATAGGGGACTGAGCAATCTGCTTCGACCACCGACCTGATGAACCGCCGCCCGTGGGTCTATCCCGAGGTCCAACGGGCAGGCGCGACGGCCTGACCGCGAAACCAA
>JBEBGG010000148.1:0-8191 GCA_040081555.1 Vicinamibacterales bacterium
TGCTGTGGGACGCGGTCGCTGAGGCTAACGTCGACCACGCCAGCAAAAAGGCCGAACGGGACGAGATTGCGAAGCAGCTTGAGAATGTCGACGAGGAGGCACTCCGCAAGACGAAGCTCGATTTCGAGCATGCGATTCGTCAGATTGATGTCTTGGAGAAGGGAGTCGGCAAGACGCGCGAAATTCTCGATCAGAATAAGTCTGACGCCGAGAACATTCAGAAGCGCCTGGACAGACTGGCCGGCGGCAACCTCTCAGCCGAACGCCGTCGGCGTGATGTGTATTCCGACTTGCACAAGTTGTTCGACCGTGGTGTCGGTGCTTATCGCGAGCAATTGCGAAGGCGAGTCGAGGCCGATGCTACGAAACACTTCAAGGCATTGACGACAGAGCCAGAATACGCCTCACTGCGAATCAACGACAGTTACGGTCTCAGCATTGTTCATGAGGACGGCTCAGACATCCCGGTCCGTTCCGCCGGTGCTGAACACGTAGTAGCTCTCTGCCTCATCGGTGCCCTTCAAAACAACGCGCCCCTTCGCGGCCCGATCGTGATCGACTCACCCTTCGGCCGGCTCGATCGCGATCACACCAGAAATATCGTTAGGGCACTTCCGAGCATGACCAAGCAGGTTGTGCTTCTCGTCTATGACGACGAGCTTCCTCCCGATCTAGCCCGGACCGAGCTAAAGAACAAACTCCGTGGCGAATGGCGGCTGGAACGTCGTTCGGCACGGCACACCGAACTTGTGCGCCGAAAGGATTAGGCGATGGCATCTGACAAGAAGACGATTGGGGTCACAAAGAGCAATGGGTCCGCTCTCGGCCAGCTTGTTGTGGCTGGCCATTTTGGCTCGGAGCTCGACGCCGCCAAGTTCGCCATGGCTCATGCCATCACATGCGGGGTCAAGAGCGGCAGTGTGGAGGGGGCGGAAACGAAGTGGAACGTCGGCAGCGTCGATCCGGATGGGTCAATGCGTTCGCTGCTAGAGGCTCTGTTTCCGGAGACCGACGAGCCCTATCGTTTGGCTGAACACCTCATCAACGAGGGAATCAAGCTTCTCGCCGCGAAGGTTGGGGGGTCGGCCGACCTCTACGACACCCTCTTCACTAAGGCGTAGCGGTAGACATTCCTGAGGCGGTCGTACTGCCGTACGAATTGATCAACGAAACACGAAGCCATCGTTGCTTCATGGTGCCCGCTGTTGTTGTCAACGCACACGGGAAGGTCTCGAGATGGAAGGAATGATCGCAGGCTGGCTCGCGCGCGAGACTATCCCTTGATGAAACCGAGATACTGCAGGCGAAAGGTAAGCGCTTGGACGCTGACGCCATACTTTTTGGCCAGAGACGGAATGAACTCGTCGTCGTAAGGATCCAGAGCGGAGTGGCCCGCAAGATCGCTTCTCAGAAACGCGGCTGGCATCAGAAGTTCGGCTGCAAATAGGTTTGCTTCTTTCTCGGCATCGTTGATGCCGCGGCTCGACTCGTCATCGCGGAGTCTAACGCTCGGAAATGCCCGATCGACATGGAGCTGTTCGTGTCCCTGGTCGTGCAATAGCAGGTGAGCCAGTTCATGAGCCACGGTGAAGTTCTGCCGAACGGCAGGGTGATGGGTGTTGACGCCGATGACGGTCTGCGCGCCGTCACGAAACAGAAAACCTGACAGATCACCTTCGAGCGAGTCGACGGCGATCCGCGCCCCCTTTTGCCGGGCGATGTCCCATACCGGCACCGGCGCCGCGCTGGTCTTTGCCTCGGACAGGAGCGTCTCGACGAGCTCCCTTATCTTTCTTCGTCTCACTGCCATGCTGAACCTTCTCCGGCTGGTTAATGCCGATTGCTGTCTGTATGAAAACTCGCTCGTTCTCTGGCAACTGCGCCATCAGACCGACATCTTCGATTTGCACCTCGGTGGCGCGCGAGGGAAGCAAGGCCGCGGCCTCAACGTTCAAGGCGTCTGCGATGTCGACGAGCGTATGGAGCAGAAGCTTCTGTCGACCCTTCTCGATGTTGCTGATTGAGCTGCGAGTGAGCCCGATGGCCATTGCCAGGGCATCTTGCGAGAGGTTCTTGCCGCGCCGCTCGCGGATCTTCTCGCCGACGTGTCTGTAAAAGTTGCCCTGATCCTGCATCTTTCAGCCGATTGTCCTCGGAGGGTTATAGCAGTCCCTGGTGCGATCGTCAATAATACCAACGTGTTTGTATTACAAACATAAATAATAGCTTGCAATGTTGTCCGTCGGCGGCTACATTCGGCGTAGGCACTCCGATTTTCGGCCTTCGCCGAGGTGGACTGCTGGATGAGGAGAGTGAGATGGAAATCCCCGACATTTCCGAACACGGCGACCACCGGCCCGCGCACCCGGGGGCGCCGCACGGTAAGACCTTCCCGGTGCGCATCGACGACCACCTCCTGCTGCACGAGCAACGCCCCAGCGGCGAGGACCTGCTCGCGACCGTCGACAAGCGGCCTTGCGCGTACGAACTGATCCAGATTCTGCAGCACGATCAGAAGCGAGTCATCGCACCGGGCGAGACCGTCGACCTCGGGCTGCCCGGCGTCGACAAGTTCTTCACGGTCCACAAGGAGAACGTCACGATCACGATCGACGGCGATCTGTACGAGATCCCGCGCGGCGACCGCACCGTGGCCGACATCCTCGGCAAGGTCGGGAAGACGCCCGACAGCTACGCCCTGCTCGAGGAGAAGGACGGTCCGCCGCTGCCGCTGCCGTCGAACCAGCCTGTCCCCATCCAGGGCTGCGAGATCTTCCACACTCAGGTCCAGTCGGGCGGCTCGTCTTAGGACGGCCGCCATGGATTACCCGAAACCGCAGATCGAGGAACTGAAGGGGTACTGCCGGAAGCTGGGCGTGCTGCAGGAGGGCGGGGTCACTTTCTTCAGCCTGGAAGGACTCCGCTTGCCCGCCGGATGCGAGCCGCAGATCTGCGATGCGTTGCTGTGTCCTACATCGCGCGACCAGTACCCGTCGCGCCTGTTCCTCTCCATCAAGGTGAAGTCGCCGTACGACCGGAACTGGAACTGCGAGAACGCCCGTATCGGCGAAAAGAACTGGTTCGCCTTCTCATGGAAGGTCGAAGGCGCGAATCTGACGCTTGCGCAAGTCCTGACCAGCCACCTCCTGGGATTTACGAAACCAAAATGAACGTCGCGATCAAGATGACAGGACGGCTGTACGACGAGATCCGCCACGATCTTGAGCGCCCGCACCCATTCGCATTCGAGCGCGTCGGCTTCGTCTTCGGCAAGATTGGCACAGCGGCCGACGGTGGCAGGCTTGTCCTGCTCACCCGCTATCACTCGATTCCCGACAATCAATACATCGACGACCCGACCGTCGGCGCACGGATTGGGCCCGACGCGATGACTTGGGCGATGCAAGCCGTTTATCACGGACGGCGCACGCGCGAGGGGATCTTCCACATTCACTTGCACGGGTGCGTCGGCGAGACGTGCATGAGCAGAACCGACGCGCGCGAAGTGCCGCCGATGATTCCTGGCTTCCAGTCAGTCGGCCGCGAAGCCGCTCACGGCATCATGATTCTGAGCCACGACCACGGATCGGGCTGGGTCTGCTTGCCCGGAAGCAAAGACCTCATGTCGTGCAGCAGCATGAGTGTCATCGGCATGCCCATCAGGGTGTTCGACCGGGGAGGGACGTTATGACGGGCGGCCGATTTTCACGGCAGTCGTTCTTGGGAACGGATTCTGAGCAGCAGATCGCTCGCTGCACGGTTGGCGTTCCGGGCCTGGGCGGCGGCGGATCGCACATCATCCAGCAGCTCGCGCATATCGGCTTCAAGCGTTACGTGCTCTACGACGACGATGTCACCGAGGAATCCAATCTGAACCGGCTCATCGGTGCCGAATCGCGCGACGCGCGCGCGCAGACGCCCAAGCTGCACATCGCGAAGATGAAGATCCTGGGCCTTCAGCCGGATGCCATCATCCGGGGATATCCCTGTAAGTGGCAGGACAATCCGGAACCGCTGCGCGACTGCCAGATCGTGATCGGAGCCATCGACGGATATCGCGGCCGGCGTGAGTTGGAGATCGCCTGCCGCCGCTACCTGATGCACTACGTCGACATCGGCATGGACGTCCACGGGGAGAACCGCCCCGTGATCGGCGGCCAGGTCATTCTCTCATCGCCCGGCGGACCCTGCATGACGTGCATTGGCTTCCTGACGGAGGAGAAGCTCGGCGCCGAGGCTGCGCGCTACGGCAATGCCGGCTCACGCCCGCAGGTGGTGTGGCCCAACGGCGTACTGGCCTCCACGGCGGTCGGCTTCGCCGTCGAACTTGTCACAGGCTGGACGAGAACGGCGCGTCCCTACGCGTACATGGTCTACAACGGCAACGAGGCGACGCTCACGCCGAGCAAGACGCTCAAAGGGCTCGAAAGACACGCCTGCGCCCATTTTCCGTCAGAGACTGTTGGTGATCCAATTGTCATCGCTCTCTAGTCCGCTCAGCCGCACCGCGCTTCCCCCGCTGTTCGCGATCGACACTGCCGTCCTGAAGAGCCCCGTGAGACAGGTCGCTGAACTGCGACCGTCGCACAGCTTCACACCGGTGCCATTCATCAGAGGCAAGACGAAGGGCCTGCTGTTTTCGGCAGGCGGTGAGGAACCGGAGGTCTTGGCCGTTCCGTTCAGGACAAAGGACGCCCTTACCGGTCATGCCCGCGTTGTGGAAGGGGATGTCAGGGATGCCGCGAGCCTCGTTAAGGGCCGGTGGATGAGGCATCCGATGTTCATGTCGGCGCCGACATCAGCGGACTGCGAACGAGCGCAACTCGAAACGCTCGCGTCGTGGGAGAAAGCGTTCTCATATGTGGCCGAAGACCGTGAGAACGGTGTGTTCGGCCTTCGTACGCCGCAGATCGGCGCATTGCATCGCGTTCACGCACACTGGGCGGTGACGAGCGACATTGGCACCATCGTCATGCCGACGGGAACCGGCAAGACGGACACCATGATCGCTGTGCTCTTGTCCGTGCGATGCCAGCGACTCCTGGTTGTCGTACCGAGTGACGCACTTCGTCAACAAACCGCTGACAAGTTCACCACGCTCGGAGTTCTGCGTCATCCCGACAGCCAATTGCTCGCCGCCGGCGCCAAACATCCTGTCGTCGCAACGCTCCTCCACGTTCCTAAGGACGTCGCCGAGGTCGACGAGGTGTTCGGTCGAGCTCAAGTCATCGTGATGACGAGCCAGACGGCTGGACGCTGCGCCGAGGATGTGCAGAAACGGATCGCCGCAATGTGCCCCTACGTGTTCTTCGATGAAGCGCACCACTCCGAAGCCAGAACTTGGCAGGAGTTCAGGGACCGATTCTCAGACAGCCGCGTGCTGCAGTTCACCGCGACACCGTTTCGTGAAGATGGGCGACCGCTTGAGGGCGAGATCATCTTCAAGTATCCGCTCCGCAAAGCGCAGCAAGAGGAGTACTTCAAGCCGATCACCTTCAAGCCGGTGCGCGAGTTCAACCGGAAGCGCGCAGATCAAGCGATCGCTGAAGCGGCCGTTCAGCAGCTTAGAGCGGACGCCGACAAGGGCCACATTCTCATGGCGCGCGTCGATACGACGACGCGCGCACGAGAGGTCTTTCCAATCTACCAGCAATACGCCGAGTTCAACCCCGTGGAGCTGCACACGGGAATTTCCGCTGCCCAGGCGAAGCAGAACAAGAGACTGATCGACAACAAAGAGACCAAGATCATCGTCTGCGTAAACATGCTCGGCGAGGGCTTCGATCTACCCGAGCTGAAGATCGCAGCGTTTCACGACATCCGGAAGAGCCTTGCAGTCACCTTGCAGCTGGCTGGGCGCTTCACACGACACAGAACGGACCTCGGCGACGCGACGTTCATCGCGAACACGGCTGACGTCAATGTCGGTCGAGAGTTGAAGAAGCTGTACTCGCGAGATCCCGACTGGAACGTCCTGCTGCCCATGCTCAGTGACGCCATGATCGGAGAGCAGCAAGACCTCCAGGCGTTCCTCAAGGGGTTCACCGACTTCGCAGACGAGATTCCGCTCAAGACAGTGCGGCCATCGATGAGCATGGTGGCGTACAAGACGCGCTGTCAGGACTGGACACCCGACAACTTCGAAGAGGGGATCTTCAACGCGAGCCAGTGCGAGCGCATCGTGCACACGCTGAATCCGGAACGCCACACCCTCGTGATCGTGACCGCACGACGCGACGCGCTCGACTGGAGCGACGTCGAGGCACTGCACGGATGGGTGTGGGACCTGTACGTAGCGATCTGGTCGCCTGAGCAGAACCTCCTCTTCATCAACTGCTCGGCCAATATAGGTGAGTACAAGACGCTCGCGAAAGCTCTCTGTGGAGAAAACGTCGAGCTGATCAAGGGTGACGACGTGTTCAAGTCGTTCGCGGGGATCAAGCGCGTTCGCCTTCAGAATGTCGGGCTGTCTGAGAGGCTCGGCCGACGGATTCGCTACACCGGGATGATGGGCTCGGATGTCGAGGACGGCGTCCCGGCGGCGCAGCGCGAGCGCTCGACGCGGTCGGTACTGGCAGGCGTGGGGTTCGAGGGCGGCGACCTGACGACAATCGGCGCCTCCAAGAAGGGCCGAATCTGGTCGCATCAGCGAGACACCGTCGACAAGCTGGCCAGCTGGTGCAAACAGGTGGGCGCGAAGCTGTTGGACCCAGGGATTAGCCCCGACCAGGTGCTCGACGGAACCCTTAAGCCGCGGACGGTGAGCGTTCGTCCCCCGACAATGCCGATCGCCGTGGACTGGCCGGAGGAGATATACCTCTCACAAGAGCGGGTGTGGTCGTTCGAGATCGGCGGCGAAACGGTTGGGATTGGCAATGTGAGCATTGAGGTCACCTCGCCGACGCTCGCAGGGCCGTTGCGCTTCGCCCTCGTGACGGAACAGAGCAGCACGGTCTTCGAGCTGATTCTGTTCGAGGCAGACGGCGTGAAGGACTACCGCATCGAGCAGCAAACCGAGGGTCAGGTGTTTGTGAAGTACGGTCGGCAACGCGTCTCAGCGGCGCAGTTCTTCACGAACGACCCTCCGACATTCTGGTTCGCAGACGGAGCAGCACTAGAGGGATCGACCCACGTGCCGCTTCGGTTCACGAGGCCGCCCTATCCAGCCGAGAGGATCGAGGTCTGGGACTGGACGGGCGTGAACATCAAGCAGGAGTCTCAGAAGCTCGAGAAGCGCCCGCAGTCGATTCAGGCGAGGGTGATTCAGCGACTCCTGCAGGCCGGCGATTACGCGATCGTGTTCGACGACGATGCCAGCGGTGAAGCGGCCGACGTCGTCGCGATCAAGTTGATCGGCAGCATCGTCGAGCCGAAGGCCCTAGAAGTCGAGTTCTATCACTGCAAGTTCTCGCTCGAGGAGAAGCCGGGCGCCAGAGTCGACGACCTGTATCAGGTGTGCGGTCAGGCCCAGAAGAGCATTCACTGGATGCGGACGCCGGAGACGAAGACCGATTTGCTGACCCACCTGCTCCGGCGAGACTCGGAGCGCCAAGAGCAACACGGGGCCAGTCGGTTCGAACTAGGCGACAGTGACCTTCTGCACACGCTGAAGGAGATCAGCGAGATGTGTCCGATGAGCCTCAGCATCACGATCGTTCAGCCGGGACTGTCGAAGGCCGACGTGAGCTTCGATCAGCTCCAACTCCTCGCTGTGACGGAGAACCATCTGTTCGAGCGGGCAGACATTCCGTTCAAAATGGTAGCGAGCGCGTCCGCGAACCGCTGAGTCGCCCTCGAGAAGAGCAAGAGACCGTTCCGACGGTGAGCTTCGGTGCCGTCAGGAAGGGATCTAAGGTTTGTCCGAAATCTGTATACAAATTTCGGACAGGCGATCTGGTGAAGCGGTCTCGACAACCGGGGCACGAGAATCGCGTTGGATGCGCAGCTGCATCCCAGCTACGCGAGGGCCGACCCAAGAGTGGCCAGAGCCGCAGCCGCCAATGCCACCGCGAGTAACCCAGTCGTAATCGTTAGCGCCATCGCTTTCATCACGTCAGAGTTGGTGGAAAGGGGAGGGTCATTGGGATCGCCGACCCACAGGTCCGTCACTAGTACTCCCTTCAGCCAAATCGGACCCACGATTCGCCGCGCGAGTGCTCCAGCCATCGCGGCCTCGCTCCAGCCGGAGTTG
>JBEBGG010000320.1:0-2083 GCA_040081555.1 Vicinamibacterales bacterium
CCCGGGCACGAACACGGACGGCATGTCGACGTCCGATGCGTTTGACGGCTTCAACGGCGCTCTGGATCGTTACGACTGGACGCTCAAGGACCGCCAGGTGAAGTTCATCGCCTATAATGCGTACGACATTCTGCATACGAAGTACGCCGATTACGTCAAACCGTCGCACCCGAACCAAGACGTCAACCGCTATGAGCCGCACCGGGTTCACGTGGTTGAAGCCAAGCTGAAGGCGGGCACCCGCCATGTCTATGCCCGGCGCGTGATGTATATGGACGAAGATGCCAAGGTCGTGAACGCCACGGAACTCTATGATGGCCGCGGCCAGTTGTGGCGTGTGCAGGAAGTGCCTTTGGTGAACGCCTATCACGTTCCCCACTGCGGCACGGGCGCGTTGGAGTTGGTGTACGACCTCCAGTCCGGCCGGTACCTGGCCATTTCCATGCGCGCGGAAGAGCCGCCGATCAACTACTTTGCCGACGAGCTGAACGAAGCGCGTTACACGCCGGAAGCCATTCGTTCGCTTGGCGTCCGTTAAGACGCAGGTGTGAGAATGCATGGGCCGGCCTCCGTCATCTGGAGGCCGGCCCTATTTTTTGCAGTGGTTTGTTTCTGATCACTGATTACTGATCACTGGTCACTGATAGGGGTCGCGCATGAGACGGACAGTTGGCGGTGTGGCGATGATGGTGATGGCGGCGGCCCTGGCTGTGCCGGCCTCCTCGACGGTGGCCCCTCCGAACCCGAACGCGGTCAAGTCCAAGCTTGTGGCCGAGGCGTTGCTGCTGGGCGTGACCAGGGCGGGCAAGCGTCTGGTGTCGGTGGGCGAGTACGGCAACATTTTGCTCTCCGACGACGACGGCAAGACCTGGCGCCAGGCGTCTTTGGTGCCGACCACGGTGACGCTGACGGCGGTGCACTTCGTCGACGACAAGACGGGCTGGGCGGTGGGCCACGACACGGTTGTGATCAAGACGGTGGACGGCGGCGACAACTGGGCCAAGCAATATGGCGGCGGCGAGAGCGACAACGCGCTGCTGTCGGTCTACTTCAAGGATGTGAACCACGGCTGGGCCGTTGGTGCCTTCAACTATACTGTTGAAACAACGGACGCCGGCAAGACCTGGGTCGAGCGCAAGACCCTGATGCCGCCCCCGGCGCCGGGCTCCAAGCCGGCAGCCGCACCCGTAGCGCCCGTCGAGGACGTCACCGCGCCGGTCAAGCCGGTCGACGGCGCCGATCCCTTTGCCGCGGCCGAAGGCGACGAGAACCATCTGAACGCGATGTTTGCCGGCCCCGATGAGAATACGCTGTTCGTGGCGGCCGAGGCGGGCGCGATCTACCGCTCGCTCGACGCGGGCGCGACCTGGGAGAAGATCCTGACCGGCTACGGCGGCTCGTTCTGGGGCGGGCTGACGGCGAAAGACGGCACGGTCTATGCCACCGGCATGCGCGGCAACATCTGGCGCTCGACCGACAAGGGTAAAACCTGGGCCAAGCTCGACACCTCCGGCGCCGACCAATCGATCGCCACCGGCATTCAGCTTCCCGACGGCAGCTTCGTCTTCGTGGGGCTGGGCGGCCAGGTGCTGTACAGCGCCGACGGCCAAAAGTTCACGCTGACCTACCGCGCCGACCGCAAGGGCTTGAACGCCGTCGCCGTGGACGGCGCCGACCGGCTGCTGGTATTCGGCGAGGCCGGCGTAAAGGACCAGTCCCTGACCCCGCGCAAAGAAGACATCGACGTGCCATTGCCCGCGGCGGCACCTGCGGGCTGATACGGGGACAGGAAAAAAGCCGAACGAATCGAACGGGAGCCTAACGGCTCCCGTTGCCGTTTATGGCACCTAAAAATGTGGCGCAAATGATTCAGTCGATGAAACCTTTGGTTGCGCGCGCGTGAATCGCCACCGCCGAGTCTCGAATTAATCGCGAATTAACCAATTTAACGCGTCCTTAGGGTCGACCTCGGGAAAGACAGGCGACCCCCGGTTGGTAGTCGCCCAAGTCTCGTGAGCGCACAGTCTCGTGCATCGTGCGCGAGCGAGTCGGCGTGTCCCGAATTGACTTGTGTATCGAATCA
>JBEBGG010000037.1:0-28777 GCA_040081555.1 Vicinamibacterales bacterium
GCCGGGTACGGCGCGGCGTGGTTGCGGCCGACCGACATCTTGACGGCGCGTCTGATCAAGTTCGGTCTGCAGGTCGACTTCTAGTCAGCACCGACCGGCCGTCGTTGGCGGCCGGTCGGTTTAGTTCGGGGTCTCGACGCGGCGAAAGACAAGCGCGTTTACGACCCGCACGCAGTGACGGCGGCCATGGTCATCCTCCCCTCGGAGGCGTACCATGGCCGCACCTGTATTTACTGGATGTTCTAGAGCGTGTTACGTCCACGCGGTGGGGAAGCCCGCGGTGAGCTAGGAGGCTTCGTGCGTGCTGTGCTGATTGTGTGGCTGTTCGCGGTGGCCGCGTTGCCGGCCGCTGGGCAAGAGGCCGCGCCTTCGCTGCGAACCGCCTGGGGGGCGCCTGACCTGCAAGGCACCTGGTCGACGTCGACTACCACGCCGATGCAGAGGCCACGGCCACTCACGGGGCGCGAGTTCTTGACCTGGCAGGAGGCAGTCGAATATGCCCGGGCTGTCGTCGAGGGCCGAGACGTCGACAAGAACCGCCAGCCCGGCACGCTGCGGGACGTGACGAGTTCTCACGATAACTACTGGTTCGACAACGGCGACACCTATATCCCCACGCTCCGCACCTCACTCATCATCGACCCCAAGGATGGTCGCATTCCGCCTCGCACCCCCGATGGACGAGCGCGCGAGGCGAAGGCGATCCCGTACAGCGGGTTTCACGACGGCCGTTTGGTCGATTCGTGGCAGGACCGAGGGCTGTGGGAGCGCTGTATCACGCGCGGCCTGCCGGGCGTGATGCTCCCGACGGTGTACAACAATCACTACCAGATCTTCCAGACGCCGGACTACGTGGCGATTTTGCACGAGATGATCCACGACGCACGGATCATCCCGCTCGACAACCGACCGCACCTCGCCGCCGGCATCCGGCAGTGGATGGGTGACTCCGTCGGCCATTGGGAGGGGGACACGCTTGTCGTGGACACCACGAACTTCAGTAACCGGACGGACTTCTACGGCTCAGAGGAGCAGCTGCACTTGATCGAGCGGTTCCGCCGGGACAGCGCAGATATTCTGATCTATCAGGCCACCTTCGACGACCCGAGCACGTTTGTTCAGCCATGGACATTCGAACTGCCTGTGAGGCGGATTGCCGGACGGATGTATGAGTACGCGTGCCACGAGGGCAATCTGTCGATGACACATGCGCTGGCCGGATCCCGGGCGAAGGAACGGCAGGACGCGGCAGGGAAGGCGCTGCGCTAAGCGAGCCGCCCACGAAGCTCGTCAAGTTGCCGGCCCGCTTCGCCTTGACCGTCTTGGCTTTGCCGACCAGCTGCGTAGCGGCGGAGCTCTGCACCGGTCCGCCGAGTTCACCCGAGGCATTTTTCTCGTGTGAAGGATGTCATCGGACCTGTGTTAAGAATGTCCCAGGACCGTGCCCGATTAGTAACTCAGACGCCTCGACTTGCATCCGGCGCACGGCGATACGTGACCCGCTGTCCGGTCGCGCTCAATCACAAACAGGAGCAATGGTAATGATTCGTACACTACTGATCTCAGCGACCGTCGTCGCGATGGCCGGAACCGCCATCGTGGCTCAGGAGACCCATCCGCTCAGTCCTGTCGGCACAGCGTCGATTCATGTTCTTGGAAACTACGTCAAGCCCGCGGGCGCTGCGGGCTGGGGGACCTACCAAGGCGGTAAGTGGATCGATCTCACCTACGGCCGGCCCCTCAAGCGCGGGCGCAATCTGTGGGGATCTGGCGCGACGTACGGAAAGTCCCTTCTGGCAGGCGCGCCGATCTGGCGCGCGGGGGCAGACACCTCCACGCGACTCAAGACTGAAGTCCCGCTTCTGATCAATGGCAAGACCGTCCCACCCGGCGAGTACACCATCTTCATCGACATCAAGGAGAACAACTGGACGTTTGTCGTATCGGCTTGGGCCGCACAGCAAAAATACGATGCCGGCAACCAGACCGCCCTATGGGGTGCGTACGGCTATACGCCTGATAAGGATGTCGTGCGCGCGCCGATGAAGCTCGAAACCCTTCCACATTCGGTCGAGCAGCTGACATGGGCGTTCCTCGACGTGTCTGACGCCGGCGCCTCGCTGACCATATCGTGGGATACCGTGCAGGCGTCGGTGCCCATCAAAACAGGCAACTAGTCACCAAAACACAGCGCGAGGCCTACGCACCAGCAAGGGCACCACCGCTTCTCTCGCGGGCGGTCCCTTGCCGGTCGCGCGAGCTGCCTTACTTACTTCCGGTGTTTGTCGAATCAGCGCGTGGGCGGACCGGCATCGACCGGGCGGCCGCGCCGTCGGACTTCGGCTTGGGCTGACGGGGCAACTTAGTGCCGTCGGTCCACCAGCGTCGGCGATCGTCGCTCTTGCGTGGCCAGCCGCGGCGGTCGCGGACGCCGCGCTTATCGGGCTGGAAATTGACAAACGCCCAACCAGTCTTGAGCAGCAGCGTCTCCATGTCGTGCTGGAATACTTCCAGGCGCGAGGGTTCTCGGAAGAAGTAGGAGCGCGGCGCGCCGTCGCCCGCCACGATCAGCATCGCGCCGTCATCGACGTCTTCACGGCTGATCTCCAGCCGATCGGTTCCGCGCGTGAAGGTCCAGGTTGGAGGCGGGAGGTGTTCCACGAGCCGTTATATCGGTTCGTCCACGCGACGTCTGAATGGCCCGCCACGAACATTTTCACGAGCCGGTGCGCTTCACGTGCACATCCGTGAAATGCCCAATGACGATTTCGTCAGTTGCGGACGCGCAGGGAGCTGAGCACGCGCTGAAACGTGGCCTGGTAGTCGTCGATGTCTTCACGCGGCGCGACGGTGATGGCGTAGAAAAGATTGCCATCGCGCATCTGCAGCGTCACGAGCTGGATAATCTCGTTCTGCCCGGTGGCGTCAGAGACGTTGCCGATCGAGGTCTGCAGCGCCCGCCGTCCATCGATCGAAATGTTCTGATAGCCAGAGCCGAGGGACATGCGCTGATTCGATCTCCGCAAGTCATCGATGAACGCGTCGGTCGCGTCTCGCAGGTTTGAACTGTGGCTCCGCGCGATGCCCGCTTCTACTCCGTGCGTGAAGACGCTCTGCCCCTGATAGGTGCCATACGCACCTTGGGGTGCGAAGGTGACAGAACTCGTGGACGTCATCTCGCGCCAGTTCGACGGCACGCTAATCTGGAAGATGTTCCCTTCGGTGTAGGTTTGATAGCGCGTGGCCGGCGGGTCCACGCGGCCGCTTGGCGCCGTGCTGGTCGTCGAGCCGCCAGTCTTCTTCGCATTCTTCGTCGCCTCTTCCGTGGTGGGCGCCTTGGGTAGTGTCCTGAGATGCGCGCGCACGCGGTCGTAGGCCGCTGACGCCGTAATCGGATCACGCACCGGCAGCGCCAACGCCTCCTTCGCAATGTATTCGGATCGATTGCCCGGGTTCGGGTGGCTGCTCATCCATTCCGGACCATTCGAGCCGCCTTCCTTCTCAATGGTCTTGAACATGCTGGCCATCTCCCGCGGGTCGTAGCCGGCCAGCGACATGATGCGCGCGCCTGCGAGATCCGCCTGCTTCTCGTACTCGCGGCCGAACTTCATGAAGAACGTGCCGATGCCAAACTGCGATCCCTGAGCGACGACGCTGCCCACGCGCCCGCCGATGACCGCGCCCAGAATCGCGCCGGCCACCTGGCCCACCTGGTACTTGCCCGCCTTAGCGGCCTGCGCCGTGCCGTGGCGCAGGACGACGTGACTGATCTCGTGTGCCATGACACCCGCGACTTCGCCCTCGCTGTTGGACGCTTCGATCATGCCGCGGTTGACGAACATCGGGCCGCCCGGCAGCGCGAAGGCGTTAATCTCGCGCACGTTGATGGTCTCGAAGGTGTAGTTGAATTCCGGATGCCGGAATTCTGGTGGAATCGCCACCACGAGCCGCCGACCCAGATCCTCGACATACGACGTCACAGCGTCGTCTCGCATGAGGGGCAGTTGCTTACGGGCTTCGTCGGCCGCCTCCTTCCCAAGTTTCACATCGTCTGAAACCGGGGACTTGTTGTCCGGGGCGACGATGCGGGTCTGCGCCGTGAGGAGCGTGGCACCGAGGGCGAGGGCCGCGGCGGTGGCGACGAGTCGAATGTTCATAGTGTCAACAATTGTCAACGCAGGCGGGCCTTGACGGAAAGTGTCAATCGGTCTTGACCGATTTATCTCTATAAGCTATTGAAAATAAAAGTCTTGTTCTAAATAGGACGAGGCGGCATGCCTTCTGCTAGGTCTAGAGATGAGGAGCGGCTCGACTGTCATGACGAAGAAATGCGACGGATTTGCCCTGGTAGACGTCATCTTCTGCTGCGCGATTATCAGCATCCTGTGTTCGATTGCGCTACCGAAGATGTTGATGGCACGGCAGTCGGCGGGCGCCGCCTCGGCCATCGGGGCGATGCGCGCGATCAACAGCGGGCAGCTGACGTTTGCGCTGACCTGCGGCAACGGCTTCTATGCGCCCAACCTCACGTCGCTCGGCACGGCGCCGCCGGGCAGCCACGACGCGTTTCTCTCGCCCAATCTCTCCGGGTCGAACGCCGTGAAACGGTCCGGTTACATGATACAGGTGGAGGGCACCCCGTTCAGCGGTGCGCCGCCCTCATGCAACGGCATCGCTTTCGGGGGCACCGCTCGAGGCTTTAAAGCCGGCGCTGACCCAATCGAGCCGAACAACGCCCGTTTCTTCGCGACCAACGCGAATGGTCAGATCTTCGAACACACCTCGACCCTCTTCGCGGTGATGCCAGAGGTTGGCGAGCCGACCCCTGGGCACGTGCTGCACTAGCGCTTAGCGTCTACCGGCGAGCGCCGGATCTTTGTCCCAATGAACGCTGACGCCTCAGCGACGGCATCGCGCGACACGCCGGTGACGATGCCCATTCCGTCGAGCATGTAGAGAAGGTCCTCGGTGGCGAGGTTGCCGCTCGCGCCTGGCGCGTAGGGGCAACCGCCGAGTCCGCCGGCAGACGCATCAAAGGTTGACACGCCCATCTGCATCGCGGTCAGCACATTGACCAACGCCATGCGACGCGTGTCGTGGAAGTGGAGCGCGACCTTTTCGAGAGGCAGCCTCGCGAACACGGCTTCGAGCACGACCGGTACCTGTCCCGGATGCGCCACCCCGATGGTGTCACTGACTGCGACCTCGAACACGCCCATGCCCTCGAGCCGGGCGGAGACGTCGGCGACGGCCTGCGGGGTGACAGGGCCCTCGTACGGGCATCCGAATGCGGTGGATACGTAGCCGCGCACACGCACGCCGGCAGCGAGCGCTGAGCGGCACACCTGCGCGTACGCCGTGAGTGATTGGTCGATGCTCTGATTGATGTTCTTCCGGCTGAAGGTCTCAGATGCGGCGGCAAAGATCGCGATCTCACGGACGCCGGCGGTCATCGCATGTTCGAGGCCTACCATGTTGGGGACCAGCGCCGAGTAGCGAACGCCTTCGCGCCGCGTGATTCCGGCAAACACGGCCGCTGTGCCGTGCATCTGCGGCACCCACTTCGGACTGACGAACGCGCCGACCTCAATCACGGGAAGTCCGGCCGCGCTCAGGCGGTTGACGAACGTGATTCGGTCCGCCACCGTGACTGTCGCCGGCTCGTTTTGCAGGCCGTCGCGGGGGCCGACTTCGACGACGGTGACGCGACGGGGCGACCGTGACTCCATGCCGTGGACTCTACGCCAACTCGACCAGCACGGTGTCGGCCTTCACCAGTTCGCCCGCGTGGCAATGCACGGCGCTGACGACGGCGTCTGCAGACGCGCGCAGCGGGAGCTCCATCTTCATCGCCTCGAGGATGACCAGCGTGTCACCTCTCTTGACGACCGCGCCCGGCGTCACCAGTACCTTCAAGACCGTCGCCGGCATGGGAGCGGCAAGTGGCAGGGCGGCCTGCTTGTCACGTCGGGCCCCCTGGGTGTCGCGTCCGGCATTTGTCGGATCAGTCGAATCAGTCGAGTCCTCTGCCTCGCGAAATACCTCGCCGCGGCAAGAAGCCCAGCGCGTCTTGGCCGACACCGCGACGTAGACGATTTCTCGACGGCCCTCGATGGTCACCGCGTAGGCGCCTGGTCCGATGCGCGCGACGTCGACGGCACTCACGGCATCCTCCAGCCGGTGAGACGATTCCACGGATCGGTCGACGCCTCAGGGAGTGGCGACTCGCTGGCGGTGCCGTGGTCGGCGGTTCGGTCGATGGCCGCGAACGCGGCATCGACAAACGGCTGCAGATCTTCCGACGGGGGAGTCATGAGCTCCTGCGTGTGATGATCTAGAAACGACGTATCGAGTGTCGCTGCACGAAAGCCGGGGTGGTCGAGTAGACGCACGAGGAAGGGAATGTTGGTGGTGATGCCCAGGATCGGGAAACTGCGCAGCGCTTCGCGCAGACGCGCGATTGCCAGCGCGCGCGTTTCGGCGTAGGCAATCACCTTGGCGAGCATCGGGTCGTAGTGCACGCTCACGGCGTCTGCTTCGCGCATGCCGGAGTCGACGCGCACGCCAGGGATTCTGGGTTCGCGGTAGAGCAGCAGTGTTCCCGCCTGCGGCAGAAAGTCTGTCGCCGGATCCTCTGCGTAGACGCGCGCTTCAATCGCGTGCCCCCGTTGTGTCAGCTGCTCCTGCGTCCAGGGCAGCGGTTCGCCTGAGGCGACCAGCAGCTGGGCGCGCACCAGGTCGACGCCGGCCACCAGTTCCGTGACGCCGTGTTCCACCTGCAACCGCGTATTCATCTCGAGAAAATAGAAGGGCGCCGTGTCGGCGTCACCGGCTGACAGGTCCACTAGAAACTCGCAGGTGCCGGCGTTGCGATAGCCGGACGCCACTGCGGCCTTCACCGCTGCGGCGGTGATGCGAGCGCGAAGTGCGGGCGTCACGTGCGGCGAAGGACTCTCTTCAATCACCTTCTGATGTCGCCGCTGCACCGAACACTCGCGCTCGAAGACATGCACCGCCCGCCCGTGCGTGTCCGCAAGGATCTGCACTTCGACGTGGTATGGGCGAACGATTCTGCGCTCGATGTAGAGCGTGCCGTTGCCGAAGGCATGCTGCGCTTCGCGCCTCGCCGCCTGAATGGCGTCAGCGGCATCGCTCAGCGCCTCGACTTCGCGCATGCCCTTGCCTCCGCCGCCAGAGGAGGCCTTTACCAGCGCCGGCACGCCGACCTGGGCGAGCGCGCGAAGCACCCCGGCGTCGGATTGGTCGTCCGGTGTTGCGCCAGGGACGACAGGCACGCCTGCGGCTTCCATGGTGCGCCGCGCGTCGATCTTCGAGCCCATGCGGGCAATCACGTGCGATGGCGGTCCGACGAAAATCAGTCCCGCCTCTTCGCACGCGCGGGCGAAGCCGGCGTTCTCGGACAGGAAGCCATAGCCAGGATGGACCGCATCGGCCCCTGAGGTGCGCGCCGCGTCGATGATCGAGGCAATCGAGAGGTAGCTGTCAGTGGCCGGTGCTGGGCCGATGCCAACGGCGCGGTCGGCGGCCAGAGTATGCGCGGCACCGGCGTCGGCATCCGAGTACACCGCGACCGTTTCAATATCCAGTTCGCGGCAGGCACGCATGATGCGGAGCGCGATCTCGCCGCGGTTGGCGATGAGCAGCCGCCGGATCATTGGCTCGTCCACGACGGCGGACGCTTCTCGAGAAAGGCGCGCAGTCCTTCCTGTGCTTCCGCCGTCACGCGCCTGGTCGAGATCACGTCAGACGTGTAGCGCTCGGCTTCGTGTGGCGACAACCTGACGACGTCGGCAATCAGCCTCTTGGCCGTCGCCAACGCTTCGCGTCCACCGGCCATGAGGTCGCGCACATGACCGGCCACCGCGCTGTCCAGCTGCGCCAGGGGCACGACGGTGTGCACGAGGCCGATCTCTCGCGCGCGCCCGGCTGAGAAGCGAGCCCCTGTCAGGAACAGCTCACGCGCAGCGGACCGGCCGATCTTTTCGATCACAAACGGCGAGATCAGGGCCGGCACCAGGCCGAGCCGCACCTCCGTGAAACCAAAGCGAGCCTGATCGTCGGCAATCACAACGTCGCACACTGCACAGAAGCCAGCCCCACCGCCGATGGCCGCACCCTGGACGCGAGCTACCACCGGCACCGGCAGCGTATTGAGGGCCGTGAACATGTGCGACATGGCGACAGCGTGTCGCACGTTGTCTTCCTTCGAGTCGTGGATGGAGCTGGCCATAGAGGACACGTCGGCGCCGGCGGAAAACACCGGTCCTTCGCCGCCAAACACCACCACGCGGATGGTGTGGTCGGCGCGGACGCCTTCGGCCCAGGCGGTCAACTCGTTGACCATGGCGTCGTTCAGCGCGTTACGAACCTCGGGCCGGTTCAGCGTGAGGTATTCCACGCCGTGGTCGCGCCGTGTGGTCAGCGTGGTGTAGGTCATGGCAAGTGGTTCAGCTGAAGCCGGACGTTACATTCGAAAGATTCCATACTTCGGCGTCGCCAGCGGCGCATTGCGCGCCATCGACAATCCGAGCGCCAGTGCTTGACGGGTCTCCGCTGGGTCCAGAATCCCGTCGTCCCACAGCCGGGCGGTCGAGTAGTAGGGCGACCCTTCCTGGTCGTATTTTTCGAGAATCGGCGCCCGCAGCGCCTGCTCGTCCTCTGCGGTGAAGGCACGTCCTTCACGCATCTGCTGCTCGCGCTTCACTGACGTCAGCACGCCGGCCGCCTGTTCGCCGCCCATCACGGAGATGCGGGCGTTGGGCCACATCCAGAGCAGCCGCGGATCGTAGGCGCGTCCGCACATGCCGTAGTTGCCGGCGCCAAAGGAGCCGCCAATCACCACCGTGAACTTCGGCACGACAGCATTGGCCACCGCATGCACCATCTTGGCGCCGTCCTTTGCGATCCCCGCGCGCTCGTACTGCCGACCGACCATGAAGCCGGTGATGTTCTGGAGGAAGAGCAGCGGCACGCCGCGCAGATTGCACAGTTCAATGAAGTGCGTGGCCTTGAGCGCTGATTCCGAAAACAGCACGCCGTTGTTGGCGATGATGCCGATCGTCATGCCGTGAATCCGCGCGAAACCGGTGACCAGCGTGGTGCCGTAGCGCTGCTTGAACTCGTCGAACCGCGAGCCGTCGACCACGCGCGCAATCACCTCGCGCACGTCATACGGCTTACGCGGGTCGGCGTTGATGATGCCGTAGATCTCCTTTGGGTCGTAGCGGGGCGCCTCGGTCGGGACAATGTCCGTCGGTGTTGCCTTGGCGCGAGGCAGCGTCGAAACGATGGTGCGACAGAGCTCAAGTGCGTCCGCGTCGTCGTCTGCCAGATAGTCGGCGACGCCCGAGATCCTGGTGTGGACGTCGGCGCCGCCGAGTTCCTCCGCCGTCACCGTTTCTCCGGTGGCGGCTTTGACCAGCGGTGGACCACCCAGGAAGATGGTGCCGGTGCCATTCACGATGATCGTTTCGTCAGACATCGCGGGCACATACGCCCCGCCGGCAGTGCACGAGCCCATGACGACAGCGATCTGGGGGATGCCTTCGGCCGACATGCGCGCTTGGTGGAAAAAGATGCGGCCGAAGTGTTCCCGATCCGGGAAGACCTCGGCTTGCATGGGCAGGAAGGCGCCGCCCGAGTCCACCAGGTAGAGGCACGGTAGATGGTTGTCGAGCGCCACGTGCTGCGCGCGCAGGTGTTTCTTCACCGTGAGCGGATAGTAGGTGCCACCTTTCACGGTGGCGTCGTTGGCGATAATCACGACCTCGCGCGAGGCCACGCGTCCAATGCCCGTGACCACGCCCGCGGCCGGCGTCTCGTCGTCGTACACCCCATGGGCCGCCAGCGGCGAGAGTTCGAGAAACGGCGAACCGGAGTCGATGAGACGATCAATGCGTTCGCGAACCGGGAGCTTGCCTTGATCGCGATGCCGCTGCAGGTACTTCGGTCCGCCACCGTCACGCGCGAGCGCCGTGCGCGTACGCAGCTCCTCCACGAGCTGCTGCATACGGGCCGCGTTGGTGGTGAAGGTCTCGTCAGTCGGATTGACGTGCGACTCGAGAACGCGCATTTACCAGCCGCAGCAATCGGTCTTGAAGCCGCATTCCGGACAACGCCAGACAGCGTGCATCCGGTACATCTCGGCCTTGCCGCAACGCTCGCACATCATGCGATCGGTGTCGGCCGGCGAGATGGCAGAGGTTTTGAGTGGGGTGATGGCACGACCTGGGCGCGAACCTGGCGTCTGGTCGGACATGGCCGGGATTATCGCACACGATGCCCGGTTCGATGCCCTCGGGCCGGCGTGTGAGCGTAGTGTTTTGATACGCTTCCAGCGTAACCTGTCATCGTTGGTCACGCGGGAGTTCAGACCTCAGGAGCAGATGTGAAGCGCAAGACGCGCGTGCTGGTCATAGACGATGAGCCGTCGATGACCGAGTGGCTCGAGACGCTGCTCGAGAATGCCGGCTATGAGGTGAAGACCGCCCTCATCGGGACACGAGGCGAGGAGATCTTCCAGATCTGGCATCCGGATGCCGTGGTCACGGACTTGATGCTGCCAGATATGGACGGCATCGACCTGGTTCGTAAGTTCAAGGACCTGGATCCCGAAGTCGAAGTCATCGTCGTCACAGGTCAGGGGAACATCCCCCGCTCGGTCGAAGCCGTGAAGGCCGGGGCGTACGACTTCCTCGAGAAACCGCCCGATGCCGATTTGCTGCTCGACAAGCTCGAGAAGGCCATCCGGCAACGTGCGCTCATCGACGAAAACGAGCAGCTGAAGCAGAAGCTGCAGGACCGCTACACCTTCAACAACATCATCGGTCGCAGCAAGCGGATGCAGGAGTTGTTCGACCTGGTCGAGAGCGTCGCTGGCAGTGAGGCGAACATCCTGATTCAGGGCGAGAACGGTACTGGCAAAGAGCTCATCGCCAACGCGATCCACTACCACAGCAAACGGGCCAAGGGGCCGTTCATCAAGATTAACTGTGCGGCCATCCCGAAGGACCTGATCGAGTCCGAGCTCTTCGGTTACAAGAAGGGTGCCTTCACTGGCGCGATGAGCGATAAGGAAGGCCTGTTCGAAATGGCCGAGGGCGGGTCGCTGCTGCTCGACGAGATCGGCGACATGCCGCCGTATTTGCAGACCAAGCTGCTACGAGTGCTACAGGAGCGTTCGTTTCGTCCCATTGGCAGTGACCGGACGGTCCACGTTGACTTTCGCCTGATCTGCGCGACCAACGTCGATATGGAGGTGGCGCTCAAGGACGGCCGCCTGCGCGAGGATCTGTACTTCCGGATCAACACCATCGCGCTGCTGGTGGCGCCACTGCGTGAGCGCAGTGAGGACATTCCGCTGTTGTGCGACTACTTCATGGAGAAGTTTCGTCGCCAGTACCAGCGGGGCCCGAAGACGCTGGCGCCGGCCGTCTACCATTTGCTGATACGAAATCGCTGGCCGGGCAACGTGCGGGAACTCGAGAACGCCATTGAGCGGGCGGTACTGGTATCCAAGGGCCACGAGATTGTCGTCGATGACCTGCCAGACTCGATCCGCGAACAGACGCCAGAGCAGGCGGGCTTCGACGTGCCGGCACACCGCACGCTGGCGGAAATCGAGAAGATGGCCATTCTGCAGACGCTGCAACGGACCAACTGGAACAAACAAGAGGCCGCGCAGATTCTCGGGCTGTACCGACCGACGCTTTATAGCAAAATGCGCAAGCATGAGATTCAGGATGGCGCGAAAGCCTCAAAGAGCGGGGCCGCTAGGCGGGCCTGAGATCGCGTGGCTGTAAGCGCACTGAGTGACGCGCGTCACGAAGCTCAGTCGCTGGCCAGGCTGACCGGTTTATCGCTCTGGCGGGGTCTCATTGGCTTCTACGAAAGCGATGCCCTGACTCACGCCGCGTCGATTGCCTACTACGCGCTGCTCTCGCTCTTTCCGTTCTCCCTGCTGGCGTTGGCAGTGCTTGGCGCTGCCGCCGCCGACGACCACGATCGCCACGTCGTCGAGCAGTTCGTTCTCAACTATTTTCCGCGTCAGTTCGAATTCATTACTGCGCAGCTGGACGCCTTCCGTGGCAACGCGATCAGCTTTGGCGTGGGCGGCACGATCACGCTCGTCTGGGGCGCGCTTGGGGTCTTTGGTGCCATTAGTACCGCGGTGAACCACGCCTGGAACGTCGAGAAGGTGCGCAGTTACTGGAGTCAGACGCTGATGTCATTCCTGATGATGATGGTGGCTGGCCTGCTGCTCATCGTCGCGCTGCTGCTGGTGAGCGCCGGCGGCGTGGTCGGACAGTCGTGGTTTGCAGGTGTGCTGTCACGTTTTCCGGGCCTGCTGGTGCTGCGCGGCCTGGCGGCGAGCAACGGGGCAACGCTGCTGTTTATGCTTGTGGTCGGCTTGATCTTCTACTTCGTGCCCAATGCCAAGGTGCGGTTCCGCGACGTCTGGATTGGCGCGTTCATCACCGGGCTGCTCTGGAAGGGCGCGCTGTTTGGCTTCTCGTGGTACATGCGCGACATGTCGCGCTTCACGCGTGTGAACGGATCAATCGCCGCGGTGGTCGTCTTTCTGGTGTGGGTCTATCTGCAGGCGGTGATTCTGCTCTACGGCGCTGAGGTCACCGCTGCCTATGCGCGCCTGCGGCGCGAAGAGCCGCCTGCCAACGCCTGATGCCTGTTCCGAAGCCACGACGGGCACGACGGCCGTTCAGGGAACCTGCCCGATCTTCGTACCGTTGAGAGGGCGTGAGGCTAGCTCAGCGCCTTGATGATTGCCTCGGCGAAGACGCGAATATCGTCGCCCTTGCGCGCGGTGATGAGATTGCCGTCGATGGCGACTGGCTTGTCCACATACATCCCCCCGGCGTTCTTCACATCGATGGCAATCGACGGCCAGCAGGTGAGTGTACGGCCACGTAGCGCGTTGGCGGAGATGAGTACCTGCGGGCCGTGACTGATGGCGCCCACGGGTTTGCCAGCCGCCATTGCATCACGCACCAGATCGACCATCGCATGGCGCATGCGCATCTTGTCCGGCGCATAGCCGCCCGGGATGACCACGGCGTCGAAGTCCTTGATTTTCGCGTGACCGGCCGCGAGTTCAGCGATGACGACGCCGATTCCCTTCCTCCCCCGATACTCGCGATGGACGATCGGGCCCACGAGCACGACGGTGAGACCAGCGGCGCGTAGCATCTCGAGTGGCTCGGTCAGTTCACGATCGTCGAACTCATCTTCCACGAGCATCGCCACCCGAATGCCGGACAGCGTGGAACGGTCGGTCATGCCTCGAATATTACCGCATGTCATAATTCCTGCTGTGGGTCGGCCGATAGTGTTGGCCGGCGCCTATGTGAGGTTCTTACAGTGACTGTGCCAGTAGATATCTGGTTGCGCGGACAAGATGTCGCGACGACTCGTTCTATCGACGACCTCGCCCGCGATCCGAAAGACTGGAAGGATGAAGACGTGCACGCGGTGCTTGAAGGCATGCTGCGCGCCATGCATGAGTTGAAGTACCCCGACGACATGGAGCGCATCATCGCGCTTCGTGGCATCAGCTGGATCGTCAACGCCTACGAAGAGGGCGGGGTCGTGATCGCGATCGAGATCGGGCTCGGTGCGGCCATTGCCGGCCCGCTGCAGATCGAACAGCATGCGCTCGAGGCGATGATCACACGCGTGTTGAAAGGCAGTGGCGTTCAGCCGTCAGCGACGATTCACTAGCTCACGTCGACCGAATCGCCCGCCCTCACGACGCCGTCGGTCAGCACTTTGGCGCACACGCGGCTGAAGCCGGGGTGCTTCTTCTGCGATATGCGCATGAAGTCGCCGTTGCGGAACTGCGCGCTGAGCTTGGCGCACGGCGTGGTGTACCCGGTCACTTCGAGCCGCACAGTGCCGCCAATCGTCAACTGAGTACCTGGGGCGACCATCGTCCAGTCGACCCCGCTGACGGTGAGGTTTTCGCCAGTGGACCCGGCCGTCACCAAGTGCCCCTCAGCCTGCAGCGCGTCAATGACGTCGAGCGAGAAGAGCGTGACGGCGCGATCGGGTCCACCATGACGCACGAGATCGGTGTGGGTATCGCCACCGACCCCCCCACTCGAGACGGGTGCTTCGAATACGGGCGCCTTCGGTACGCCACCGTGCGAGATGTTCACCGCTTCAATTCGTCCGCTCATGACGACAATTCTGTCACAGCGCGTGCGCGGAGCAAGGCGGTGGCTCCCGGTTAGCCAGATTGAGGGCGCGCCCGTCGCCACGCCATGTAGCCCATCACAGCGAGCGCCAGGTAGACGGCGTAGTTCACCGCCGTAAGATACAGGCCCTTGCGCAGGAACATGCCGATGTAGACGACGTCGACGACGATCCAGAGCAACCAGTTCTCCAGGCGCTTACGCGTCATCATCCACTGCGCGACGAGGCTGGTGGTCGTGGTGGCGGCGTCGAGATAGGGCAGTGAGGCGCCTGGCAGACGCGAGGTCACCGAGCCCAGCGCGGCCCAGAGCAGAACCGCCAGTCCTCCAAGCCAGGCCCACAGCATCGGCGGTGTGCGGGTCACCCGCAGCACCGTCCGTCCAGCGCCGCCATACAGCCATCCATACCAGCCGTACACGGAGAGCCCCAAGTACACGATCTGGAGCCCCATGTCCGAGTAGAGGCCGGCCTGATAGAACAGGGCAAAGTACAGGGAGACGTTGATGATGGCAGTCGGCCAGCTCCAGATGTGCTCGCGGACGCTCAGGAAGACGCTGACGATGCCGAAGAGAACGGCGGTGAGTTCCAGGCAGCTTGAGCCGTGACCTTCGAGCCACGCACAGAGCAGCATCAGCGCAGGTTGAACGTCATCTGCACTTGCACGACGGAACGGGCCGGCTCACCGTTGCGCCTCGAGGGTTCGAATCTCCATTGGCGGAGCGCCATCATGGCCTGCTCGTCGAGGCCGTACTGCTTGTCGAGCGAACGGATCACGGAAACGTTGGTGACCGTGCCGTCCGGTTGCACGAGGGCACGCAGGAGCACGGTGCCTTCGATCTTGGCGCGCGTCGCTTCGGGCGTGTATTCCGGCGAGACCTTGCGGACCACGCGCGCCTGCGCCGCGTCTGTCTGAGCGTCGTTGGCGGGCGGTGGCGTGACTTCTCCGGCGCCGGTGACCGCGCGTTCAGGCTCGGCGCGCGCCGCCGGCGGCTCGGCGGGCAGCGGTGCGCTCTCCGGCGTCGTGGAGGTGTCGTCGGGAGTCGACGTGCCGTTCATGAGGGATTCGATTCTGTGGCCGATGGCATCGAGCGCGGGCTGAATGTCGCCGTCGCGTTGCACTTGTTCGAAGATCTTGCCGACGTCCGGAATTCCAGCGACGAAGCCGTAGGCCTTGTAGACGATGTAGAGGAAGACGCCGAACTTGATGAGGCTCCAGGGCCCCGAGCCGCTGGCGACGGGAGCCTGGGTGCGGGTCTGTCTGGCGCGCGACTCCAGACGGGCCTTGGCGCGAACGGGCGCCGTTGCGCCTTCGACATTGATGTGCTCGTCGCGGACCGCCGCCATGACCCGCGACCGATCGTTTGAGTCGACGAACACGGCGCTTCCGCAGTTGGAGCAGAAGGAGCGGTTCGGATCGCAGCGCCGGCCGCAGGCCACGCAAATCAGCATGCGGGAATGCTAGCGCACCTTGGGCGGTCGCGCGTGCGATGTTCTGACGGCCTCAGTGGCGGTGCGCGGTGGGCATACCGAGCTTACTGACCGTGTCTGCCTCGAAATCGAATTCGATCAGGACGACGGGTTCTCGGCCCACCACCCATCCGTCGTGGCCTGGATCGATCGCGATGACCTGCGGAGCTTTGTGCTCCACGACGCAGCCGTCGGCGTACTCGATATGGATCTCGCCGTGGGCCAGGAAGCCGACGTGCGCGTGCATGCAAAGCTCGGTGCCGACCAGCGGCTTCATGTCGACGGACCAGCGGAATCCCGGCGGGTAGATCATGCGCTTCACGCGCGCCGCACCAGCGCGGCCGACGTCCAGCCTGACGTGGCCGACCTCGCGGCTCGTCGCGCCACGCAGGGGCGCGAGCAGCGCGCCGGCGGACGCCTTCTTCTTCGGCCTCGTATTCCTCGTCTTCCTCGGCGCCGCCTTCTTGGCTGCGCGCCTTTTCGGGACGGGCGCCGGCTTGGCCTTGCGCGGGCGTGCGGTCGTCTTTCGCGCGCGAGTCTTGGAGACAGACGTTCGGGTGCGCGTCTTCTTGGCCATGCAGCTCCCAGTCCTTTCGATTAACGCGCGGTGCGCGATTGGTCTCGGGATTCTACAGCGGTGTGGACACGGCCCGCCAAATCACTAGCGCTTGAGCCACGACGGTGGTCTGGCGTGCGTATACTGTCTCGTTCTCCTCGGCCGGGGTGGCGAAACTGGCAGACGCACAGGACTTAAAATCCTGGGTTCCTCACGGAGCGTGCGGGTTCGATTCCCGCCCCCGGCACCAAGTCTTCACTAGACGCTAGCGCCACACAGCTACCTGTAGTACCTGTGTGGCGCGGTGCTATCATTTCCGCGATTCCCTAGATCATCCATGGACTGCATGCGTCGGAGTCACGAAGCTTCCGCGCGGGAGGGCGTATGAACGACGATCGACTGGTCTTCTGGGGCGTGTTCCTGTTTTTCCTCTCACTGCTCACTGGACTGCTCCTGGTCGCGAGTCCCTCCTTTGTCGCCAACCCGAGAGGTCTGCTGGCCGGTCACCTAGAGGGCGCGATGAACGGGATGTTCGTCACGATCGTCGGCCTCTTCTTCCACCGCCTCAGTCTGTCCGCACTGCAGACCCGTATCTGTCGAGGGGCGCTGCTGTATAGCGCGTTCGCCAATTGGCTTTTCACGACACTCGCCGGCATGCTCGGCACGAGCGACGCGACACCGATCGCGGGGGCTGGTCACCACGCCACCGCCGGCGCCGAGCAGGCCATCCTTGCTGGCCTGGTCAGCGTCGCGCTCGCGATGCTCGTGGCAGTAGTGCTCCTTCTGATGGGACTGCGTCGCGGCCTGGCCCCGTCGCCGGCGCGTGCGACGGCCTGATGCCCCAACGCCGTCGTGTCGAACAGCTCCTCGACGCCCTTCTCTAACCGATTCACAATCGTCATGGCCGTGATGCCGTCGAAAGGTCGGAAGTGTTTTTGAAGCAGCGGCGTGGCGGTCGTAACGTGCGCGAAGGACAGCGCCGCGGAAGCGCCGAAGGAGTGCCATCGCTATGAGAGGTCAGTTGATGTTCCGTGCCGTGGTCACGGCCCTGTCGACGTTGTCGGCGACGGCCGCGATGACGCAGGGTGCAGCGCCCGTTCAGGACGGTCGGACAAGAGCGTCAGCGTCGCTGTCCCAGACCTCGTGGGGCGATCCGAATCTGCAAGGGGTCTGGTCGAGCGGGCCGATGAGCGCGACACCCTTTGAGCGATCCACAGAGCTGGGCACACGCGCGGTACTGACCGAGGCGGAGTTTGCCGCTCGGGTGGACGAGAACCGGCGACAGGCTGTGGCCGATAGTGCACCGTTCGTACGGCCGGAGCGCGGCGGCGCAGCGATTGGTTCGGCACCGGGATGGCTCGCCCAGGAGCGTGGCAAGCCGTCGACGCAGGCATCGTTGATCGTCGACCCTCCCAACGGACGTCTGCCGGCGCTGACTGAAGACGGCAGGCTGCGCGCCCGTCGCTGGAAGGAGACGGCCGACCAACCCGCCGGACCCGAAGAACTCAACCCGTACGACCGCTGCATCACGCGAGGCGTGCTAGGTTCGGCGTTTCCGAACATCTACAACAGCGCAGCGAGGATTCTTCAGACGCCGACCGAAGTGGTGATCCACTACGAGATGATTCACGAAACCCGGATCATCCCGCTCGATGGGCGTCCCCACGCTCCCGAGATGCTCCGTTTGTACATGGGGGATTCGCGTGGGCACTGGGAGGGCGCGACGCTCGTCGTCGAAACCACCAACTTCAACGGCCGGACGGGATCGTACGCGAGAAACGGCAACGGCAACCCGACCAGCCCGTCGTTGCACTTGGTCGAACGCTTTACGCTCACGGGTGGCGACGTGCTTCAGTACAAGGTCCGGGTCGAAGATCCGGCAACGTACACGGCACCATGGACCGTCGAGTTTCCGCTGACACGCAACGACGGCTACACCATCTACGAGTATGCGTGTCATGAAGGCAACTACGCGCTGCCGAACATTCTGCGTGGTGCGCGTGCCGCGGAGGTTCAGCCGGTCCCCTGATCGCTGGACGTCTCAGGACATCCTCGACGCCGGCACGTGGATGCGGAGGTGTAGTAGGGCATTGAGTGATTGCCCGTGTCTGTCCCCAGGCGGTTCTCGCCAAAGCTTCCCGTAATGCTCAGACTCTGCCAACTCAGCAAGGCCACTGGCTCGATGGATCGCGCCAGCGGGTCCGCTCGCCAAAAAATGGCTTGACCGACCATTTAGGTCGGATTAGACTCTCGCTTGATATTAAGAATCAGTCTCAATATTGAGTCTGGAGCCTTTGCGAATGCGCTTCCTTGTTTTGTCGTTCTGCCTGGCGGGTGTGCTCACCCAATTCTCGGAGGTGACCCGGGCGGAAGCTCAGGCCCCGATGGCCTCGGCGGCGCTGAAAGGGGCGGTGCTAGACCCGTCCCGCGCCCCAATGGCCGCCGTCACCGTCATCGCGTCGCCCGCCGGCCCTGGGCCGACCGAGACAACGACCACTGATGCGCGCGGAGCCTTCCAATTCTCGCTGGCGCCTGGCAGCTACACGGTCAAGGCGCTCGTCGCGGGTTTCGCAGAAGCGAGCGAGACCGTCTCGGTGGCTTCTGCCGAAAATGTCTCGGTTGAGCTCGTCTTGCAGATCGCAGGCCTCCGCGACAGCGTGACGGTCAGCGGGAGGGTCAGCTACGCGGCGCCCGCCATTACCAGCGCGACCAAGACGCCCACGCCCCTCCGCGATGTTCCACAAGCGATCACGGTGGTCACCAAGGAACTCATCAAGGACCAGATGATGACGAGCGTCGGCGACGTCATGCGCTATGTGCCTGGCATTGCCGTGCATCAGGGCGAGAACAACCGCGACCAGGTCATCATTCGCGGCAACAGTTCCTCGGCTGACTTCTTCGTCAACGGAGTCCGCGATGACGTGCAGTACTACCGGGACATCTACAACGTCGACCGCGTTGAGGCCCTGAAGGGGCCCAACGCGATGATGTTCGGCCGAGGTGGTGCCGGGGGCGTTGTCAATCGCGTCATGAAGGAAGCCAACTTCCGCCCGACCGGTGAGTTCTCGCTGCAGGGCGGCATGTTCGGCAACAAGCGCGTGACCGGCGACATTGGTCGTGCGCTCAACGACGAGGTCGCCTTCCGCCTGAACGGGATGTTCGAGGACTCTGGCAGCTTCCGCGACGGCGTGACCCTGAATCGACGGGGCATCACGCCAACCGTCACGTTCGCACCGAGCGCCAGCACCACCGTTGCGGCCCGCTACGAATACCTTGACGATTCCCGCGTCGCAGACCGAGGCATTACATCATTCAAGGGCGCGCCGGCGAATGTGGCAGATGGCACCTTCTACGGCAACCCGAGCGCAAGCGATGTGGCGGCGACCGTCAACATGGCCTCGACCACCATCAGCCATCGCCGCGGTGCGCTCACCATCCGAAACCACACGAGCTTCGGCGGATACGACCGCTTCTACCAGAACTTCGTGCCTGGTGCCGTGTCGATCGATGGTTCCCAGGTGACGCTCACCAGCTACAACAACACGACGCAGCGCAAGAATCTGTTCAATCAGACCGATGTCACCTATGCCGCTCGCACCGGCGCGGTCCGCCACACCTTGCTCGGGGGCGCGGAGTTCGGCAACCAGGACACGGTCAACTTCCGCAACACGGGCTACTTCAACAACACGGCAACGTCGGTGCTCGCACCATTTGCCTCGCCAACGATCACCACGCCGGTGACATTCCGCCAGAGCCTCACCGACGCGGACAACCATCTCGACACCAAGGTGGCCGCGGTCTATGCGCAGGACCAGGTGGAACTCTCGCGCGTTGTGCAGGTGGTGGCTGGTCTACGGTTCGATAGGTTCGACTTGACGTATCACAACAACCGCAATGGCGACACGCTGAGCCGGAGCGACGATCTGCTCTCGCCGCGCGTCGGCGTGGTGGTCAAGCCGATGACGGCGATGTCCATCTACTCGAGCTACAGCGTCTCGTATCTGCCCAGCTCTGGCGACCAGTTCTCATCCCTGACGACAATCACCGAGCAGGTCAAGCCTGAGAAGATCTCCAACTATGAAGTCGGCGCCAAGTGGGACCTGGTCTCCGGTCTCTCACTCCAAACCGCCGCCTATCAGCTCAATCGCACCAACACGCGCTCGACAGATCCCAACGACCCAACCCGCATCGTCCAGACCGGTGGCCAGCGGACCAATGGCTTCGAGTTCGGTCTCAACGGCAACGTGTCGTCGGTCTGGAAGATTGCCGGCGGCTACTCCTACCAAGACGGTTATGTGACGAGCGCGACGACGGCGGCGGTGGCTGGCGCGCAGGTCGCGCAGGTGCCCCACCACACGCTGTCCCTGTGGAACAACTACCAGATCACGCCGACCCTTGGCGCGGGCCTGGGCATCCTGCAGCGGACCAAGATGTTTGCGACCATCGACAACTCGGTGACGTTGCCCGGCTACACACGCGCCGACGCCGCCGTCTACTTCTCGCCGACCTCGACGGTCCGTCTGCAAGCCAACGTTGAGAATCTATTCGACAAGCGCTACTACATCAACGCTGACAGCAATACCAACATCTCGCCCGGCTTCCCTCGCACGTTGCGCGTGGCGCTGACGACGACGTTCTAGGCAGGGGTTGGGTCTCCGACGATGACGGCTAGCTGAAATCGGCACTCGAGGACTGGCACCGGAGCTCCCGAAATCGAGGGGAGAACCGGCTCAGCCGGTATGACCCCATTCCCGGCCGAACCATCGCCGGATGCGGGTCGCGCCGAAGGCGGACTTTTCCGCGACGAGCGCCTGCGACGGCTCCTGAAAGGTCCCAGTCGGCTTCGGTCCGGTCAGAAACTCGACATCGACTCGAGCCACCTGGCCTTGGCCGAACTCGAGATAGCACGAACCCGCACCCTTGTAGGGGTCTGGTGCCGGCCCGCCTCGAAGCTGGGCGATGATTGCCGCCGCCACGACCTTCGCCGCGCCCTCGGCAAAGACACCTGCCTTGGGCGTGCCCACACCGTTCACATCACCGACGGCGTAGACCCCAGGAAACGTTGTTTCGAGCGTCTGCTTGTTGACCGGTACCCAACCGTATTGGTCTGACGCGAGCCCCGAGTCGACGACGACTTGCGGGACGCGGTGGACGGGGATGCCGAGGAAGAGCGCATACGGCAGCTCGGTGCCGTCGCTCAGGCATGCGACCTTGCGGGCTGGGTCGAGCGCGCGCACCAAGTTGTCCTTCACGAAGCGGATACCTCGTTCGGCGAACGCAGCAAGCACCGCGCGGGACGAATCGGGTGACGGCGGAATTGGCGTGCCGAACGGCATCACCACCGAGATCTCGGTGGCGCCGCGCCGGCCGCGCGTCGAGAGATAGTCGTGGAGCAGCAGCGCTGTTTCGCTCGGTGCGGGCGGGCATTTGAACGACTTGCCCGTAACCCCGATAATGGCCGGTCCCCGTTCGAACGTCGGGAGCACATCGCGAAGGGCGAAGGCGCCCGCCACCGAGTAAAACTCGTGCCCGCCTTCGACCAGGCCTGGCGTGGCTGCAGGGTCGAGGTCAGCGCCGAGCGCGACAACCAGCACGTCCGCGTCGAATGTGCCGGCATCTGACACCACGCGGCGAGCCGCCGGATCGATCGATCGCACCACGGTCTGAAAGAAGCGTACGCCTGGTTTCAGCACGTCACGGTACGGATGGCGCACTTCTTCGGGTCGGCGCCGTCCGAACATCACGTCGAGTTTCGAGAAACCGAACACGAATGCATCGTCCTTGTCGAGGAGGACGATGTCGATGGCCGTTCCGAACTCGACCGAGAGAAGGGTCGTCAACTCGAGACCGCCAAAACCGGCCCCCAGAACGACGATTCGCGTATTGGGCATGGGACGGAATTATAGTGTCGAGACCCTACGAGAACTGGAGCACCTGCACGGGCAGGATCTTGAGCCGCGCTCGCCCCTCGCCCGGGTCGCTCTGTGCCAGCGAAAGAGGGCCGAGGCCTCAGCGCAGCTTCATTCAGATATAGGCAAGGCGCGACGTCATTGAAGATGGCCGGAAGACGCCGGTGGCTCTTCGCCCCGCCAGGTTGTTTCTGGCCACCGTCCGGAATCACTGCAACGACCGTGTAACCTGTTTTGACGACTTCTTGACGACTCCCTGACAAGTCAGCAACGCCGCTCCGCGATTCTGAACCGGCCTGGTTTGGAACCCTTCGGAGGTAGAGCGGTGTTGCACAACGAGTCCAGTCGCACGGGGAGACGTCGGCCGGTTGTGGCCGCGCATGCCGGAGCCATCGCGCACGCGACCCACGCCTTTCCACGGCGCGGCGCCACTGAGGAGCCGCGCGTGCTCTTCTACTCACACGACTCGTACGGACTCGGGCACATCCGCCGGACGCTCTCGCTGAGCGAGGCCGTCCGGTCGCGCTACGAACGGGCCGCCCTGCTCGTCCTGACCGGCAGTTCGACGATCTCCAGCCTGCCGATGCCTGCCGGTCTCGACTGGGTCAAGCTCCCGGGTGTCACCAAGGTCGACGATGGAGAGTACCAGTCGAGGCACTTGCCGCTGGCGTTCGACGCCGTGCGCTCCGTTCGGCGCGACGTCATCTACTCGACAGCCCGCGCGTATCAACCGTCACTCGTCTTTGTGGACAACGTGCCGCTCGGCCTCAAGGGCGAACTGCGGTGCACCCTCGAGACCCTGCGTATCTGGAACCCCGGCGTCCGCGTCGTCCTGACCCTGCGCGACATCCTCGACGAACCGAGCCGCATCATCGACGAATGGCGGCGCGATGGCACGTGCGACACCATCGACCGTCTCTATGACGATGTCGTCGTGTACGGCGCGCGTGAGGTGTTCGACATCGTGCGTGAGTATCGACTGCCGGCGTCGCTCGCCGCGAAGTGCCACTACGCCGGTTACATCCGGCGCGAGCCGACCGGCAGCGTGAGCCAGCTGCGCGCGCAGCTGGCGGGCGACGCCGAGCGCCTGGTGCTGGTCACGGTCGGTGGTGGTGGCGACGGCCAGCCGCTGGTCGAGCACTACCTCGAAGGGCTCGAGGGGGCTGGGCCCGACGGCCTTGGCGCCCGGGTCCACAGCCTGGTGGTGTGCGGCCCCGAGATGAGCGCTGTGGCACGACACCGGATTCGTGCCCGCCACGGGCACCGGCGCGACGTCAGCATCATCGACTTCACGCCGGATCTTGTCACCACCATGGCGGCGTCTGACGTCGTCGTCGGCATGGGCGGTTACAACACGGTGTGTGAGGTGCTCTCGCTTGCAAAGCCTGCCGTGATCATGCCGCGCCGGCACCCGCGTCTCGAGCAGTGGATCCGATGCACGCGCATGGCCGAACTCGGCCTGATGCGCGTCGTGCATCCCGAGCAGGATCCCGCCCCGTCGCTCATCCGCGAAGTGCGCGCAGCGCTGTCGTCACCACCGCCGCGGACCTCGTTCCTCAACCTTGCCGGGCTGTCCACGCTGGATCAGCTGCTGCCCGGCTTCATCCGCTCTCCGCTCGGCTGAGGCTTGCATTCATGTCACACGTGCGAATCGCCTACGTCCTGAAACGCTTTCCCCGCCTGTCTGAGACCTTCGTGCTCCGCGAACTGCTCGAGCTCGAGCGCCTCGGGCTGGACCTCACGGTGCTGGCACTGGGCCGCGCGGAGGAAACGACCATCCACGGCGACTATGCCCGCCTCAGGGCGCGCGTCATCTATGCCGACGAGCTGCCGGACGTACCGCTGCGTGTTGTCGACGGTCCGAAGGCGGGTGCAGCCGACTCGTCGAAGGAGGCACGCATCGCGCGACGCTTCGCAGGCGTCGTGCGGGCCGCCGGCATATCCCACCTGCACGCGCACTTCGCGACGGGAGCGGCCGAGGTCGCCAGGCGCGTGTCTGCCGAGACGTCGGTGCCGTTCAGCATGACCGCGCACGCGAAGGACATCTTCCACGAGAGCGTGTCGGCCGTCGCCCTCGATGCGCTGATTGCCGCGGCCTCGTTCGTCGTCACGGTGAGCGACTACAACGTGGGCCATCTGCGTGCTGTGAGCCGTGCGGCGCGCGTCACGCCGGTGCACCGTCTCTACAACGGGATCGACACCTCCACTGCCGCCTCCGGGGGGGCGGACCCGGTCCGGGTGCCAGACCGAATCCTGGGCGTCGGCCGCTTCGTCGAGAAGAAGGGGTTTGACGTCTTCATCGATGCCGTCGCTGCGCTCCGCGCGATCCGCCCGACGGTCGGCGCCACGCTGATCGGGACCGGACGCTGCGAGCCGGCGCTGCGCGCCAGGCTGGCGCTGCGCGGACTGACGGACGCCGTCACGATGACCGGTGCCCTGACGCAGGAGGCCGTGGCGGCCGAGATGAAGACCCATGCGGTCCTTGCGGTGCCGTGCGTCGTCGGCGCCGACGGCGACCGCGATGGACTCCCCACCGTGATCATCGAGGCGATGGCGGCCGGTCTGCCCGTCGTGGCCACGCCGGTGACCGGCATCCCGGAGATCGTCAGGCATGGCGAGACCGGACTGATCGTGCCTGAGCGCAGCCCGCTCCTTCTGGCAGAGGCACTCGACGCGCTGCTCAGTCATCCCGCCCTGCGCGCGCGATTGGCCGCAGCGGGCCGCATGCTCGTCGAACGAGAATTCGACGCCAGGCACAGCGCGCGGCGGCTCGGCGAGCTGTTCGTCCGCTCGTCCGCGACCGGTGTGGCCCCGGCGCACCGGCCGCGTCCACGCGTGCAGATAGAGGCGGTCCGATGAGGGTGGCCTATATCAACGGCGACGCCGGCATCCCGCTGTTCGGCGGCAAGGGTGCGGCCGTGCACGTGCGCGACTTCGCCCGGGCACTCACCGACCTCGGGCACCAGGTGCGGATCCTGACGGCCAGAGCCGGAGCGCCGCTGGGGTCATGGCCGGTGCCGTTTGAAGCCCTGGCCTCCTCTACGGACGGGTCGCTCTCATCCGAAGAACGTGGACTCCGGCTGAACCGCGCGACAGACGCCGCGCTGAAACGGTGTGATGCCGCGACGGTGCTGGACCTGGTCTACGAGCGCTACTCGCTCTGGAGCTACGCCGGACTTCGCTTCGCGCGCCGGATGGGCCTCCCGTTTGTCCTTGAGGTCAACAGTCCGCTGGTGGTCGAGCAGTCCCGGTATCGCTCGCTCGGCCGCGACGCCACGGCCCGGCGCATCGAACGCTATCTCCTTGCCGGTGCCACCCGTGTCGTCGCGGTGTCGGCTGAAGTGGGCGACTACGTCTGCGCGCACGGCGGCGACGCGTCCCGTGTCGTGGTTGCGACCAACGGCGTGGACCTCTCTTTGTACGACGAGGTGCCCGCTGTTCGGCGCGAGCCGGACCGGTTCACCGTCGGGTTCCTCGGCAGCCTCAAGCCATGGCACGGCGTCGACGTGCTGGTGGAGATGCTCGAGATGCTGGTGGCTCGCGACCGTCGCTACCACCTGCGAGTTATCGGCGACGGGCCGGAACGCGGCCGTCTCGAGGTGGCGCTCGCCGCACGTCAACTCTCGGCGCACGCGACGCTCGTCGGGCAGGTGGCCCGCGAAGACGTGCCGAGGGAACTCGCCGAGGTCGACTGCGCAGTGGCGCCGTATCCACGGCTCGACGACTTCTACTTCTCGCCGCTCAAGGTGTTCGAGTACATGGCGGCGGGCCGCCCCATCATCGCCAGCCGCATCGGGCAGATCGAGTCGGTCCTCGAGCATCGGCAGACGGCGCTGCTCGTAGAGCCCGGCGACCCGTTCGCGCTGGCCAACGCCGTCGAGGCACTCCAGCAGGAGCCTGCCGTCGCCGCTGCGCTCGGCACGGCTGCGAGGCGCCGTGCGTTCGAGCGACATGGCTGGGTGCACACCGTCTCTGCGTCGATGTCGGGGCTCGACGGGAGCCGGCGATGAATCCGCGGGTTTCTGTGTGGGCCGCCCTGCGCGGCTACGCGCGCCCGTTCCATGGCCACCTGGCGCTCGCGCTGGGACTGCTGCTGTTCAGTGCAGCGATGGAACTCCTCAAGCCGTGGCCGCTGAAGTTCATCATCGACCACGTGCTCGGCGAGCGCGGACACTCGATGCCGGCCATGCTGGTCGGCCTCACGCCAACCATGCGTCTCGCTGTGGCGAGTGTTTCGGTGATGGTCGTCGCCGTGGTCGGCGGTTTCGCCGAGTACCAGGCGAACGTGATGGTCGCGAAGGTGGGGCACACCATCTCGTCGGTCCTGCGGAGCGACGTCTTCCGGCACCTGCAGCAGCTCTCCGTCACCTTCCACCGGACGACGGGGTCCGGCGAGATGCTGACGCGGCTGATGAAGGACGTGCAGGAGATCAAGAGCGTCCTCGGCGACCTGGTGCTCGAGACGGTGACGCAAGTGGTGCTGCTGGCCGGAATGGCGGCGGTGCTGGTCTACATGGACGCGCGTCTGGCTCTCGTGAGCGTGGCGGTGTTTGGCCCGATCGCCCTGCTGGTGCGCCACTATTCGGGACATATCCGCGAGGTAACGCGCCGGCAGCGGAAGAAGGACAGCCGTGCCGCGTCGATCATGTCCGAGGCGATCGCGATGTTGCCGGCGGTGCAGTTGTTTGGCCGGGGCCAGCACGCCTCGGGGCAGTTCGGGCGCGCGGCGCGCGGCAGTCTCGAGGCCGAGGTCATGGCTGCCCGGATGAAGGGGCGCCTCGAGCGTTGGGTGGAAGTGATTGTGGCGGTGGGCACCGCCGGAGTGCTCTGGTACGGCGCAGCCGCAGTCATCGATGCCCGGATCACGGCGGGCGACCTGGTGGTCTTTGCGGCCTATCTCCGCTCCATGTATCGCCCCACGCGCCGGATCGCCACCAACTGGCTGCAGATGTCGCGTGCCACGGTGGCGGCGGAGCGGGTCGTCGAACTGCTGCGGACCGAGCCGGCTGTGAAGGAGTCGCCAAATGCGCGCCTGGCGCCACCGTTTGTCGGCGCTGTCGAGTTCGAGCAGGTGGGCTTCGAGTACGGAACAGGGACACCCATCTTGCACGATGTCACCGTGCGCGTCACACCAGGCTCGCTCGTCGCTGTGGTCGGACAGAGCGGCGCCGGCAAGTCGACGCTCGTGAGCCTGCTACCTCGTCTCGCCGATCCGACGTCCGGAGTCGTGCGCATCGACGGCACCGACATTCGCGAATTCACGCTCGCGTCGCTCCGCGACCAGATCGGGATTGTGACCCAGGAAGCGATGCTCTTCGGCCTGTCGGTCCGCGACAACGTCGCTTACGGCGATCCGTCGCCCGACGATGCTCGTGTGATGGCTGCGCTCGACGCGGCGCACGCCTGGCACATCGTCGAGCGGCTGCCCGGGCAGCTCGACGCTCGGCTCGGCGAGCGGGGCGCGACGTTGTCCGGCGGCGAACGCCAGCGGCTCGCGATTGCGCGCGCGTTCTACCGCGATGCGCGGGTCTTCATCCTCGACGAGCCGACCACGGGGCTCGACGGCGTCGCCGAGGCACACGTGATGGAGTCGCTCAGCGCACTGGTGCGGGGCCGGACCACCTTCGTCATCACGCATCGCCTTGCGACGATCGCGCATGCGGACCTGGTCATCGTCATGGAAGGCGGACGCATCGTCGAAGTCGGACCGCCCGACACGTTGCGCACCACGGGCGGCGGGTACGAACAGCTGCTGGCGTATCAGGCCGTGAGCCTGAGGACGCACTGATGGAGCTCCAGGCGCTCTTCGCCGAGCCGGGGGCGCTCGCGTCGCTCCTGGCAGGGGCGCTCCCAGCCTGCCGTCTCGAAGCGCTCCGCATCACTCGCTGTGACCTTCAGGAGGTCATCACGGGCCGGCGCGGCAAGCTGTTCGCGCTCGTCCAGGTCGACCTGCACGACGAGGCCGGACCACGCGGCACCAGACGCCTCGTTCTGCAGCACTATCCCGATGCGGCAACCTCGATCGAGGAGGCGCGCAAGGTGTTCAGGCGGTTGCGCCGGCTCTCCCGCGAGCGAGGCGTGCGCCAGGTGCTGCGGTCATGGGCGGCCTTCGTTCGCGAACAGCGGCTGCTCATCCTGCCGTTCCCGTTCGACTATCGCCTGCCCTCGCTGCTCGACGCTTGCGACCCGCAGGCGGTGGCTGAACGGTTCTCGGCCTGGGACGGCCTCGCCGCTTCTGTCGCGCAGCTCACCCCCGTTCGCTACGTGCCGGAGAAGCGCTGCCAGATTCGGTATGACCTGGTGGCGGCGGACGGCACGCCGTTTGTCGTCTTCGGCAAGATAACGGCCGAGCCGGAGGGCGAGCGGGTCGTCGAGCGGATGCGCGTGCTGCACCATGCGTGTGCGTCGAGTGGCGTCGTTGGAACGCCGGAGCCGGTGGGCTACGTCGCGGACTGGCAGATGGTCGTGCAGCGCGCGGTCCCGGGCCGCACGGTCTACGACCTCCAGCGTGACGGCGGAGGGTCGGCCGCCGTCTACCAGCAGGTGGGCGCCGCGCTGGCACTGCTGCATCGCACACACGTGCCCGGCACGAGCGCGCACGCGGCTCCAGAGG
>JBEBGG010000149.1:0-8154 GCA_040081555.1 Vicinamibacterales bacterium
TTCGCCAAGCTCTTCACCGACCAGGCGCTGCCGTCTGCCGGCCTGAGCAGCAGCTTCCTCATCGCGGGCGCCCTCGAACGTCGGCACCTGCCCCCCGCAGCCGTCAAGGCGTCGGTGCTGGTGAACATCGCCTCGTACCACCTTGCCTACGCGATGGCACTGCTGTGCGCGCTGGTGATGTTGCAGCGACGTGGCGGCGTGAACGCCCTCGTGATCGCGAGCGGACTGCTGTTCCTGCTGTTCTCGCTCGGGCTGAGCGTGGCCGTGCTCGTCCTGCCCGGCCAGCATCGGCGGCGGCCGACCGGGCGCCTCCTCAAGATCCCCGGCCTTGCCTCGCTGCTGGCGTTCATGACCGGTGCGGACGTCCGCCTGGTGCGCAGTCCGCGCCTGCTCGCGAACGCCGTGGGGCTGCAACTGACCATCGTGCTCCTCGACGCGGCGACGGTCTGGACGCTCATCCGGGCGCTCGGGGTCGTCGCGCCGGCCGGGGGCGTGTTCGTCAGCTTCATGATCGCGAGCCTGTTCCGCACGATGGGGATCGTGCCGGGCGGCCTGGGCACGTTCGAAGCGACGTCGGTGTTGATGCTGCGGGCGGTGGGCATCGATGTCGCCGTGGCCCTGTCAGCCACCCTGCTCTTCCGCGGCCTCAGCTTCTGGCTGCCGATGCTTCCGGGCTACTGGTGTTCCCGGCGCGTGCTGCGGGTCGGTGCCGCCGCGGAGTCTGATGGGGGCAGAAGCGTGCTGGCGTGAAGAACTCAAGGAGTGGCCTCCCACCTGTTCCCACATGGGTTGTGGGATAGATGAGCCATTGGAGTCACCCACACGGCACCGTACAACGCATTGTGCACGCTCGCGGTCCAGACGCGCACGTCCACGAGCGCAGGCGCCGCGACGGACTGCGCGCAAGGCCAGTGCCCCACTGCGGGAAACACGGAGTCTCGTGCCGCCCCTCACGAAGGCCGCGCAGCCAGTGCACACGTCGCACGCCGCGAGATCAGGAACGAGAAGCACCGTAAGCCGTACCTGGCCCACGCCTGGCTGACCCGCCCGACCGGGTCACGGGGGGGCTTCAACGTGTCAGCACGGTCTTCGAATGGCGCCAGCGCAAGGGAGCAATCCACGGCGTCACAGCGGACGGGTCTCGCAGCGCGTGTCGAGACTGCGCCGCGAAACAGACGAAGGTCCTGAAACGCCGTGTGCGAGATCGCGCGGGCACATGTGATCAAGAACAGTCCGAACGGCCTATCACCGCATCGACCTGTTCGAGCGCTGCGCCAGCGTTTCCCCTTCGTCGAGGCTCCAGGGGAACTCGAGTCGCGCTTGCGGGGTGCCCTGAAGTCGGTGGTCGCTCAGCCCTACAGAGGGCAATATCCAGAGCCGGTGGAGCGCCGGATCACCCGCGCCTTCGCTGCATTGCGATCAGGCCGACTGCGCCGGTGCCAAGTAGGAGTAGAGACGCTGGCTCTGGAACCCGACTCGTTGGTGGGGAATAGGCGAGAAGGTCGCGCCCAGTGTCAACGTCGGTCAGGGTGCCACCGCCTGACACGGAAAATCCAGTGACCGTCAGCGTATGTGAGTAATCCGAGATGCCTGAGACGTTACCTCGAGTCAGGTCGTTACAGCAGAGGACTCTGGATCGAAGAACCAAGGACAAGTACCACTCGTCGTCGGCCGTGTCTGGAACGGCAAAGGAAGCCCTGTATCCGAAAAGGTCGCCCCCGACGCCGCAGGAACCTCCAGATGGAGCCCCAGCGAGATTGACGACATTGCAGCCCAGGGTGTAGTCAGCGAGATTCACGCCGTCGGCCTCCGAATATCCCGACAGAATGAATGACACCACGATACTGCCCCCACCGACGATCTCGCCTGTCGGCAGTATGCTCGAAACGACAGAGTGTGAGGTCAGCGTGCCCCCGGACTCCACGTAGAAGTAGTCTGTGGGAAGCGCATTCGTCACCGAAAGCGAGGAGCCAACGCCGAAGGACAGGTCACCTGGCGCTCCTCCGCTATTCCAAGTAGCTGCTCCATACGATTCGGTCTGACCAGAAGCGTTCGTGAAGGTTCCCGTGACATCCGCGCCACAGACCACGCCGTTGCCGAACGCGCTCCGGTTCGTGCAAAAAGCGGCGTTGAAAGAGATCGCCTCAGCCGCTGTCAGTCTGGGGATGCCGATCACAGCCACAGTTGTGGCCAGGGCGAGCAGCCATCTTCTCAAGTCAGTCGGGTACATCTAGCTATCCGCCCTTCTTCGTTCGAGCGTTTGAGAACGCGGTGAGCCAGTTCCAGCGGTCCACGTAGGAACAACGAGGGGATGACGGGGAGCTCTGAGCGGCCGATGATCTTGTAAGACAATTGGGATGTCAAGCTGCGCATCAGTCTAGCCCTCCGCCCGGGTACACCAGCTCGCGGATGGAACGTCGATACTCAAGAGCGCATCTTGGTTGTGCTTGGAAGGAGCGATCTGGGGAAACCAGCACTCGCGGTGGGGCGCACTCCCTGGGGAGCTCCATTCGTGTCGAGCCGCTGGTCGACTCGACCGGTCAGCAAGTGCGCTGGGTTCAGCGCAGCTCGTCTTCGCGATCCATCACTCCAGCGTTCCGGCCGACGACGGAGTGGCCGCGCATGATCGCTCGGCGCCGAATCGGACGCGCGCGCGGCTGTCGCGTGGCAACACGGCGTCGAGGTTCACGAAGATGCCGGCCGACGGGGTGACAGCGACGACTAGTCGATTCGAACTGGGCCCACGACATCGACCCGACGTTTCCACACCAGAGTTCCCGTCGACCAGTCGAACTGCTGACGGTCTCCGTCGAGCCGGAATCGCGTGACAGTCGGCTGCTGGCTCAGACACGAGACGATTGCGGGGTTCAGGACACTGCGTGACACGTGTACATCACCGATGACCCGCTGGAGGCCGGCGACCTCGGACTCCGCAATCACGCAGCCGTCGAGCGGCACCCATCCATCGTTCAGTGCGGCGACGACGCGATCGACGGTTGAACCGTGAACGGCGTCGTTCTCCTCGGACCGATGGGTCGCCGAATACATGTCGTACATCGAGAAGAACGGGCGGGCATCGGTGGCCAGTGTGGACATCAGCAGTTGCTGGCCGAGCGCCAGCACGACCATCGCGAGCTGAGCCGGCGTCAGCTGCGACGGTGGACGCGCGAGAGGTGACGCTGACGGGAACAGCAACTGCCAGGGCAGGAAGCCCATCAACAGGGTACTTGACCGTGCCGTTGAAGACCCACTCCCCGTTCACGCCCGCCTTCGCCCACGCCGCCGCGAGAAACGCCAGCCCGAAGACGAAACCCGGAACCCAGATGGCGAAGCCGTACCGCTTCCCCGACACCGGTGCCGGAGCCCCTTGCCTGCGGCGCAGCCAGGCGTCGACGCTCAGCCCGTCGCCCCACGACGCAGGCAGCAGGCACACCAGCGTCACGGAGAGGGCCGAGATTGGGTGGATCGAATTGCGAAGGGTGAAGGCCGACACCCATGTGAGGAACGCGGCGACAAGAAGCGCGTAGGTGAGGCGCGTCGCGAAGCCCACCAGAAACAGCGCTCCACACGTCCAGAGCACGACATCGACGACGGTCAGACTTCCCGGGTGCCCCGCGAGCCATCGCACGACGAGGCCGTACGGTCCCGTCGCACTGCTGGCCTCGGCGCCTGTCACGACGAAGTGTTGGGCCTGATTCGCGTGGAGGAACCAGAGGACGAATGCTCCGAAGACGATTCGAAAGGCTCCGGCGGCGTCCGGTGTCGCTGACGGGACGCCGCGTTCGAGAAAGGCTCCGGTCGCCTGCAGCGCGTCACGGAGCGTCAGCGTGCGTAACCGGACTCGCAGAACGGGCCCGAGCAACCCGATACTGATCAGGGCGAGCCCGAGCGCGAGCAGTCCGATGCCCATCGCTTTGGTTCCCTTCGACACCAGCGGGGCAACCAGGAACATCCCACCGGTCCTGGCCGAGAGCGCCACATGCGAGCTGAGCTGGCCGGTGCGACGATCCAGACCATCCACCGCGAGCACGTCCTGGTGCGAAGCGATGGCCTTCAGGCGAACAGGGTCGCGATCGGGCAATGTGTACTTGAAGGCACTACGTACTAACGGGACGCGACGCCTGCCAGCAGCAGCACAGCACCCGACACGAGGAGAAGCGGCTCACGTGGCCCGGTGAACATCGTCTGCTTTGACCCGACTACATTCCGGCGCAGAACAGGCGTGCCGGCCGATGGGAGCCGGAGAATCTTAATTCGACCCTGAATGTCAGACAAGACGGAGAGGCGGTAGGCGGCTGGCAGTGTGTTCAGCCGCGAGAGCAGTTCTTTGGCGACCTTCTTCACCTCGTCGCGTTCGGCGGCGCTGAGCTCTGGCGCGAAGCGAGAAGTGCGGCTTGAGGGGCTCGGGCATGGACTCTGTCTTCGAAGCCTTTGATCCACCCGCGACCGTGGCGTAGACTTGTGCCGAACCTGGGAGGGATGTCATGGCATTCCGGCGCTGTGTTCTGTTGATTCTCATGTGTGTCGCCTCAGGATGCCCTGTTGCGGCACAGAGTACTTCCTGCGATCCGAATCTCAAACAGGAAGCCCAGCCGCAGGGCTACCGACAGCGCGGGGACCGGTGCGAGGGCTACTTCATTCAGCCTGTAGCGGGTGGGAGATTGGACATCCAGTCGTTTGCTGAGGCCCGCCGGATTGAAGTGGCGGGCAAGTCGGAACTGACCCTTGGGTGGCCCTCGTTCGGCAGCGAAGCGGTGCAGGTTCGGGCCTACTCGCTAAGCCCGAAGGAGTACTACCGGATGGATACGGTCCGCCCGAGCGGGCAGACATCCTACACGTGGCCTGTCGGTATTCCGGCGTCGCGCAACCTCGCTATCGGCCTTGTAAGCTGGACGAAGGCGCTCCTGGGTGCGTCACGCGAGACCGTCTATCTCCCAGTGTCGCTCACAGGCGCATCGTCGGGAGCCTATACCATCACCCTCGTTCCCAGTGTGACGGCCGAGCAGGTATACGTGACCATCGCTGCGATCAATTCCGATGGATCCAGGGGACGAGTTCTGAGGAACCGCGAGTCGCTGAATCTCGGTTACTATCCCGCGTTCAGAAGCATTCCGGTGAGTTTGCCTCCGTTGCCCGCCGGACTCTATCGCGCCGACTTCGCGGCGGCCTGGGAGAACGGGTCGTCGGCGACTGCAGGGATGTTCTTCTATTCGGCTGGTTTCGGAAAGCCGGCAGTGCCGTGAAGGACGAGCGTCGGCGGCGGCTCGACGAACTCGTCGAGCGAGAGGCGCGGGACCTGCTGGACCAGGCGCTCTTGACGGGCGGGCCGGTCCCGAAGGCCCGCCTCGATGCGCTCGTCGACTTGCGGACGCTGGCGGACGTGCAGCCCCACCAGCCGCCGCCATCACGTCGATGGTTGCCTGCCGTCGTCATGGTGTTGACCCTGATCCTGATGAGTGCCCTCCTGTTCATCCGTGTTCCGACTACCGAGATCGAGCTGGAGATTCAAGCCACGGGCGTCACATTTCGAGTGCCGACCCTCCAAGCCCTGACCGAGGGAACATCGCTCGCGCTCCTGGGCGTTGATGGCCTTCGGCGGATCAAGGTGGCTGGCGATCGTCGTCATGTCGAGCAGGTGCTCGTCATGGAACAGGCGAACGAGGGCTTCGTACGTCTCAGTTCCCGAAAGGACGGCGTAAGAGACGGGACCATCACACTGGCGGGCATCACGGTTCCGGCCATGACGCGCGGCTCTCTGCGCTACGCGGGCGTGCCGAACCGCTTCCGGCTGAGCCTGGCCACCGCCGATCTCGATCTTCGCGCCGACGTGCAGGGGCCCGTGACCGCAGCCGTGGCCGGTGGCAAGGTCGAGGAGATGGACTTCGAGGTGCCGGAGGCTGTGGATCTGCGAGGTGGCCAGGAGATGAACCTTGATCTGAGATTTCGCGACATCGAAGACGGTGGCTTCTCATCGCAAGTCCAGGTTGATGACCTCTCGTTCATCCGGATCGATGAGCGGCGCGACACCGAGCGCTCGGTGGTGAGAGAGCTGTCCACGGTAGTGTCCGGAACGCTCTACATGGAGTCGCTGAACGGAGAGAAGCGGGAACTGCGAGCGGCTGAACTCCTGCGATTCAGGGGCGTGGACGGAGACATCCTCGCGATGCGCGTAATGCCCGATCGGGTGTCCTTACGGTTCCAGGGGCAGGTGTCGGACATTGTGGCCGGCACTCCGAAGAGTCGCAGGAGCCTCATGCCGACGTTGCTTGAATGGGCACGCGCGCAGCATGGCGTGAGTCTGTTGTGGGGCGGCTCGCTCTATGTGTTCGGCATCGTCGTCAGTGTCCTTCGTTGGTTGAAGGTGTCTGTCTGAGAGCGAGGTGCGCCATGGTTCGTGTGTTGATCGCGACTTTGCTGGTGGCCGTGCTCGGCCCGGCAGGGCCGACCTCGGCCCAGACGGAAGCCGACCTTCGGAACGCCTTCGAGGGTAAGTCGCTAGCTCCGAAGCGGGACATGCCGGGTACCAAGGAGGGTGTCGAGATCAACATCCAGGGCAAACCGCCCGTCAATACGGCCGACTGGACAAGGGACCTGCGGAGATACGGCGTTGCCATCGAAGCCGGCCGGCCGGCTTTAATCACCCTCATCAAGGTCAAGGGGAAGGTGATTGAGTTCCACTTCGAGGGTGGGGGCGCTTCCCCAAGCACCTGTCGGTCTCAGGCCGCTGTGGCGACGAAGAGTACGCGCGAACTCGAGCTGGAGCTGAAGGCGCAGAAGACCAGTGATGAGCGGATGGAACAGGACAAGTTGATTCAGGACCGTGAGCTGCGGGACGCCACAGCGAAGAAGGAGAACGACGCGGTCATCCAGGCGTGCACCGAGCGCGCCGCGACGGAGCGGAAGAACGGAGGCTCACGCTTCAACATTCGATATCCGGCGAATCCGACCGCGACCGATCTGACGCCAGACGCTTTCAGGAAGGCGCTGGCGGACTTCATCGACTTCGCTCCCGGCAGTGCCACGACCACTCTTGCTCAGGCCTCCATCCCATCCGAGGCGGAGGCACAGGCGAAGAGACTCGTGGTGATGATCAAGGGGAAGCTCGACGGAGAAGACACCATCGGTGCCGGTGTGCTGTTCGGAGCAGGTCAGGACAGGCTCTACGTTGCGACCGCCAATCATGTGGTTCGCCGAGGCCCCGGTGAGGCGACCGACGTCATGGTGATGCTGCAGTGGTTGCCAGGGGAATGGGTGCCGGCGAGAGTGTTGGCGTCGGTGGACGCAAAGGCAGACTTGGCCGTGCTTGTTGTGCCCGGACTGCGCGACCTTTCCTTTGAGTCGGCCTGGTTCGCCGAGGGACGCCTCGGGGGCGTGCCGCAACGCGGTGACGAGGTGAACTTCCTTGGTTATGGCAACGGGGAGGCGTGGCACAGCCTGGCGAAGCCGGACGCGGTGTCGGCCCCCGCGTCGGAGTCGATTCGTTTTCAGTCCGCTTTCCTTGCGCAGGGTGACTCGGGTGGGGCACTCGTGAACGCGCAGTGGCAGATCATCGGTCTGAATCTGAGCGACCAGCAGGGCGGGGGCGCCGCGATTCCAATTGCTCGCGTGCTGGCCAGGGCGAGGGAGTGGGGTTATCCAGTCGACATCCGCTGATCAGCCGCCGTCGTTTCGGCAGCGTGTGACCCTGACATATCTTGACGGTGTGGCGGGGCGGGCAATCGCCCGGTGGACCCTACCAGCACCACTAGAGTAGAGCCAGGTAGTGAGTCGCGCCCTGAGCGGTGCTGACACTTGCTGACGTCGGCACGCGGTCCCGCCGGTTTGATTCTTTGATTTCCCTCGCAGCCCAAACACGGTGGAACCAGGCGGCCCGTTGACCCCGGGTTGCCGTAACTACCCGGTTTGCAGTGTGGGAACAAATGAGGGAGCGCCCAGCCACCAAAACGGTAAGTGGCTGGTGACAAAAGACTTGGTTTTAGTGAATGGCGGAGAGGGAGGGATTCGAACCCCCGTGCCGGTTACCCGGCAAGACGCTTTCGAGGCGCCCCCGTTACGACCACTTCGGTACCTCTCCGGTCGTGCGCTGAACCGGTGACCCGGTTCGCCGCTGCTGCTCCCGGGCGGGAGCGAACATCTGATTATACCGATCCCGGG
>JBEBGG010000150.1:0-8139 GCA_040081555.1 Vicinamibacterales bacterium
GCGTGGTCGGACAGACCCACTGGAAGGTCGAAACGTTGCGCCAGCGTCTGGATGACGCGAAGGTTCTCGCTGCCGGCCGGCACCGGGTATGACGACACGCAGTGCAGCAACGCAATGCGCGTGGCTCCGTGTTCCCGTGCCACGTTCAGGGCGTGCGCCGTTTCGTCGAGCGTCGCCATACCGGTCGACATGATGAGCGGCACTCCGGTGGACGCCGCGGCTGCCACCAGTGCGTCGTAGGTGAGGTCCCCGCTGGCAATCTTCAGCGCGCCGACGCCGACGTCCACCAGCATGTCAATGGCGGCCACCGAGAACGGTGTCGCCACCAGTTCGAGGCCAAGCTCGGCGACCCGTTCGGCGATCGCGATGTGGGCGGCGCGATCGAGTTCGAACTGCCTGAAGAAGTCACGCAGGGACGTCTCGGGCACGTGCGCTGGTGCCGGGCATTCTGCGGCGACCAGTTCCTCGGCGCGAAACGTCTGCAGTTTGACCGCTGAGGCGCCGGCGGTGGCCGCGGCATTCACCATCTCGAGCGCTCGTTCGAGCGACCCGCCATGATTGAGCCCGAGTTCGGCGATCACGAACAGGGGTTCACGACCACCGATGCGACGACCGCCAATTTCAAATGACATGACTCTCCGTCCTGAGCGGAACCAGCCGGTCCGCGGTTTCTGGAACTTGTGCCAGCGCGTTGACGTGCACACCCGCACCGGCGGCAGTGCAATCACACTCGACGCCGCGGGACCACAGATGAATCGTGTTCATCCCGACCGCCGAGGCGCCCTCGATGTCGGCATGCCGGTCGTCACCGACAAACACGGTCTGCGCCGCACTCGTCCCAAGCCTCTCGAGCGCCGCCTGGAACGGCGTCGCGTCGGGCTTGCCTGTGCCATCGCCGTGCTCTGTGGCAAACACCACCGTATCGACCAGGCGCACAAGGCCAAGGGCGGCCACCTTGCGACGCTGAATCCGCGGCGTCCCGTTGGTAACCACGCCCAGACGCCAACTGCCACGCAGCGACGTCAACACGCGCAGGGTCTGCCGGGGCAAACGCAGCGCGGGCGTGTGCTCCCGAATGACCTCGACCATCTCCGGCACGATCGACGCGGGCAGCGAAAAGCGCGCGCAGAGCGCTTGCAGTTCTCGGCCGCGTTCGCCACCAATCAACGCACGGCGCAGCACCTTGAGCACGGAGCGCGCCGGCAGTCCGCGTTCTTCGGCCAGACGCCTACCCACGGCGCGGAAGCCGCTGCGCAGGAACGCGCGATACGGATACAGCGTGTCGTCCAGGTCGAACAGAATGGCTCGCGGCTCAGGCACAGCGGCGGCTCCTCTCCTGCACCAGCGCATGAATGCTCTCGGCAACCCGGAAGGCGCCGCGCCCATCCACCAACCGACGCGACCGGGTCGTCATGGCGGTGCGCAGCACGGAATTCTTCAGGAGGCGAGCCACGCCGTCAGCCGCGGCCGCCATGGCCCGACCGCCCGACGACACGGCGCCCGCATCGAGTACCGCGCCTGCCTGGGCGAAGGCCAGAATTGCGCGGCGTTGCTCGGGCACAACGGCCAGGGCCACCGCGGGCACTCCAAGCGCACAGGCCTCATAGAGGGTCACGCCGCCGGCCACCATCGCCACATCGGCATCAAGCAGCGCGCGGGTCAAGCCGCTGCGGACCGTCAGCCATCGGGCATGGCTCAGGCGTGGACGCGGGCCGCGGGAAAAGCCGGCCGCCACCATGATCTCGGCGGTGGGAGCCGTCTTTAGAATCGCGTCGACGAGACGCTGCGCCACGCCGACGACGTGCTGTCCGCCGCCAAGCGCAATGAGGATCTGGGGGTGTGACAGGTCGCGCTTTGACAGGCGGAGATGTCGCGCACCGGCGATTCGGCCCTCGAGCAGATAGAAACGCGGGCCGTGCAGCAGCCGCGCATCAGTGCGCGGCCGGCGGACGCCAAGGGCGCCACAGACAACGAGATCCGCATCGTGCACGCAGTGGTCATCGTGCACACTGACCGACTGAATGCCCGCGCGGCGCGCGCGGTCAATCCAACGACGCCCAGCCACAAGACTCGGATCGTCCACCACGAGCAGGTCCGCGCCCTCGAGTGCGGAGGACTCATCCACCAGCGGCGCGATCGTTTCGGCCGCGGCGTGAGCCGCACGACCACCGCGAAGGGAGATGACGACATCCATATCCAGGCAACGCGCCAGCGCGCGTGCGCGCATCAGGTGTCCGTAGCCGACCTTGGGGCCGGCGGCAATCCTGAAGACCACGCGCTTGAGGGCGGGCATGATCAGGCCAAGCTCCAGACGCGACGGGCCACGAGTACCCACGCGTCGAGTGTGGGCCCGAGCTCCCGTTCGAGCACATCGGCGACTGCGTTCCAGTCCGCCGTCACTTGCCTCTCGGTCACGGCGTCCACGAGTTGACACAGACGAACCACCAACGCATCGAAATCGCGGCGATGGGGCTCGACGCACTCTCTGGCACGCGCGAGCGCCGCCGTCAGCGTCGTCAGTGTCTGTAGAGAAGATGTCAGGCCGGGCAGGTCTCGTACCGCCGTCAGGTCGTGACCTTCACGAAGTCGCATGGCAATGCGAACCGTCGCGGTCTTGAGCGGCGCGATGCTGTCAAACGCCGCACGTGCAGATTGATGCAGAAGATCGTCCAGTGTCGCCGTCTCCACATCGATCAGACCGACGGCCTGAAGGTCGCGCTCAAGCGTGGTCGGCTCGCGGAATGTCGGCACGGCGACACCGCCGAATCGGACCGCCGTCACAATCTGACGCGCCCCGCCTTCGCCGATTTCAAGCAAATTGAGCAGTTCTCCCCAGTTTTCCGGGGCTGACGGCGCTTCCCGTGCGCATCCATTCACACTGAGCTGCAGCACTGCGAACCTCCGGATGGGTAGAACAGCCAGAACCTTGCCAACCTGGACACCTGGGGTGATATGACTCGAGGGACAGGCGCGCCTGGCCGCTAAAGCTGCGGACGAGGTGTCCGATTACTCCCGCGAACAACTGGGTCGCCCAGCAGTGGCGCCCGGGTGGACGGCAAGGATGCCGACCACCGACTTCACGGAGGACAGAAACGACATGGCATTTTCAATCGTCAATAACGTCGCGGCGGCCAATGCGCAGGCCAACCTGACGGCCACCAACCTCGGACTCAACAAGGCCCTCAACCGCCTCTCGAGCGGCCTCCGCATCAACAACTCTGGCGACGACGCGGCCGGCTTGGCGGTGGCCAACACCTACCGTTCGAACATCGCGGTGCTGAACCAGGGCATCCGCAACGCTGGCGACGGCTTGTCGACCCTGCAGATTCAGGACGGCGCGCTGAACAACATCTCGAACCTGGTCGATCGTCTCGCGACGTTGGCCACCCAGTCGGCGTCCACGAGCTCGAGCGTCGACCGCAGCGTGTTGGACGATGAGTTCCAGGACGTGTTGGCAGAAATCGACCGAGAAGCCACGGTCGCAGGCCTCGATGCCTCGCAGGGCTTCTCCGTGTTCGTGAGCAACAACAGCACCAACGGCACCGTCGGCGGCACCATCGGGGCGGCCGACACGGCGGGCCTTTCGCTCACCGGCCTGTCAGTCGACACCGATGTCAACGCGGCAGCTGCGGTCGCCTCACTGGCCTCGGCGGTGTCGTCACTCGGCACCGTTCAGGCGCAGGTCGGAACCATCCAGAACCGCCTGCAGTACGCCATCAACCTGTCCACATCGCAGGTCGTGAACAACACGGCAGCCGAAAGCCGCATCCGTGACGCCAACGTTGCGGAAGAGTCGTCAAACCTGACCAAGTTCAACATCCTGACGCAGAGCGGCGTGGCCGCCCTCGCCCAGGCGAACCAGGCGACGCAGTCGGTCCTCCAGCTGCTCCGCTAATCCCGCCGGGAACGGGGCCCACCAGGGCCTCGTTCCCGTTCTTGCACGCCAGGGCGCTCGCCCGCTAGCCGCGTGACGACCCCTGCGCTCCTGCGGCACCCTACATTTGCCGATAGACAGTTGGGAACACTTCGTCACATGGCCACCTCCGGAATCACCTTCAGCGGCTTCAACGACATCGATTTCAACGTCGTTCTGAACGCCATCATGGACCAGGAGAGCCAGCCGCTCACGGCCCTCCAGAGCCGCCAGAGCGAACTCAAGAAGATCGACACCAATTACACGACGCTGGTCAGCAAGCTCGGCACCCTGCGGAGCAACGCAGCCGCGCTGTCGTCGCCGACCACCTTCGCCCGCTATTCGGCGTCCTCGTCTGACACGGCAGCCGTGACGGCCGCGGGCTCGACCGGCGCTGTACCCGGCCGCTACGAAATCGTGGTCAACGAGCTGGCGCGCGGGCAGGTGACCGTCTCCGCCTCCACCGCGAGCGACCTCGATACCACGGCCATCGCCACCGGTGGCACGCTGACGATCGGCAGCCAGGTCGTCACACTGTCAGGCGCCACGACGCTCCAGGGCCTGGCCGCCTTGATCAACGCCGATAGTGACGGCCCGGCCACTGCGTCGATTGTGCAGACCTCTCCCGGCACATACCGACTCGCGCTGTCGAGCAAGGAGACCGGGGCCGCCAACGCCTTCACGATCCAGAACCAGCTGACCGGCGCCACACTGGCGTTCACCGATACGGACAACGACAACATCTCCGGCGACAGCGCGGCCGACAACGCCGTCAGCGCCAGCGATGCGTCGGCGCTGATCAACAACATTCCGGTCACCAGCACGACCAACACGCTCAGCAGCGCCGTCCCCGGCGTGAGTGTCACGCTGCTCGAGAAGAACCCGGCCAAAACGGTGGTGGTCTCCGTCACGCGAGACGACGGCGACCTGGCCGATCGCGTCGATGCGTTTGTCGCCGCCTACAACGACATCGTCAAGTTCGCCGGCGAGCAGGCGCGCGCGGCGGCCACCGGCACCGCCGGCACCCTCGGCCGCGAGACACTGCTGCGGACACTGAAGACTCAGCTTCGAGATACGTTGGCCGGCGCCCACGGCGGCGGCACCCTGACACACCTGGCGGAGGTCGGCCTCGGCTTCAATCAGACCGGCCAGCTGACATTCGATCGCGCGGCCCTCTCGACCGCGGTCGCGGCGAATCCATCGGCGGTGCAGTCGCTGTTCACCAATCCGTCGACCGGCGCCTTCAAGGCCGTCAATGACCTGGTGGATGCCTACGTCACGTCCGGAGGGTTCGTCCGCTCGGCGCGCACCCGGGTCAGCGACCAGTTGACACGGCTGTCGACACGGATCGACGACATGACCGCGAGATTGGCCGTCCGCCGCCGGACGCTGCAGGCACAGTTCATTGCCGCCGATCGCGCAATGACCACACTCAAGGGGCAGCAGAGCGCGCTGTCATCGTTCGCCAAAGACATCAACACGCCTCTCAAATAGGGACAGAGCACGCATGTACGCCAACAGAGGAATCAACGCCTATCGCCAGACCGAAGTGCAGTCACGCTCATCACTCGAGCTCGTCGTGATGCTGTATGACGGTGCGTTGCGATTCATGCACGACGCCAAGCGAGCCTTCGACGAGGGCGATATCCGCAGGCGCGCGGAAGCCATCACGCGCACCATGGCCATCATCGACCAGTTGCAGAACACGCTGGACATGAAGGCCGGCGGCGACATCGCCAAATCCCTTGATCAGCTCTACACGTTCGTACGAGATCGGCTACTCGAGGCGTCGATGCAGAAACAGGGCGCACCTGTGGACAAGGCCATCGCTGTCATCGCCAATCTGCGAGACGGCTGGGCAGAGATCAGCGCCAGGGAACGTCTCCCGGTCGCGAAGTAGTCATGCGACCGCCCGATTCGCTGCCCGCGTTGATCGAAGAGTACCGAGCCGGCCTGGAGGCCGAACTCGTGATTCTTCGCGGACTACAGCGAGTCTCTGGCCAGCAGCACGTCAGCAGCCACGCCCACGATATCGACGCACTGAACACGGCGGCCAACGAGCGCGACCGCTTGATGGCGGCGCTCGTGAACATCGAAGGTCCCCTTCGGGACATTCGGAAGATCCTCTCCGACTCACGACTGACGGCGCGCCAGATTCCTGGCTACCAAGCGGTGCTCACACTGCACGCGGACGCCGTGGCGCTGGTCTCGGCGATTCTGCAAACCGACGACGAGTCGGTACAGGCGCTGGCGAACGCTGAGCGCTTGCGGCGCGAGCACGTGCGCGCCGTCGAACAAGGCGAGACGACGCTTGCCGCTTATCGGCGCGTCATGGATACGCCGGGGGGCGCGACACTGGTCGATCGCCGCGGCTGAAGCATTCCTGCCGCCAGCAGACTCCCCATCGTTTGGTAGCGCGCACCTTCAAACAGCGAGCGGGCCGGCCGATTGCTCCCGCCGACCACCGCCGTCACCCGACGACAGCCAGCGCGGGCGGCCGCCGCGGTCGCCGCTTGCATGAGCTGCTGCCCGAGCCGCTTGCGCCGCATCGGCGCATCGACGACCAACTGAGCGATGTGTGCGGTGTTTTCGTTGACCTTGGTGACGATGGCCACGGCCGACAGGCGATCGGGCCCCGCGGGCACACAGAGCGAGGCCTCCGGCAAGATCGTGCCGTGCACGCCCCGGGTCAGCTCATTGAGGTACCCGAACCACTGTTCCGGTGTGCCGAGCGGTGCAAAGGGGCGCGTCTCTGCGGGCGACTCGTAGGCGCGGCCCAAGAGCGCTGCCGTGGCAAAGCTGTCTTCCGGGCGCCATTGACGGACGCCCTGGAGCGCGGGCGGCGCCACGGGATTCAGTTCGCGGCCCAGCCACCAGTAGCGGTCGACCGACAGTCCTCTGGCGCGCAGCGCCTGCGTCAGCGTGTGCTGGTCGGTGAATAGCCACACCGAAATCCGTTCGATGAACGTCAACGCCGGTCCGGTGAGCAGCCGGTCGAGCAGCATCTCCGCAATATGGTCGTTGTCGGCATTCAGCGCATCCAGGCGCAAGCCTCGGTCACGCACGCTGTAGTGACACCACCCACGAACATTCGCCGCATCGTCCATCGCGACAAAGCCCAGCGCGGCGCCCCGTCGGCGGCGGGCCTCCACCTCAGCCCAGTGCGGCGCGGTGTCCCAATCGAGCAGACGCTGCCAGCGGTCCGCTTCTTCGGCCACGAGCGGAGCCATGCGGTCGGCAGCCACGGCCTGCCATTCGACCAGCCGAACCCGGTGAGAGATGCTCGCGACGCTCATGGCTTGCCCGCCCGGCCTCGAAGATGTTCAACCAGCGTCGGGGCATGCATGGCGGCCGCTGCGGCCGCTGCATTGGCGGCACGAATCGTTTCGTACACTTCCTGGCGATGCACGGCCACGTGTGCCGGCGCCGTGATGCCCAGCCGAACGCCGTCACGGCCATGACGCAGCACCCTCACCTCAATCCCATCGCCAATGACGATGGCCTCGTCGCGCTTGCGGGTAACGACCAGCACGTCACGCGCGCCCCAAAGGATAGCGGACCGGGTAGTCGGCCTCGTCACGAATGAACTGACAACCGGTCATGCGGCCAGGGTTGATGACGATCGGGGCGCGAAGGTTGGCGCTCGCCTCGCCTTCAGTCACGGTGACGATGGCCAGCCAGAGCAGCGGCTCGTCGCCGGCCCCGATCCTGGCGCGCTCGAACTCTCGGAGCGTCAGGTCGTAGGACGGGTCGAGCAGACGCGGGTCCACCGTGAGGAACGACGCCTCAGGCGGATCCAGCGCACGCAGGCAGGCCATTGGCGCCAATTCCGGGGACGAGACCAGGACGAAACGATGACAGGTTTCGAAGCCAGGAATCCCTGAAGGAAAATCAACGACCAGCGGCTCGGCCTTCGAGTCGGTCGGGTCGGTCTCCGAGACGGTCGCCACGGTCATGCTCATTTCAGATAGTCCATCAACGACACGCGGCCGATGAGTGCCAGCGACTGCAGTGCGGCCTGGTAGGCCGTGTCCGACTGTGCGAGCTTGGCAGCCGCTTCCGCGAGGTCGGCGTCTTCAATGGTCGAGAGACGAGCGATCACGCCGGTGCGATCATTCAACGTGCGTAGCTGCCAGTCTTCCACCGCCCGCAGATCGTTGCCCACCGCCGCCTGCGCGTTCGTGGTGCGGTCAAACGCCCGGGCGATCGCATCCAATCCGAGTTGA
>JBEBGG010000151.1:0-8134 GCA_040081555.1 Vicinamibacterales bacterium
GCACCGTAGCGCGCTTGCACGCGCTGCGGCCGCCAACGCCGCCCGCGACGCCGCATCAGCGGCTGCCGCCGGCGCAGACGTGGCCGCGTCGTACACCGTCATCTCCGCGCCATTCTCTGGCATCGTCACCGCTCGCACTGTCGACCCGGGTTCGATGGCGATGCCAGGCGCACCGCTGATCACGCTCGAGGATCCGTCGACTTTTCGGCTCGAGGTGCAGGTCGACGACCAGCGCGCCACACTCGTGAAGCCAGGGCAAGACGTAGAAGTGCGCGTTGACGACGGCCAGATGCAGAGCGGCGCGTGGCTCCATGGGCGAGTCGTGGAAATTGCCCGCATCGATTCCGTCTCGCACAGCTTTGCCGTCAAGGTGGAGTTGCCAACCGGTGCGGCGAGCCGCTCCGGGCTGTATGGGCGTGTTCGATTCGCCGGTCCGGCACGCGACACCCTCACAGTACCGGCTACCGCGGTAGTGCGTCGAGGGCAGCTGACGTTTGTCTTTAAGGTTGGCGCCGATGGAGCAGCGCACCTCCGCCCGGTCACCATCGGCCAGGCTGCTCACGAGCGGGTCGAGGTGCTTGCCGGCGTGCAGGCCGGCGACAGTGTCGTGAGCGATCCACCTGCGGCACTCTCGGATGGGGCACGCGTCGCGAGGAGCGCGTCGTGAGCCCGCCCACCGGAATCGCCGGCCGACTGGCCGCTGCCTTCATCCACTCGAAGCTGACGCCACTCATCATCGTGTCGTCGATGTTGCTCGGCCTCTACGCGGTCATCGCCCTACCGCGCGAGGAAGAACCGCAGATCATCGTCCCGATGGCCGACGTGTTCCTCGAAATGCCTGGCGCCTCTTCGACGGAAATTGAACAGCGTCTCACCCGGCCGATCGAACAACTGCTCTGGGAGATTCCTGGCGTCGAGTATCTCTACTCCACCTCGAACGCCGGACGCGCGATGGTCGTGGTGCGATTCCTTGTCGGCGAGGACGAAGAACGCGCCCTCGTTCGACTGAATCAGAAGCTGGCGGCAAATGCGTCACTACTGCCGCCCGGTTCGCCGCCCCCGCTGGTCAAGGCGCGCTCCATCAACGATGTGCCGGTGATGGCGCTAACGCTGTGGGGCCAGAGCTACGATGCCGCACAACTGCGGCAGTTCGCCGGTCAGCTCCAGGAATCATTGAAGGAAGTACCCGACATCTCCGAGGTCACGATCATCGGCGGCCAGCCACGGCGGGTCACCATCGACCTCGACCCATCGAGTCTGGCCGCCCGCCACCTCGACCCGTTGGCAGTGCAGCGGGCCTTGACGCGCGCCAACGTTCGCTCCATGGCCCGCGACACCGTGAGCGACAGCAGAGCCACACGCCTCGAGACGGGCGACTGGCTCACCTCGGTCGATGACGTCAGAAACGTCGTGGTTGGCGTGAGCGGTGGCGCCGCGGTTCACGTGGCCGATGTCGCCACGGTGACCGACGGTGGCGGCGAGCCAGAGACGTATGTCATGCAGTACCCGCGCCGCGGTCAGGCGTTCCCGGCCGTCACGCTGTCAATCGCCAAGCGCCAGGGTACCAACGCGATCCAGCTGACGCGTGCCGTCGACGCGAAGGTGAGCACACTGCGGGGCTACCTCTTGCCGGACGACCTCACCGTGTCTGTCACGCGCGACTACGGTGAGACCGCCGCGCATAAATCAAACGAACTGCTCTGGCACATGCTGCTCGCAGTGGTCTCCGTGTCGGTGCTCATCTGGCTGGCGCTCGGCTGGCGGGAATCTGCCGTCGTGCTCGTCGCCATCCCGGTCACCCTCGCGCTCACCTTGTTCGTGTTTTATCTCTACGGCTACACGCTGAACCGCATTACGCTCTTCGCGCTAATCTTCTCCATCGGCCTGCTTGTCGACGATGCCATCGTCGTGGTGGAGAACGTGGTGCGGCATGTGCGTATGTCGCAGGGCGACGAGTCGCTGGAGAGGCTGGCCATCCGTGCGGTGGATGAAGTGGGCAACCCCACCATCCTCGCAACACTCACCGTTATCGCCGCGATTCTGCCGATGGCCTTTGTGGGCGGACTGATGGGCCCGTACATGCGGCCGATTCCAGTGGGCGCTACGGCCGCAATGATCTTTTCGCTCGTTGTTGCCTTCGTTGTGACGCCGTGGGCCGCGGTGCGGCTCTTGCGCCGGGGGCAGGCGCACGCCGAGCAGCCAGAAGATCGACTCACTGCCCTGTACCGCCGCGTGATGGCGCCACTCATTAACCGGCCGCTGGCGCGCACCACCTTCCTGACCCTCGTCGTGGTGCTGCTGGTTGGCGCCGCGGCGCTGGTGCCACTCGGGTTTGTCACCGTGAAGATGCTGCCGTTTGACAACAAGAGCGAACTGCAGGTCGTGGTGCACATGCCGGAAGACACACCGCTCGAGACCACGGCCGGCGTGGCCGCCGCGATCGCAGAAGAGACGCTCAGGGACGCCTCCGTCACGAGCGTGCAGAGTTACGTGGGCACCTCGTCGCCGTACACCTTCAACGGACTCGTTCGCCACTACTTCTTGCGTCGTGAGGCCAACCTGGCGGACCTGCAGGTGATGCTGGTCGGCACGGACGAGCGATCCGAGCAGAGTCATGCCATCGCCACGCGAATTCGCGAGCGGCTCAACACCGTTGCCGCCACGCTTGGCGCACGCATTCAGGTGGTGGAGGTGCCGCCGGGTCCACCAGTGCTGCAGACGCTCGTGGCTGAAGTGTACGGACCCGATCCGGAGCGCCGCCTGACACTGGCGCAGACCGTGCGGGCGACGTTCGAGAAGACGCCAGGAGTGGTTGACGTCGACTGGTACGTCGATTCGCCGCAGCAGAAATGGCAGCTCGAAGTGGACAGCGAGAAGGCCGCACGCGCCGGGCTCGCCAGCGCGGAGGTCGCAGCTGTCGTGCAGATGGCGGGGTCGGGCGCCCCGGCGGGCCTGCTCCACGACGCGCGGGCGCGCGAGAATGTGCCGATCACGCTCCGGCTGCCGCGCCAACTCCGCGGCTCACTCGATGCGGTGCGTGCCTTGCGGCTCAACGGGTCGAGCGCCATCGCCGTGGGAGAGCTGACGCGGGCGGTGCCGGCCACGGAAGTTCAGAGCATCTACCACAAGAACCTGCAGCCGGTGACCTACGTGACCGGCGACGTCGCCGGCGCGGTGGAGAGCCCGGTCTACGCAATTCTGCAGATGAACCGCGCGCTCGAATCAGTCCGACTGCCCGAGGGCTACAGCTTCGAGATCTTCAACACGCACCAACCAACCGACAGTGCGAAGTACGCGATGAAGTGGGATGGCGAGTGGCACATCACCTACGAGGTGTTCCGCGATCTCGGAATCGCCTTCGCAGCCGTGCTGGTCCTCATCTACATCCTGGTGGTTGGATGGTTCCAGTCCTTCGTCACACCGCTGACGATCATGCTGGCGATTCCGTTCGCGCTGGTCGGCATCCTTCCGGCTCACGCCTTGATGGGCGCATTCTTCAGCGCGACCTCGATGATTGGCTTCATCGCCGGCGCCGGCATCGTGGTACGAAACTCGATCATCCTTGTGGACTTTGTCGAGCTGCGCGTAAAGGACGGCATGTCGCTTCACGAAGCGGTGGTCGACGCCGGCGCCGTGCGCTTCCGGCCCATGGCGCTGACGGCCGCAGCCGTCATCGCCGGATCGGCGGTGATTCTGTTCGACCCGATCTTTCAGGGCCTGGCGATCTCGTTGATGGCGGGCGAAGTGGCTTCGCTGCTGCTCTCGCGCATGACCGTTCCCATCACGTATTACCTCACGCACCGCGGCCTCGCCCCGCAGTCAACGTCCGCAGTCACCCCCGGGGCATAACGCATTTCACGGAGAACAGATGATGACAATCGAACCGATGTTGCGACTCATTGCCGGTGTGTTTGTGGCGGTCAGCGTGGTGCTCGGCGTCTACGTGCATCCCTACTTTTTCCTGCTGACACTCTTTGTGGCAGCGAATCTCGTGCAGTCAGCGTTCAGCGGCTGGTGTCCGATGATGACTATTCTGCGGCGAGCCGGCGTGCGAGGGTAACAAGAGTTGGCACGCGGTGGCTGCCTCCGACGGACACCATGTGCCGCCGATTCGCTCAGCGCTTGAGTGCGGCGAGCAGCGCCGGTACCACTTCGAACAGGTCTCCGACGATGCCGTACGAGGCGACTTCAAAGATTGGTGCGTCGGCGTCCTTGTTGATCGCGACGATGGTTCGGGAGCCCTTCATGCCGACTAGGTGTTGAATAGCGCCGGAGATTCCCAGCGCCAGATAGAGCTTGGGGGCCACAGTCTGTCCGGAACTCCCCACCTGCCGTCCCATCGGTAGCCAGCCGGCGTCACAGATAGGTCGTGATGCCGCGAGTTCGGCGTCGAGTGCGTCCGCCAGCTGTTGGGCCAGGGCGATGTGCGCTTGCTCTTTGATCCCCCGCCCGACAGAGACGATGCGATCGGCCTTGGTGAGGTCGACGGCCTGACGTGCTTCCTGAAACGGCGGCTCGGGCTTGGTCCGGATCGACACACCGTCGAGCGACACGGCAAGGGGTCCAACGGACGAAGGAGCCGTCCCGCGCGTCGCCTGGTCGGCGCGAAACGCGCCAACCTGGCAGGTGACCAGATGCGGTGTGGGTCCGTGCAGCGCCACATCTGCTGTGAGCTTGCCCTGAAACATCGGGCGCACAAAGAGCACTTCCCCGCCTTCGCGCTTGAATGCCGTGACGTCGGTGACCACGGCCCGGTCGATGCGTGCCGCCAAGGCCGGTACAAAGTCCCGCGTCTGGTAGGTGTGGGGGAAGAGCACGACGTTCGGCGACAACTGCACGATCGAGGCGGCCACTGCCGCGATCGTGCCCTCTGGGGTGTAGGCCGCCAACGCCCCGTCGTCGATTGTGACCACGCCAGCGAGCTGCGCCGCCGCGAGTTCAGCGGCGACCCCCGATACACCGGCGCCACACACGAGTACACGAATTTCGGGATCCGCCTGGAGATGCGCCAGCTGCTGTGCGGCGGCGATGGTCTCCCACGAGGCCGTGTTGAGCGTGCCGCCCCGCTGTTCTGCGACGACGAGGATCATGCGATCACCCTCGCCTCTTCGCGCAGGACGCGCACCAGTTCGGCGGCCGCGTCCGAAGGCGTGCCGCCGATCAGGCGCGTCTTCTTGGTCTTCTCCGGGACGTACAGGCGAGCAATGGTCTGGCGGGGCACGCTATCTGACGGGGCAACCACCACGCGCGTCTCTTTCTTCTTGGCGGCCATGATGCCCTTGAGCGTCGCGTAACGCAGCTGGTTGATGCCGCTCTGAATCGTCAGCACCGCCGGCAGCGGCATCGTGGTCCACTGGAACCAACCACCTTCAAGCTCCCGCTTCACGCGGACAGCGTGGCCCGCCGCATCCACTTCGACCTGCATGACGATGGTGGCGTGGCTGGAGCCGAGGCGCTCGCTAAGGATGACGCCGGTCTGCGCAAACCCCTGGTCGTCAGACTGCAGGCCCGTGAGTATTAGATCGAACTGCTCGTCGCGCATCGCGGCGCCAAGAGCCGACGCGACCGCAAACGCATCGGCACTCGCCAGGTTGTCGCCCTGCACGTGAATGGCGCGGTCGGCACCGCGTGCCAGCGCTTCACGAATCACCTGAGAGACGCGTGCCGGGCCCGCCGAGCAGACGACCACTTCGCCCTGCAACTTTTCTTTGAGCCGCAGCGCCTCCTCGAGGGCGTAGGCGTCCGGCTCGTTCATCTCGAAGGTGGCGTCCTCGTCTCGAATCCAGGTACCAGCCTCGTTCACACGGGGCTGCCAGTCGCGAGTGGGGACTTGTTTGATGCAGACGGCGATCTTCATGGGGACACTGTACAACGGACGCCTGGGCGGGACGCTAGGCCATGGGGTTGGGATGACGGCCAGCGCCCAACGTCGAACCTCTAGGCGTCGTACCGCTTGAACAGCAGCGCCGCATTCGTGCCGCCGAAGCCGAACGAATTCGACAGCGCATACTCGATCGGCATCGCCCGGCTGTGCATTGGCACGTAGTCGAGATCGCAGAGCAGATCTGGATGCTCGAGATTGATGGTCGGCGGCACCAGCTGGTGAAAGATCGACAACGCCGTGATACCGGCTTCGAGACCGCCGGCAGCGCCGAGAAGATGCCCGGTCATCGACTTTGTGGACGACACGGCCAGCTTCGTTACATGGTCACCAAAGCATCGCTTGATCGCCAGCGTCTCGAGACTATCGCCCTGCGGCGTCGACGTGCCATGGGCATTGACGTACTGCACGTGATCCGGGCGCACGGCAGCGCTCTCAAGCGCCGCGGTCATGACGCGGAAGGCGCCGTCGCCATCCTCAGAAGGCGAAGTAATGTGGTACGCATCAGACGACATACCGTAGCCGACCAGTTCGGCGTAGATACGTGCGCCGCGTCGACGCGCCATCGCATACTCCTCGAGAATCAGCACGCCGGATCCTTCGCCGACGACAAAGCCGTCGCGATCCTTGTCGAACGGACGACTGGCATGCTGCGGATCGTCATTGCGGGTGGAGAGCGCTCGAAGGGCGCCGAAACCGCCAATGCCCATCGGAGTAATCGCGGCTTCAGATCCGCCCGCAATCATGACGTCTGCGGCACCGCGGCGAATGATTTCGTAGGAGTCGCCGATGGCGTGCGCCGACGCCGAGCAGGCGGTGCAGGTGGCGGAGCTCGGCCCACGGGCGCCGAACCGAATTGAAACCTGGCCAGCGGCCAGATTGATGATGGCCGCCGGAATGAAGAACGGCGAGATCTTGCGAGGCCCGCCTTCGAGCAGCGCCTTGTGTTCGCGTTCGATAGTGGTGAATCCCCCAATGCCTGACGCAATGCAGACACCGGCTCGCGGTGAGAGCTCCGGCGTGATCGTCAACGCCGCATCGTCCATCGCAAACTGCGACGCGGCGATCGCGTACTGGATGAAGATGTCCATCTTCTTGACATCTTTTTTTTCGATGAAGTCCAGGGCATTGAAGCCCCGGACTTCGCCCGCGATCCGGGTGGCAAACTGCGACGCGTCGAACCGAGTGATGCTGCCGACGCCGCTGTGGCCGGCGACCAGCGCCGACCAGTTCTTGCTGGTCCCGATCCCGAGCGACGACACCAGGCCGATGCCTGTGACGACCACTCGCCGATTGCTCACGATGCTCCCCTGGGGCGCTATTGAACCGCGCTACTTCTTCTTCGAGTGGCCTTCGATGTATTCGACGGCTTCCTTGACGCGCGTGATCTTCTCGGCGTCTTCGTCAGGAATCTCGATACCAAACTCTTCTTCAAACGCCATCACCAGTTCGACGGTGTCGAGCGAGTCGGCGCCAAGATCGTCGACAAACGATGCATCCGGCGTCACTTCTTCCTCGTCCACGCCAAGCTGCTCAACAATGATGCTCTTCACCTTATCGGATACGGCCATCTAATCCCTCCTCACGTTTACCATTTGGTGACTGGGTACTCTGGTGATCTGGTAGTCAACGACTACCGACTCCCGACTACCGACTCCCGTTACATATACATGCCGCCGTTCACCGCGAGAACGTGCCCTGTAATATACGCTGCCTCGTCGGAGGCAAGGAAACAGGCCGATGCGGCGATCTCGTCTGGCGAACCGAGGCGCCCGAGCGGAATCTGCGCCGCCCAATCGACCTGCGCCTTCTCGGCAATCGCCTTGGTCATGTCTGTTTCGATCATGCCTGGGGCAATGACGTTGACCGTGATCCCGCGCGACGCCACTTCTCTCGCCAGCGCCTTCGCAAAACCAATGAGGCCGGCCTTGGATGCGGCATAGTTGGCCTGGCCCGCGTTCCCCATCTGCCCGACCACGGAGCTGATGGCGATGATCCGGCCGCCACGCTGCTTGAGCATCGGCCGCATGGCCGCCTGGGTCAGCGTAAAGGTGGCGGTGAGGTTGGTCGCGATGACGGCGTCCCAATCCTCTCGTTTCATGCGCATCAGCAGCTGATCGCGAGTAATCCCGGCGTTGCTGACAAGAATGTCCAACCGTCCGTGCTTGGCGACAATCGCAGCGGGCAGCTTCTCAAGTTGCGGCGCATCGGTGACGTCCACGCTGGCCAGTTCCGCGTGGCCTCCGGCTGCCG
>JBEBGG010000321.1:0-2063 GCA_040081555.1 Vicinamibacterales bacterium
GTCCCCGCCTCACGAATTGCGAACCGCTATTCTTTCACCGGGGCAAGTTCCCTGCCAGGTGCCATTGTCACTCACCCGCCGGTTGGGCGAAATTGCGGCGGCTTCTTGATTAAGGATCGTTCATGCTTGGCGTTTGTTATTACCCGGAGCAGTGGCCCGAGAATATGTGGGCCGATGACGCCCGGCGCATGGCGGATTTGGGGCTGAAGTATGTGCGCATCGGCGAGTTCGCCTGGAGCGCCATCGAGCCTACCCCTGGCAGCTTCAACTGGGGCTGGCTTGACCGGGCAGTCGAGACGCTGGGTAAGGCCGGTCTCAAGATTGTGATGGGGACACCGACGGCGACGCCGCCGAAGTGGCTGGTCGACCGGCATCCGGACATCCTGCCGGCGGATCATCACGGACGCCCGCGGCGATTCGGTTCGCGGCGGCACTATTGCTTCTCGAGCAGGACTTTTCGCTCTGAGAGCCAGCGTATCACGGACGCGGTCGCGGGGCGTTATGGCCGGCACGACGCGGTCGCCGGATGGCAGACCGACAACGAGTTCGGTTGCCACGACACGGTGCGTTCGTATTCGCCGGATGCGGCGGTCGCGTTTCGCGGGTGGCTGCGTGCGCGGTACAGCGACGTCGCGGCGTTAAACGCGGCGTGGGGTAATCGCTTTTGGAGCATGGAGTATCGCTCCTTCGACGAGGTCGACCTGCCAATGGCGGCAGTGACGGAGCTCAATCCTATTCACCGGCTCGACTTCTTCCGCTTCTCGTCGGATCAGGTGGCGAACTTTAACGCGGAGCAGGTCGAGATCATCCGGCGCCATTCGCCTGGGCGGTTCGTCACGCACAACTTCATGGGTGCGTTTCTCGACTTCGACCACTTCAAAACGTGCGAGACGCTGGACCTCGCGAGTTGGGATTCTTATCCGCTGGGGTTCACCGACAGCTTGCCGATGACGGGGTTCACGGAGGCCGAGCGCGTCCGCTATGCGACGACCGGGCATCCCGACATCTCCGCGTTTCATCATGATCTCTATCGCGGCGTCGGGCGCGGGCGGTTTTGGATCATGGAGCAGCAGCCGGGCCCGGTGAACTGGGCGCTTTGGAATCCTGGTCCGGCGCCGGGGATTGTCCGGCTGTGGGCTTGGGAAGCGCTGGCCCATGGGGCGCAGGTCGTCAGCTTCTTCCGCTGGCGGCAAGCGCCGTTCGCGCAGGAGCAAATGCATGCTGGTCTGAACCGGCCGGACAACGTGCTCGACATTGGGGGCCAAGAGGCGAGTGTGGTCGCGAAGGAGCTCGGTGCCGATTGGTGGCGCGAGGTTGTTGCCGCTCCGACGGAGCAGGCCCCGGTCGCTCTGGTGTTCGACTATGAGGCGGCGTGGATGCATGCGATCCAACCGCAGGGGCGGGGTTTCAGCTACCTGGCGTTGGTGTTCACTTGGTACACCGCCTTGCGGCAGAAGGGCGTGGACGTCGACATCGTTCCGCCAGGGCGATCGCTCGACGGTTACCGCGCCGTGTTCGTGCCGAGCTTGCCGCATATCAATAAACGAGCGGTTCAGGCGTTTAGTTTGTTCGGTGGGCTGACGGTCTTCGGGATTCGGACGGGAGCGAAGACTCGCGACTTTCAAATTTCGCCGAACCTGCCCCCCGGACCGCTTCAGGCGCTGCTGCCGATCAAGGTATCGCGTGTCGAAAGCTTGCGGCCGGGCGTTACGCGCGAGGTCGAGGTTGGCAACCGGCGTTACGACTGCGGCCAGTGGGTCGAGACTGTCGAATCGGGCAACTTGGATGTCGCCGGGCGATTTACCAACGGGTCCCCTGCGCTGGTTCGCGAAACTAATCGATTCTATCTCGCGGCTTGGCCTACGCGCGAACTCGCATCGGACGTTGTGCAGCGTGTGTTGGATGAATCAGGCGTTGTATCGATGACGTTGCCGCTCGACTTACGTGTACGCCGTCGAGGCGATGTGACGTTTGCATTTAACTTTGGTGGCGATTCGCAAACGGCGCCTTCAGATGTGAATGCGAAGTACCTGTTGGGCGCGCAGTCGATCGGCGCTCACAAC
>JBEBGG010000152.1:0-8096 GCA_040081555.1 Vicinamibacterales bacterium
GATCTCGTATGACTGAGCGCGATCTGCGGGCACCCCTGCCCGACGCGCGCCGGCAGCGTCCGGACGACGATCGACCGCCGCTCTCGCCGGGACGCATCGTCTGGCAGCAGCTGCGGAAGAGTCCGCTCGCGATCATCGGCGGCCTGCTGCTCGGTCTCTTCTACCTGCTCGCGTTGCTCGCGCCGTTCGTCGCCCCCTATTCGCAGGAGGAGATGGATCGGCAGCGCTACTTCCACCCACCGCAGGGGCTGCACTGGGTCGGTGAACGTCAGGGCGGGCAGGGCGGATTCAGCCTGCGACCGTTCGTCCAGCCGACGCGCCTGGCGAACCCGGCCACCTTCACCTACGCGGACCAGACGGCGGCCGGCCAGCCGATTCGGTTCTTCGTGCGCGGTGCGTCGTACTCGATGCTGGGGCTGTTCGACACCAACGTGCACCTGTTCGGCGTGGACGCCCCCGGGCGCGTCTACCTGCTCGGCACCGACTCGTTCGGCCGCGACGTGCTGTCGCGCCTGCTGTACGGCTCACAGGTCTCGCTGACGGTCGGACTGGTCGGCATCATCATCTCGTTCACGCTCGGGCTGTTGCTCGGCGGCGTCTCGGGCTACTTCGGCGGGTTCGCCGACACGGCGATCATGCGCTTCACCGAGCTGTTGCTCAGCATTCCGTCGCTGTACCTGATCATCGCGCTGCGCGGCATCATCCCGATCGACCTGCCCAGCCAGCAGGTGTACCTCGGCATCGTCGGCATTCTCGCGTTCATCGGCTGGGCCGGTGTCGCGCGCGTCATCCGCGGACTCGTGCTGTCGCTGCGGAAGAGCGAGTACGTGATCGCGGCGGAGGCGCTCGGCTTCAGCCGCTTCCGGATCATCACGCGGCACATCCTGCCGAACACGCTGTCGTTCGTGATCGTCGCCGCGACCATCGCGGTGCCCGGCTACATCCTCGGCGAGGTGGTGCTCTCGTTCCTCGGCGTCGGCGTGCAGGAGCCGGCTGCGTCGTGGGGCAACATGCTGAACCAGGCGCGCAGCATCCGCGCGCTCACCTCGTTCCCCTGGCTGCTCTACGTGCCGGGCACGGCGATCTTCGTCACCGTGATGGCGTTCAACTTCCTCGGCGACGGGCTGCGTGACGCGCTCGACCCGCGGCGCGTGGCGGGAGGACGTCCGTGAGCGCACCGCTCCTGCAGCTGCAGGACCTGAAGACCCACTTCCGCACGAATCAGGGGGTCGTGCGCGCCGTCGACGGCGTCTCCTACGAGGTGCACGAGGGGGAGACGCTCGCGGTGGTGGGCGAATCGGGCAGCGGCAAGAGCGTGACGGCGCTCTCCATCCTGCGGCTGTTCCCGTCGCCACCCGGACAGATCGTCGGCGGGAAGATCCTCTTCCGGGGCCAGGACCTGGTGACCGTCTCCGACCGTGAGATGCGGGCGATTCGCGGCAAGGCGATCTCGATGATCTTCCAGGAGCCGATGACGTCGCTGAATCCCGTCTACACCTGCGGCGAGCAGATCATGGAGACGGTGATGCTGCACGAGCGGCTCGGCCGGCGCGAGGCGAAGCGCCGCGCCATCGAGATGCTCGACCGGGTCGGCATCCCCGCGGCGGCGCAGCGGGTCGACGAATATCCGCACCAGCTCTCCGGCGGCATGCGTCAACGCGTGATGATCGCGATGGCGCTCGCCTGCAAGCCGGCGCTGCTGATCGCCGACGAGCCGACGACGGCGCTCGACGTCACTATCCAGGCGCAGATTCTCGCGCTGCTCAAGCAGTTGCAGGCCGAGCTCGGGATGGCGGTGATCCTGATCACGCACGATCTTGGCGTGGTTGCCGAGACCGCGGACCGCGTGGCCGTCATGTATGCGGGGCAGGTCGTGGAACACGCGCCTGTGCGTCCGTTGTTCCGCCGGGCGCTGCATCCGTATACCGCCGGCCTCCAGGCGTCGCTGCCGAAGCTCGGGTCGCCCACGACGCGCCTGCGCGTGATTCGCGGCAGCGTGCCGAACCCGGCGCACTTCCCGGAGGGGTGCCGCTTTCACCCCCGGTGCCCGGTCGCGCTTGAGCAGTGCCTCGACGACCCGCCGATCGAGACGTTCGACGAGGGTCGCCTCAGCCGCTGCTGGCGTGCGCACGAGATCGCGGCCGGCACGCTGGACCCTGTGCACGACGGTGTGGGCGACGAGGCCCCGGACGTGGCGCGCGCCGAGGCGCCTGCCGCGGCGCCGGTGGAGCGTCGATGAGCGAGCCGCTGCTCGAGGTCACCGACCTCAAGAAGTACTTCCCGATCCGCAAGGGGTTCCTGCAGCGGACGGTTGGGCACGTGCGCGCCGTCGACGGCGTGTCGTTCAGTGTCGCCCGTGGCGAGATTCTCGGCCTGGTGGGGGAGAGCGGCTGCGGCAAGACGACGACCGGCCGCTGCATCCTGCGGCTGATCGAGCCGACCAGCGGCAGCGTGCGATTCGAGGGGCGCGAAGTCGTCGGACTGCCGCGCGGCCGCATGCGCGAGCTGCGACGGGAGATGCAGATCATCTTCCAGGACCCGTTCTCGAGCCTCAACCCCCGGCTCACCGTGCGCGGCATGCTCGCCGAGGTGCTGAAGGTGCATGGCCTCGCGCGCGGCGCGGCGCTGCAGGAGCGGATCACCGCGCTGCTGCGGCAGGTCGGGCTCTCACCGAGTCAGGCGGCGCGGTATCCCCACGAGTTCTCGGGCGGGCAGCGGCAGCGCATCGGCATCGCGCGGGCGCTCGCGGTCGGTCCGAAACTGATCATCGCCGACGAACCGGTGTCGGCGCTCGACGTTTCGATTCAGGCGCAGATCGTCAACCTGCTCAAGGACCTGCAGCGCGATCTCTCGCTGACCTACGTCTTCATCGCGCACGACCTCTCGGTCGTCGAGCACATCAGCGACCGCGTCGCCGTGATGTATCTCGGCCAGATCGTCGAGCTCGCGCCGAGCGACGCGCTCTACCGGCAGCCGCTGCACCCCTATACCGTGTCGTTGCTGTCGGCGATTCCGCAGCCCGACCCGGAGCGTGTGCGGCACCGCATCGTGCTGAAGGGCGACGTGCCGAGCCCGGCAAACCCGCCGTCCGGATGCCGCTTCCACCCGCGCTGCTTCATGGCGCGCGAGCGCTGCGCGCAGGAAGTACCGCTGCTGCGGGAGGTGCTGCCCGGGCACCGGGCCGCGTGTCACTTCTCGGAAGAGTTGCTGGCGTCCGGCAGGACGCCGTAGCGCTGTTGGAGTCACGAGTTCTTAAGGGCGGTGGGCAATCCTGATTCGACCCGCCACCCTTGGTTCCCTGCAATGGGTAACATTGCCGATTGACCTCAAATCGATGGCACCTCGCGGAGAACTGCGACCATCCGCTCCTCGGTGAATCGCGTCTCTTCCATGGCTCCCTCGTCTGGCCGGCACGCCGTTCCCAGAGGCTTCAGATAGTTCGAAGTGCGACGGACCCGGTCGACAGAACAGGTCTAGTCCAATTCAGGCATCGGCCTTGCGCCTTTGGCATGAAGGAACTTCGCAATGACCTCTGCTCGCTGGTCATCGGGTAGGATGGCCGGCAGCCCTTCGTCGCAGTATGAGGCGAGAAACCGTGTCCCTCGCGCACGCTTTACCTCCTCGAATGCCCGCTCTAGTTGCTCTGCAGTACGAAAAGTCAGGAAGAAGTCCGCGGGCCGCCAGTCTTCTTGCAAGAAACGCCGGACAACGCCGCGGATTAGCCTGGCGCACCTGTCCCATGTCACTCGATACCAAGGTAAGTAGGGTTCAACGAACTCCCACATTTGATCGTCGAGACCGCCTCCATCCTTAGCACCATCGTAGACTGCCTCGAAGCACTCACGAACCAGTTGCGGCCCCTCCGATGAACCAGCGGTCAATCCGATGCTCAGGAGAAATGCGCGACAGCGCAGGTCGATCGATGGGTCGGAAAAGTGAGCATCAGCACTGACGGCACGGCTCCACACGCCAGGCAGTTGCCTTACGTCACTCGATCGGGGATCGAGCAACGAGGCAGCAACAAGTACAGCTTTCGGGCCGAGGGTCGGCCGCGTCCCAAGCGCGCAAATCAGCTCGGAACGGTGTTCACGAATTACCGCAAGCAATTCGTGTTCGGGCGACACGACATTTCCGACCGAGTCGTCGATGGATGCGAGCACCGTAGCCAGCCCATCGGGGCCGAATGATTCCAAGGCGACCTGAAGAGCGACCCAAGCTTTGGCGCGCATGATGGCACGCACCACATTGGGTGCCATTCCTGGCCTGCCGGACAGCGAGTAGAGCCGCGCCGCCAAAGTCAGTTGCCGATCAGCAGGAACACGCCAAATAGCGGTGTCCTCAAGGAAGCTCGGTTCTGCTTCGAGCAATGAGGACAGAAGCGCCGGCGGAGCGTCTGCTAAGACACTTGGATCCGACTGAATGCCGCCAACTAGGCCTCTGATGTAGGCGTCTGTCGGTGACGTCCCGACGGCTAGGGCGGCAGTGGCGATACCGATGGCGCTCGTCGGGTCGGACAATACTAGCAACCGCGTGCGTTCCTCCATGTCAGCGACGTCCGTAGGTATACAACGTGCTGCCGGATGTAGCAGTAGCGCATAAAGAACAGAAGCCTCTCCCTTCGACTTTGCAAGGCTTCCCTTCGCACTGAAGAGGTCGCTCTTGAGGCGCCGACTTGATTCCGGCTCAGGAAACGAATGGCCAACCGCGGAGAGCAGGCCTTCGATCGTGCTGCTGGATTGAGTGGCGGCAAGATGAATCTCACAGAGAGGTCGATACGCTTGACGTCCTTCGGCGTAGTCTGGTCCGTAGGTCCACAACAGCTGACGCAATGAAGTCCGTGTGCCTTCAAGCAGATCGTCGGTCGCGGTGCGAAGCCAATCCTCCTTGCTGTAGTCCTCGCCGATTGCCATGAGATCGGAACGGCGCATAGGTGCCGTTGCGTCAGTATCTTGCCTGGCCACTTCCCTGGGAGCGATTGCCAGGTCAAAACTCACATCGCGGATCGCCAAGGCTCCGGTGCAGAATCGAAACGTCCGGCGCAGTCTGGGCCACTGCTGCCGAAACAAACAGGCGATGACGTCGTTGTACTCGATTGCGGTATCTGCTGTGACGACGACCTTGCGGGTCGGCGAGCCATACAGCAGCCACAGCAGTGCGCTACCAACGGCGGTGTCGATGTCAGGTTGCGGAAAAGCCGTAGCTGGTTCGTAGGTGATCTCTGTCGCGTACGAATCGAGGTCGCCGTAGTGCTCAGGCCGTCGGAAGTAGCCATCGAGCGACCGCAAGTCACCGATCCGAGCGATGTCGGCGCCGGCAAGTACGAGGGTGTGCGTCCACACGCATCCCGGCCGCCGAAGTTCTGGAGCGAACCACGTCTTGGCGACACAATAGAGGCCGCTTTGTTCGAGCGGGTATCCAGTTATGTAGCCGTCAAAACCATCGCGAAACGACGGCCCTGAGAGGTCACTCATCACCAACATCTGCCACTGCTGCTCGCGCGCAATCTCAAACGAGCTGGCAAGCAGTTGGTGCCCGTCACGGTAGCCGTGCAGTGCTTGATGAAGCCGAATAGAATTGTCGATGGCCATCAGCGCTGCGCGAGCACGAAGCGCAGGGGAGCAGTCAAGTCGTGAGTTGGCTCAATCTCGTCCTCGACAACCCGGATACGTCGACTTGGAGTGGATTCCGCCTGCAAGCGTGTGAGATCCTTCTCGAGGTCGCCGCCTAAAGCGCTAACTCCATAGACGCGAGAGGGCATCATCTCCTGATTGGCTGTCAGGTATTGCGAAAGCAGCGGCAGATATCCTTCGAGCCAAGCTGCCGGAAGGATCGGCTCACGGACTAGATCCCACGCAGACAGCACAACCGCCACGGCCAGCGGTGTCGAGTCAGCCCGAAGGAACCTGGCGAACTGAATCAACTCCACGATCTGAACCTGCGTCGGGGCATCGTCGTACTGCCACTCACGCACTCGAGCGGTTTCAGGTTCTGCGGGAGCTTGCTCAATGTGGCCCTCTTCATCGAATCGAGGAGCAGGTCCAATCCGAGAACTTCTCCTTACGGCATCCACGTGGAGGAACAGAACAATACCAGACGCGTTTAACGCCAAGTCAGCATAGAACGTGCCGGCTTTCCGCGTAGCCCATTGAAGGCGGAAGAGTTCCCCCGAGAGATCTGGCAGACTGACGGCGACCGCTGCACCAGTCGCGCTCTCCCTGAGCACCAACGACACAACTTCTTGGCTTCGAAGAGACGTCCGGCCAACCGGCATGAATTGCAACCAGCTGTCACGAATGCGGTTCAGGTGAGCCCGATCTGGTTGCAGTTGTGGCGCCGACAAGGCCGTCGGCAATTCTCTCGACTCAACCAAATGCCAAAGAGCTGCGAGGAAGCTGGTCTTTCCGGATCCTCGGAGCCCTGCCAAAAGGAGCCTAGATCCAGCGGACATCGAACGACGCCTCTACGTCGACGCGAGTAACCGAAGCAACGAACCGCGCGGGCTCTCGCGTGAGCTCCGTCACTTTCGGCAAGTACAGACGCGGCCGCTCTTCCAGCAGCGGAGTCTCCAGCCAGTACTGGAGCAGAGTTGGAAGGCCAAACGCGAACGGGACCGTTTCCGTAGTCGGCCTAGCAGCGATCCGGAACACCCGACACTCAAAGGCCTGTCCGATCGTGGTTCTCATGGTTGCCTCCGTGTCGGCTGCGAAGGCTTCCACGTCTGCCCGATCGGCGTGAGCCAACACCAGGTCCCACTTTGCGAACACGACATCTATCTTGCACTCTCGGGCGAGTACCTGCGCTTCGATGATCGAACGCAGAAGCATGCGCGCGTCAAATCGGACGGACTGTCGAAGGGCCGGATTTGCCAGGCGTTCGCAATCGAGCACCATGCACAGGTGGTCTGCACGCTTAAGCAGCGCCATCTCCTTGACCGCTTCAGAGGAGTCACGGAGGGCTCTGAAGCGTTCACCCGAAATGTCCGACAAGAGTAGATTGTTTGCAGCGCCCGCAACGTCTCCGCTCGGACTGAGCTTCAGATGCAGGAATTCGGTTGCATCCACCTGAGTGTGAGGTGTGTGAGCGGAGTCTCGGCCCGACACAGGGCGCGCATGGTGGCAACGCCGCTCGAAACCGACCAGGGTGCGCGAGCCTGCGAACAGAAAGCCACCAAATGGTGCGTCCAAGAACGACTCAAACAAGCTCGTGATGATCGTCGTCTTTCCGCTTTCGTGCCGCCCCGCGAGCACCACGACGCGACTGGGCGCCTCACGGGCGACGTGATTCGCTTGCACTTCGGTCAGGGCTTCGCCGAGAGGAAGGTCAATAAACGGTGTGCTGTCAGGAACGGGGACCTCGCCTGCCCGCTCCGCGCTCGAGAAATAGGGGCAGGTGTTGGGCGGCTCAAATCCCTCAAGACACTTGCCAGTGTCCGCGACGGTGCATCCTTCCTGACCGCACGCGGTAGCGTCGCTCAATTTGCTTCCCTCAGACTCTGCAGCAGCATCAGCTCACGAAACAGCTGCAGCGAGAGATGAGCAATCGAGAAAGGCCGGTCAAGCGGTGCGTCGCACAGCTTTCTGTAGAGAGGAAACCAGTCCTCTTCCCCGTCCGTCTCAATCGATTTCGCGATGGCGAGCAGGGCCGGCGCCAGCGTGGCCTGAGGAAGGTCTTTCAGCTGAGGAGCCAGCCGCTCTCGTATTGGCCGTGCCAGCGCATTCGTCGCAGCGGCCAGAGTGATTGGTTCCGCGGTCGATGGCGCGCCCGCAGCCTGAAGCGCCTGCAGAAGAACGCCGATTGCAGACTCCGGTCCCGGAACAAAGGCTGTCAATGTCGCCATTTCGCTCGGAAACAAGAACACTCCCGCCCTGTAGCCGACATCGGAAAACGGCTGATTGAGAGACTTGCTGTACTTCGAATGGAGCCACCACAGCAGGGCCAGGTCTTCGTCCCGAACCGCAGCATTCTTGGCAAGGGCATCCAGCGAATGCTGAACTTGCTGAAGCGCGCCCGTCATGCCTTTTGCGATGTCCGTTAGCACACTCAACAGAGGCTCATGCGCATTCGATGCCGGTTCCAGCGACGATGCGGGGAAGGTC
>JBEBGG010000153.1:0-8060 GCA_040081555.1 Vicinamibacterales bacterium
GCCCCATCATCGTGGCGAGCACCAGCTCCTCGAGCTCGTCGTCGGTGAACAGCGACAGCCGCGCGGTGCGCCCGTCGGGCAGCCGCCAGCCGAACACGAACTGCCCCTTGTAGCCCTTGCCGAGCGGATGCGTCCGCGTACCTTCGACGAGTTCATCGGTCAGGAAGAACTTCTCGCACGCGGCCGTCCGCTGCGCGAAGCGATCGAGCGCGATCTGCTGCAATCGATCATTTTGTGGGGGCCGCCAGGCACCGGCAAGACGACGCTGGCGCGCATCATCGCCGAGCGCACCAAGGCACGCTTCGTCTCCTTCAGCGCCGTGCTGGCCGGCATCAAGGAAATCCGCGAGGTGATGGCCGAGGCGCAGACGATGCGCAAGGCAACGGGGCGCCGAACCATCGTCTTCATCGACGAGATTCACCGCTTCAACAAGGCGCAGCAGGATGCATTCCTGCCCCGCGTTGAGGCCGGCGACATCGTGCTGATTGGCGCCACCACCGAGAATCCGTCGTTCGAGGTCAACGCGGCGCTGCTCTCACGCTCGAAGGTGTTTGTCCTGCGCGGACTGACCACAGACGAAGTGGTCGGCATTCTGAAGCGGGCCCTGGCGGACCAAGAGCGCGGGCTGGGTGGCGACACCATCGACATCGCGCCGGCCGCGATTCGCGCCGTCGCCGAGTTTTCAAACGGAGACGCGCGCGCGGCCCTCGGCCTGCTCGAGCTGAGCGTCGGTGCTGCGCCGACCGTGGATGGCCGGCGCCAGCTCACCGCAGAGCGTGTGCAGCAAGCCATTCAGCGGCGCGCACTCCTCTACGACAAGGGCGGCGAGGAACACTTCAACATCATTTCGGCGCTCCACAAGTCCATGCGCAACAGCGACCCTGACGCTGCGGTCTACTGGCTGGCGCGCATGGTCGAGGCCGGGGAAGATCCGCTCTACATCGCCAGACGGCTCGTGCGGTTTGCCTCTGAAGACATCGGCAACGCCGACCCGCAAGCGCTCGTCGTCTCAATGGCCGCCAAGGAGGCCGTCCATTTTCTCGGCATGCCAGAGGGCAACACCGCGCTCGCGCAAGCCGCCTTGTATCTCGCCACGGCGCCCAAGAGCAACGCGGTCTACGAGGCCTACAACCGCGCCGCCGACGATGCCGGTCACGATGTGGCGCAACCGGTGCCGCTGCACTTGCGCAACGCACCGACGAAGTTGATGAAGCAACTCGACTACGGCAAGGGCTACAAATATGCGCACCACGAGCCAGACGCGGTGGCCGAGATGTCATGTCTGCCGCCGGCGCTCGAGGGTCGCGACTACTACCAGCCGAAGGAGCGCGGGTTCGAGAAGGAGATCAAGCGGCGACTCGACGGGTGGAAAGAGATTAAGGGTCGGAGGAAGGCCGAGGGCCAACCGTAGCCGCCGCCTCGGCCCACGCCCGAATCTTTGCGGACATGAAGCTCACCGGCACGGCGCCATCTTCGAGCACTTTGTCGTGGAAGGTCTTGACGCTGAACCTGGTGCCCATGGTCTGCTGCGCCGCCTCGCGCGCACTCCGGATTTCGAGATTGCCCAGCATGTAGGACGTGGCCTGGCCCGGATAGATGATGTAGCGATCGATCTCGGCCCTGATGTCCTCCTCGGCTTCCGCCGTGTGCGTCATCATGTAGTCGATCGCCTGCTGACGGGTCCACCCTTTCGAGTGGATCCCGGTATCGACAACGAGGCGCGCCGCACGGAATGCCTGCGACGACAACATGCCAATGCGATCGATGTCCGCGCTGTAGAGGCCGATCTCAGACGCCAGCCGTTCCGCGTAGAGCCCCCACCCTTCGGTGTAGCCACTGTTTCCGAGATAGCGCCCAATCGGATGGTTGTTCGCGCGCTCGAGCGCAATGGCGATCTGAAGGTGATGCCCCGGGATCGTCTCGTGGAAGGCGGTTGATTCGGCCGGCGCCCTGGGCTTCTTCTCGGCCTGATAGGCGTTGATATAGAACAAGCCGGGCCGGCTGCCATCCTCCGCCGGCGCGTTGTATTCGTTCGACGCGTTCTTCTCGCGGAACGCCGGATACGGTTCAATCGCTACCGCAGCCTTCGGCAGGTTGCCGAACCACTCCGGCATCCTGGCCTGCGCGCGCGCCAGCGCGGCCTTGGAGTAGTCAATGAGCTCAGTCCGGCTCTTGAACATGTACTTCGGCTGCGTGCGCAACTGCTTCAGGAGCGTCGGCACATCGTCGACGTGAAACGACGCCCGCGAGATCTGCTGCATCTCTCTCGAGAGGTTGTCGATCTCCCTCAGCCCGACCTCGTGCACCTGATCGGGCGTTTTTTCCAGCGTGCTGAAGTAGCGAATGGCGGCGGCGTAGCACGCCGCGCCATCAGTGTTGGCGGCCACGGCGATCTCCTGACGCGCGGCCGGAAGGTATTCCTTCTCAAGAAACTCTCGATAGCGCCTGATGGCCGGAGCGATCTGGCCATCGAACAACGCCTTGAAGGCCTCGCTGAACTGCGGATCCTTGTCCCGCACGCCTGGCGACAGGAACGGCTGGTCGACCACAGGGCTCTTGAGCAGGCTATCCATCTGACCCATGACGATGCGCACGTTGAGGGCCGGGGCGGTGTACTTCCGCGTGATGCCTTCACGCAGGTTGGCGATCTCCGTATCGAGATACGGCGCCAATGCGCCCCACCTGGCGAGCGCTTCCCTGCGCGCATCCGCGGTGCCAACAGGCTGAATGGTGACCAGATAGCCGAAATTCACCTGCCAGCCGGTCATCTGGCTCACGTTCCACAGTTCGTTGTGGCAGACGCGCGCGTTGACCGAGCCCTCGACCGCTTCCCTGACGATGGCGTAGGTCGCCCTGAGCGGCGCGTTCTCGATCGTCGCAGGATCGATCGCCGCCGCCTCCCGCAACCACGCGTCTTCCTTCGCCTCCCACGCCCGAAGCGCGGTGAGCGAGTTGTCGGGTAGCCGGTCGTGATGACGGTTCGGCACGCCGTAGTAGGTGGCCTGATCGGGATAGCGCTCGAAGAAGGCGGCGAGATACGAGTCCGCCAGCGCCGTCACTGTGACATCGGCAGATGCTCGCGTCGGCACCGGCAAGGGCGTCGCGCTGCAGGCGACCATCAGAGACCCGGTCGCGGCAATCAGAAGGAGGGCCGAAATCAGGCGAGCCATTTCGGGATTATAGGCGCGTATAATCCCGCCGACTACGCCGAGCTCGTAGCGATATCCCTGACTCACGTGCCATATCTCGTCGTCACTCTCGCCGTCATCATCAGCCGCGTCGCGCTTGGGTGGATGGGCGTGCGGTTCAGTTTCGCGTTCGACTGGATGTGGCTGAGCGACCAGGCAGACCTGCGCGACCGGCTGCTCGAGACGCTGTTCTTCACCCATTCCTTTCCTCCGGGGATGAACCTGCTGACGGGGATCCTGCTCAAGGTCGATAGCACACGCGTTGTCGCGATGGCCTCGTGGGTGTTTGCAGCGCTGGGACTGGTGACCATCAACTCGCTGCTCTATGTGTTCCGGGCGGCAGGACTCTCGACCACGGTGGCGGCGGGGCTCAGCCTGGCGTTCTCGCTCATTCCCCAGTCGATCTACTTCGAGAACCTGTACCTCTACGAAATGCCATCGACGGCGCTGCTCCTGCTGTCGACAGCCCTCTTTCACAATGCCGTGAAGCGGCAGTCCTTCAGGGCGTGGTTCGCATTCTTTTCCGTGTGCCTCGCAATAGGCGTCACACGAAGCACGTTCCACTTCATCTGGTTCTGCGCGATGGCGGGATTCGGCGCGTGGGTCAGCCGGCCAGGGGCGCGCCGCGTACTCCTCTCGGCGCTCCTACCGGGCCTGTTGCTCTTCGGACTCTACGCGAAGAACTACATGATGTTTGGCGAGTTTGCGCTCGACACCTTCGGCCCGTCCAACTTCCACCTCGCCACGCTACGCACGCTCCCGGTCGACGTTCGAGACGCGTGGATGGCGGAAGGTGCGCTGTCGAAGTTCGCCAGCACGGACGTGTACTCACCGCCGCGAGCGTACCTGCCGTTCTTTGGGACCAGTGAGAACCGCCACTGGCCACCGCAACTTACACGGCTCGAGCAGCCGTCCAGTGGCGCACCGAACTTCAACCACTGGTACTTCCTCGACATCCATCGCGCGCGTCGCGTCGACGTCCTGCACTTTCTGCGCCGCCGCACGCGAGACTACGTCACAAACATCTTCAGCGCACTCACCGACATGTTCAGCCCGACAACCGAATGGCATCCCCGAAGTGGCACCGCCCAATCGCCACACGACCAGCATCACCAGGTGCTCGGGGCCTACGTGGACACCTACAACCTGACGCACCGATTTCCCATCGCGCCCGTCGGCCCTTATCTCTTCCTTCCGCCTGTCTGGGCATGGGGAGTCTGGCGCGGATGCTCGTGGCTGAGGCGCAACGACGCGGACGCCAGGGCGCGAGGAGCCCTGATGTTCGTGTGCCTCTTCCAGATTTTCTACGTCGTCGCCGCGAGCACCATGCTCACGTTTTTCGAAGAGTCGCGCTACCGCTATCAGATCGAGGCCATGATCTGGGTCGTCACGGCGCTGTGTGTGCAGACGCTCTGGCAGGCGCGCCCCTCGTGGGCCGGTCTGAAGCGGGCCACGGCCGCCGTGGGCCTAGCGTCCGGCGGTCGTTAGATCCTGTCGAAATTCTTCTCGACCTCGCGCCTCGTCAGCCTGAGCATCACCGGCCGGCCGTGCGGACAGACCGTCGAATACGACGTGGCCCGCAGCTCCTCGAGGATGTGGACCATCTTGGCGTAGGTCAGCGGATAGTTGGCCTTCACGGCCGCATGGCAGGCAGTCAGTGCCGCAATGCGCTGCAACGCCGCCTGAATCGGCGCACCCTTGTCGAGCCCGTCAAGGTCCTCAGCCAGCGCCTGCAACGTCTTGCCACAGTCCTCGGCAGGAATGATCGCCGGAACGGCCGACACCTTCAGAGTATTGTCACCAAACTCCTCGACTTCGAACCCAAGCCGCGCCAGCTCGATGGCGCGTTGCACCAGCGCCTGCCCCAGGCCGCGCGGCAGGTCGACGACCATCGGTATCAGCAGACGCTGAGACTCCACATCGCCTGCCGTCAGCCGCTGCATCACGCGCTCGAACAGCACGCGCTCGTGCGCTACGTGCTGATCGATGATCGAAATCGCCTCGTCATCTATGGCGATGATGAACGTATCTCTGAACTGGCCAAGCGGAATCATCGGCCGCAGGTCTGAGGGCACCGGCGGCATTCCCGCCCCGGCCAACTGTGCGGCCAGGTCCGCGGTCGCTGCCCCAAGTCTCGACTGCGCGTCGGCCACCCCAGCTGACGACGCCGTCGCGTACGGCGGCGTGGACCACGGCCGTCCCGATGGCAGCAGCGGACCGCTGGGAGCCCAGCGGCTCGGATAACTGCCACCGCTGAGCACTCCGGGCAACGACGTGGCGATCGGCTGAACGCCCGCCATGGCTTCCGGCCGCAAATGAAGCTCCGGCACGCCGCCCGAACCGAGCGCCTCCTGCAGGCCCCGCCGCACCACTTCGTGCACCAGCGACTGCTCCCGAAACCGCACTTCCGCCTTTGTCGGGTGGACGTTCACGTCGAGGGCATCGGCCGGCATCTCGAGAAACAGATGCACTTCCGGACTGCGCTCCTTCACCGACGCCACGCTGTAGGCCTGGATGATGGCGTGCGCGATCGTCTTGTCTTTGACGACGCGCCGGTTGATGAAGACGTTCTGCGGCCCGCGGGTCGGCCCCTGCTCCGCCAGCGCCGCAATAAAGCCGGTCAGCCGGATCCCGCCCGCCTCTTTCCGCACCTCGAGCAGATCCTCACGCTCGCCGTAGAGCTGATACAGGCGATCGCGCAGCGTGTGCGCCGGCGGGCACTCGAGCACCTTGCGCCCGGCGCTGGTCAGTGTCACGCCGATCTCTGGATAGGCCAGTGCCAATTGCGTGGTCAGCCTGGAAATCTGAGCGGACTCGGCACCATCGGACTTGAGGAACTTGCGCCGCGCCGGCAGGTTGTAGAAGAGATTCTGGACCTCGATGGTGGTACCGACGGCAGAGGCCGTTTCCATCTCCGAGACCACCGTGCCGCCATTGACACGAATCTCGGTACCCGCGTCAGCCGTGCGCGGACGCGTCCGCAGGACGAAGTGCGACACCGAGGCAATTGACGGCAGCGCCTCACCACGAAAGCCGAGTGTGAGAATCGCAGCCAGATCTTCTGAGCGCCTGATCTTGCTGGTGGCGTGGCGCTCGATGCACAGCCGCGCATCGTCTGGCGTCATCCCCTCGCCGTCGTCTTCGACGCGAATGAGCGTCTTGCCACCGAACTCGACGGTGATGACCACCCGCGTGGCTCCAGCGTCGATTGCGTTTTCGAAGAGCTCCTTGACGACCGACGCGGGGCGCTCCACCACCTCGCCAGCGGCGATCTGATTCGCGAGATCGTCCGGGAGGCGCGTGATCTTGTTCACGTCAGAGCCAGCGGCGGCTGCGGAAATAGCCGAGCATCACCGCCACAATGCCGGTCGAGAGGGCGCAGATCCACCAGAACTGCGAAGCGTCTCCGCCAGGAAACCTCGGCAGATGCACGTTCATCCCCCACAGGCCGGCCACCAGCGTCAGCGGCAGCACAATGGTCGACATCACCGTCAGCACCTTCATCACCTCATTGAGTCGATTACTGACATTGGTCAGGTGGGCGTCGAGGATGCCGGTAATTCGGTCCTGAAACATCGCCGCATCGTCGGCCAAGCGAACGATGTGGTCGTAGACGTCTCGGAAACGGAACGAGATATCGGTGCTGATGTCGACAAAGTCCCGGCGCGCCAGCCGCCCGATGACATCGCGCTGTGGCGTGAGGATCCGCCGCAGCACCGACACTTCCCGCTTCTCGGCCAGAATCTGCCGAATCAGATCGGGCTTGGGCCGTTCAAAGACCGCCTTCTCGAGCTCGTCGATCCGGTCTTCAAGCTTGTCCACTTCAGGGCGGTAGTGATCGACCATCGCATCAACAATGCGATGGAAGAGCGCCACTGGCCCCTCAGGCATGATCTTGTGGTTGCGCGCGACGTTGTCCTGGGTATCAGTGATCGACCGCGAGTGGCCGTCGTGCACTGTCACCAGATAGTGTGGGCCGATGAAGAAGTCGACGTCGTGGCTCCCGAAACGCTGCTTGTCGCCAGGTCGAAAATCGATGCCGTGCAAGATGGCGTAGAGGTAGCCATCGTAGGCTTCGATCTTCGGGTAGTGCAGGTCTGCCCGTGCATCCTCGATCGAGAGCGGGTGGAAGGCGAACGTATCGCTCAGGATCAACTGCTCGGGAATCGACGGCGCGGCGAGATCGACCCACAGATACGTGTTCGACGCCGGGTTGAGCCACGAGCGATCGATGCTCGTGGCTCTCTCGGTCTGCCCATTGCGATGGGCAAAGATAGTGACCAGCGGCTAGTCTCCGACCTTGACCGAGAGCGCCGCCTGTGCCGCAGCCAGACGGGCCACCGGCACGCGATACGGCGACGCGCTCACGTAGTCCAACCCGGTCTTCTCGAAGAAGTGGATTGACGCGGGATCGCCGCCGTGCTCACCACAGACCCCGACCTTCAGACCGGGGCGCGCAGAGCGGCCGAGCGTGACGCCGGTGCGAACCATGGCGCCGACGCCATCGACATCAATTGACGCGAACGGATCCCGGTCGAGAATCTTCTTCTCCTGATAGACGCGGAGGAACTTCCCGACGTCATCTCGCGAGAAGCCAAAGGTGAACTGTGTCAGATCGTTGGTCCCGAAGGAGAAGAACTCTGCCTCCTGAGCCACCTGGTCGGCGGTCACCGCGCCACGCGGCACCTCGATCATCGTGCCCACGAGGTACTTCACCTTGACGCCTTGTTGCCGCATCGTTTCTGCGGCCACACGATCAACCACAGCCTTCTGGTCGCGCAGTTCCTTCACGTGGCCGACCAGCGGAATCATGATCTCTGGAACGACCTTGAATCCCTCTTTGGCCAGCTGACACGCTGCTTCCATGATGGC
>JBEBGG010000154.1:0-8057 GCA_040081555.1 Vicinamibacterales bacterium
GCAAGAACACCGACACGACCACCGGCATTGCCAAGCTGAAGCCGGTGCAGGAGATGAAGAACGTCGGCAAGTCGCCGAAGCGGCACGACATCCCTGGCAAGGTGGATGGCACGGTGAAGTGGGCAGTGGACGTGAAGGTGCCCGGCATGGTGCACGCGCGCAACGTCAAGCCGCCGGTGGCGGGCGCGACGCTGGTGAGCATAGACGAGGCGTCAATCCGCAGCATCCCTGGCTGCGTGAAGGTGGTGAGCAAGGGCAACTACGTCGCGGTGGTGTTCGAGCGCGTAGAGCACGCCATTCGCGCGGCGCGGCAACTCAAATGTGAGTGGAAGAAGCCGGCCACCGCGCCCTTCCCCACCTCCGAGAACCTGTTCACCTACATGCGGTCGGCCACACCGTCATCCACCGGCAAGCCGGTGGAGACGGGCAACGTGGATGCCGCATTCGCCGGCGCCGCCACGGTGATCGAGGCGGAGTACGACGTCCCGTTCCAGGGTCACACTTCGATTGGTCCCGCCCACGCGATGGCGGATCCGTCGAACGGGCAGATGACCATCTACACCAACGACATGAAGTCGTATGGCATGCGCAACGGCGTGGCGGAGTTCCTGGGCATGCCGCGCGACCGCGTGCGGGTGATCTGGATGGACGGCCCGCAGGGCTACGGCCGCACGGCGGCTGACGATGCGGGGTTTGAGGCGGCGTATATTGCGAAGGAGATCGGGAGGCCGGTGAGGGTGCAGTGGATGCGGCAGGAGGAAACGGCGTGGGACACCAAGGGCCCGGCCTATGCCTTCAAGATGCGCGGCGGTCTCGACGCTGCTGGGAACGTCGTCGCGCTGCACTATGACGCGGTCGCGGCTGATCACAATCATCTTGGCTACAACGAGCACGAGACGGTGCTGATCTCGCAGCTGATGGGCACGCGTAAGAGTCCTGTTTCTCAGGGCCGCGCTTCTCTCCCGTCGGACATGTATGCCATCCCCAATCGTCGCCAGACGACCAGGGTGGTGCCGTTGCCCATGCCGTTCGAGACGCCGCTTCGCACGGGCAACCTGCGCGACCCCGATGGCCCGCAGGTGCAGTTCGCGCTCGAGTCGTTCATCGACGAGCTGGCACACAAGGCGAAGGCGGATCCGGTGGAGTTCCGCCTGCGGATGCTGCAGGCGAACAGGCAAGAAGACAGCGGCTTCAAGCGCGCCCGTTCGATCGCGTGTATCAAAGCCGCCGCCGCGAAGTTCGGCTGGGACCCGAGACCATCGCCTAGGGGTGGAGGCAACCCTTTAGGGTCGCCTGATGTTCTCACCGGCCGCGGCATCGCCTACGCCTACCGCAGCCAAACCGTCGTCGCCACCATCGTCGAGGTGGAGGTCAACAAGGCGACCGGCCGCATCTGGGCCAAGCGCATCGTCGTGGCCCACGACTGCGGCCTCGTGATCAACCCCGAGGCGCTAATCCGCGTCGTCGAAGCCGGCACCCTCTACGGCCTCAGCCGCGCGCTGCATGAAGAGGTGAAGTTCGACGCCGAGAAGGTCACCAGCGTGGACTGGGTGACGCACCCGACGCTGCGGCACGAGGACACGCCGGAACGGATTGACGTGGTGATCGTGAACGGCGACCCGAACCCGAATCGCCCTGACCTTCAGCATTACGGGGCGGGCGAGACGATGGTGAAGCCGATGCTGGCGGCGGTAGCGAATGCGGTGTTTGATGCGACGGGGGTGAGACTGCGAAGGGTGCCGTTCTCTAGCGCCCTCGCGGGGACACGCTAGGCGGTGCCTTCACGAATGTTTCCTATCCGCCCTCATCCAGGGCATCACGCAGTGGATCTGGGGATGGCGGCGGCGCGGGTGGAAGACCGCCCAGCGCGGCGGCGTGCTGAACCGCGATTTGTGGGAGGGCTAGTGCGAACGTTCGCGCTTTTTGCGCAACCCATCCCGAGACGAGTCTCGGTATATTAGCGGCTATGACTCCCACGCACCATACGATCCATCACCGCGGTCAGCTCTCCTCGTATCTCCGCCCGATGGGTGCCAAGGTTCCGGCCATCTATGGCATGAGCGCCGACGACAATCCGTTCGAAAAGAAGTAGCGTGGCCGTCCAAGTGCGTGGCCGTGCCCGAATTCTGGTCCTTGCCGCGGCGGTGCCGCTGTTTGTGTGGGGGGCCCTGCACGTCGCGTCCGCGCAAGGCCCCCGCGAGGTCATGGCGACGATGGTCGATCCGTCAGCCAACTTCATCTGGCGATCCGTCTCGACGATCGTGACCGCGGAGGGTGCCAAGGAGACATTTCCGCGAAGCGACGCCGAGTGGAACGATCTCCGGCGAGCGGCCGTGCGGCTCGCCGCAGGCGGCACCCTCCTCAAGACGGATCGTCAGCGAGCGGGCGACCGCGACTGGCTGAAATGGTCGCAGGCCATCGTGGACGCCGCCAACACCACGCTCAGGGCGGTTGATGCCAGGAGCCGGGACCACGTCCTCGAAGCCGGCGAGGAGATCTACAACGCCTGCGTCGGGTGTCACGGCGGCTACTACAGGATGGCGCCGCCGTGAGGGTTGGCCGTTTGACTCGCCCCGATCGTTGTTGATGAACGCACGGTTGCCGTCCAGGACGATGAACGCCCCGGTCCATCGGGCCCGTTCCTTGAGGACGGCCTGGGTTTCCCAGACGCGCTCGCCCGGGTCCGCCCTGAGGCAGCGCAACTGGACATCGCCTACTTCAAGCCGCTCGACGCGCCGCTCTCCCAGAACACGATGACGTACGTGGTGGCGCATCCGAGCCGAGACGCCGCCCAGAAGGCGTGGGCGGGCGTTGCCGCGGACCCTGAATTCCAGAAGGTCCTCGCGGAGACCGATCGCAACGGAACGGTGGTCGCCAAGGTGGAGTCGGTATTTGCGGCTCCGGCGGACTACTCGCCGCTCAAGTAACGGCCGCAAGCGGACTCGAGGTAGGCCGTTCGCAATAGCTGTTCGCGTCGGCCACGCTGCGTCGCCGCGATGCCTCCATGCACCTCGGGCATGCCGGGACCAGCGTGCACACCAGGAAACCGCGCTTTCGTCCAGCTGCTAACGCCGGCCCGCAGTCGCGTACGGCGGGTTCAGAATTGGGTGGTCGAAGAACTGGCGAGCTACGAGCAGAAGATATTCCTGCCATTCCTCCCCTGCGACAGAGTGACGCACTGAAGGTCAGTCGCTCGCCCATACACTCCCCAACAAGGAGTGCGCCCCAGAATGTTGATGAGGTTTCGTTGTGCCGCTGCGGTCCTGCTTGTCGTATTGCTTCTCGGAATCGGGCTCCGTGCCGCTCAGGCAACGGCGTCCGTCAGTGGGCTGGTGTTGGACCAGACGGGTGCCGCCGTTTCGGCCGCGAGGGTCGAACTCGCGCAGGGCGACCGGGTGATCCTGACCGTCGCCACCGACAGCAGCGGCCGATATCGGGGCGAGGGGCTTCAGCCCAACGAATACACGGTTCGGATCACCGCTCCTGGCTTCCAGTCCGCTGCGCGCCGGGTCAACGTCGGTGCGTCGGGGAACGTCGTAGCCGACTTCCGGCTCGACCTCCCCGCACTCCAAGAGAACGTCGTCGTCAGCGCGGAGCAATTGAGGGCGGAGGTCGAGGCATAGCGTGCCTTGACACCCGGCGGCGTCACGGTGGTCGACGGCAACGAGCTATATTCCCGGCACATCAGCGGAATCGCGGACATGTTGCGGTACGTGCCCGGCATGTTCGCTCAGAGTGCCTACGGCTCCGACGAACTGTTTTTCTCGAGTCGCGGCTCCAATCTCGACGCCACCGACTACGACAAGAACGGCGTCAAGCTGCTCCAGGATGGATTGCCGGTCACAACAGCCGACGGCAACAATCACAATCGGGTCATCGACCCGCTCACCGCACGCTACGCCAGCGTGGCGCGCGGCGCGAACGCGCTAACGTATGGCGCCAGCACACTGGGCGGCGCCATCGATTTCACCTCCCCCACCGCGCGCAATAGCGCCCCGGTCTCCGTGTTCCTCGACGGCGGCAGTTACGGTTCGCTGAACGGCCGCGCAACGATGGGCGGTGTGCGCGACAAGATGGACGGCCTCCTGACGATTGAAGGCAGGCAGTGGGACGGCTATCGCGATCACAGCGGTCAGAAGCGCTGGGGCATCTACGGCAACACCGGCTGGCAACCGTCGGCAAAGACGCAGGTGCAACTCTTCGGAACCTATGTCTACAACGACCAGCGCCTGCCAGGCGCGCTCACGCGTGATGAGGCGAACGGCGATTCCCATCAGGCCAGCGCCGCTGCGCTCAGTGGCAACTACGGGAAGGTCGTGAAGACCGCACGAGTGGCCGGCAAGACAACCTGGTCCCTTGGCACAAACGGATCGCTTGCGGCCGGACTCTCATACGAAGGGCAGTCGCTGTTTCACCCCATCGTGAACCAGGTCCTTGTGGACTTCGACGGACCGGGACCGAATGCGCCGGTGGAGGTGTTCAGCCTGCTGATCGACACCGACCATCGTGACCTCGGTGGGATGGTGCGCTACGACCGCCGTGCGGGCGCGCACGATCTGCTCGCAGGAGTCAACTTCGGCAAGGGATCGGTGAACGGCGGCAACTATCGCAACCTCAACGGGCGGCCGAACGGCCTCAGCGAATCCTACGACAGCCACTCCGACAGCGTGGAGGCGTTCGCAACGGATCGCTGGCACGCCTCCGACCGCTGGACGGCTGTGTTCGGTGCACAGATGGTGAGTGCCGCGCGCGAAGTGCTGGTGACCAACGCGACCACCCGCGCCGTGACCAACCCAGACGCTCGCTACACGACCGTCAATCCACGTGCGGGCGTCATCGCTTCCCTGAACGACGCCGGTGAGTTCTACGGCAACGTCAGCCGGTTGTTCGAAGCACCGACCACGTTCCAGCTGATCGATCAGGTCCGCGGTGGCACCTCGACGCTCGACCCGATGACAGGCACCGTGGCTGAGGTCGGCTGGCGCTCCACGGTGAGTCAGTCGCAGGGCATCCGCTGGACGTGGGACATTGCCGCGTACTATGCGCGCATCCGCAATGAAATCCTCTCTCTGGACGATCCAAAGGCCCCCGGCAACAGCCTGGTGACCAACATCGACAAGACCGCGCACGCCGGCCTCGAGGCGCTCGTGGGAAGCAGTTTCACCGTGGGCGGCGCGCATCGTGTCGAGCCGCAGGTCAGCGTCACGCTCAATCGGTTCCAGTTCGATAACGATCCGGTCTACGGCACGAACCGACTGCCCGCCGCGCCGCCGTACGCAGCACGTGGCGAGGTGCTGTACAGGCATGCCGGCGGCTTCTATGCCGGCCCGACCTTCGATGTCATCGGTAAGCGATATGTGGACTTCGCCAATTCCTACACCGTGGACGGGTACGGATTGCTCGGGCTGCGCGCCGGCTTCTCTGGCCGGCGCTGGGAAGTGTTCGGAGAAGTGCGCAACATGTTCGATACGGACTACATCGCGACGGTCAGCGTGCTCAATGTGGCCGCCGCCGACTCGCGAGTCCTGAATCCTGGCCAGCCGTTGTCGGCCTACACCGGCGTCAGGTTTTCGTTCTAGCAAGCGGGACTGACGAAGCGACCCTGTGCACGACATCCAGCAGCGGGACCGATGGGCAGTGCTATACGCAGCAGGCCGAGCGGTACTCGCCACGCTCGTCCTCACCAGCGTGCACCATCTGTATGGCGCTCGTCGATTCGACACGCCCTGGCGGGCTCACGTGGCGCACATCGCCGCGTGGGCCGGCGTGTTGCTCGGCCTGTGTCTGTTCATTGCACGTGTCCGGGCAGGGCGAACGATCGGCCGGATCGCGATGACCGGCTTCCTGGTGTTTGCGGTTGCGATTTGCGTCCTGTGGCTCGGGCTCTACGAAGGTGGCTACAACCATGGCATCAAGAATCTGGCCGACGCAGTCCATCTGCCGGCTGGTGTCTTCAATGCCTTGTTTCCCTCATCTCTGTACGAGCCGCCTGGCGATTGGTTCTTCGAGGTCTCCGGCGTGCTGCAATTGCCGCTCGGGCTGTTTGCCGGACGAGCGGCTTGGCGGGCATACCGGGCGGCCCGCGGGGGCGTCTCGCGATGAACGCGGCTGCGGGTCGCCCACACGCAGCGTCGATGGGCCTCCTTCCGTGGTCAGTGCCGGCGCGTTCCGCGAGCCCTCTCGTACTGACGGCGTGGCTGCTCGCTACCGTGGCGGTGGTCGGCTGCAGCCGAGAGCCGCCGCCTTCGATAGGAGCCGGTCGCGATCTCTACCGTCAGAACGGGTGTGCGAGTTGTCACGGGGCAGAAGGCCACGGGGACGGGCCGGTCGGTGCCACCCTCGAGACACGGCCGCGCGACTTTCGTGATGCCGCGGCCTTCAAGCAGGGCGCGGACATCGAGTCCGTGACGGCCACGATCGCCACTGGTGTCTTGGGCGGCCTCGGAGATTCGCGCTCACCCGATCCCGTGCATCACCACTCGCAGGTGATGCCGCGATTCGACCATTTGTCAGAGCGGGAGCGACATTCCCTCGCCCTGTATGTCATTTCACTGCGAACCGCATCACAGACTGGGAGAAGTCAGCCATGATCACGCACACCGCACTCATGCGTTCGTTCGTCGCCGCGACGTGTATCGCAATCCTCGGCCTCGCGCTCAGCGGCACGCCGGCAGTCTTTGCTCAGACGGCCCCCACCCTGACAGCCCACGACGCCTGGCTCAGGCAGCCGACGGGTGATCGGAAGGCAGCGGGCGTCTTCGCCATCGTCGAGAACAACGACGGCACTAAACGCGCGATCGTCAGTGCCTCAGCGGATATCGCAGACAAGGCTGAACTTCATGAAATGAAGATGATGGGCGCCATGATGCGGATGTCGCCCGTCACGCAGATCGAGGTGCCAGCTCACGGCAAGGTGGAGCTGAAGCCGGGAGGACTCCACGTCATGCTCTTCGGCCTGAAGAAGATGCCGATGGCGGGTGACACGGTCACGCTGACGTTCACCTTCGATGACGGGTCGACGGCCTCGACGATGGCCTCGGTACGCCAGAACGAGGGCAGGAAGATGAACGACTCCACGATGCCCACGAAATGAGGACGGTATGTGCCCACTAAGATCGCGGGCGGGCCTTCTCCTTGTCGCAGCGATGTTCGCGGGGGCGTGCGGGAATGCACCGCCCGCCAAGCCGCTGCCAATCTTCCCGATCGACGTCGACTTCTCCCTGCTCGGCCACGATCACTCCAGATTCCAGCTGGCGTCACTCCGTGGCAAGGCCGTGCTCGTCTTCTTCGGGTACAGCTCCTGCCCCGACGCCTGTCCGACCACACTGTCGAAACTGGCGACGGTGTCGAGACGACTGGGTGCGGATCGGGCGCGGGTCAAGACCTTGTACATTTCCGTCGATCCCGAACGGGACACGCCGGACGTCCTGAAGGCGGACCTGCAGAACTTCGACCTTGACGCGCTCGGCTTGACGGGAACGAAGTCCGAGATCGACGAGGTCGTGTCGCAGTTCGGGGCCGCGTATGAGATCACACCGACACCGGAGTCGGCGGCGAAATATACCGTCGCCCACACGACGTGGCTGTACGCGCTGGACGCGAAAGGGCGTACACGGATCCGCTTTCCCTATGAAGCCACGGTCGACGAGATCGTGAGCGGCATCCGCGCCATCCTGGCCGATGCGACCTGATCGGGCTTCAGGCCCGCGATTGACAAGTCCTCCGGCGGGCGGCCGATTCGTGTTGGCGATCAAGGCAACATGACGATCGCGAACACCTGCCTGGCCATCGCCATGTCGTTGTGGTTCTGGGCGACGATGCCAGTTCCCCAGAATCGGCCGGTCGCACCCGCGCACGTCTCGGGACGCGTGCTCACGAATCAACAGGCGCCGATTGCTGGCGCACGTATCTCCCTCTCGACCATGGACGGGTCCGCGACGCTCGTCGACACGTCAGAGGACGACGGAGCATTCGCCTTCGAGCGAGTCGAACCCGGCGTCTATCGCGTCGGTGTCACCCACCCTGGATGGACCGGGGTCTCGAGCGAAGGCCTCGAG
>JBEBGG010000155.1:0-8029 GCA_040081555.1 Vicinamibacterales bacterium
ATGAACAGCCGGCCGTTCGACGTGGCCTTCGGCCCCGACCGCGATGAGGCCATCGCGATGCAGCGGGATTCCGTGGTGGTGCGCTACTTCAGCATGCGGCTGCTGCTCGCGCAGAAGCGCGTGATGGATCGCCTTCCCGAGAACGTCGCCGCACTCACGGCGCCCGTCCTCATCCTCGAGGGGGCGCACGATGCGCTCATCGATCCGGCCGGCAACAACGAACTGCTGGCTCGCGCCGCCGTGACAGGTTCGACGAAGGTCGTGGCGCCCGACGGCGGCCACGGATCGAGCGCCGTCGAAACAACCGTCGAGTTGCTAGTCGGCTGGCTGGAAGCGCGTCTCGTCACGCCGTCGCACGTGGACGCCGCGAACGGACCAGGCGAGGCAGAACGGAGGAGCCCGTGAGAATCAACGGTCGGCGTGTACTCACAAGTGGACTGGTGGCCGGACTCATCATCAGTCTGAGTGCCCTCGCGATGGTGCCCATAGTGGGCGCGCAGATGGACGCCGTGCTGGAGTCGCGCGGCGTCCCGCCGCTCGGGGCCGGCGCGATGGTGTTCTTCGTCGCCCAGTCCTTCATCTTTGGGGTGGTGCTCGTGTGGTTGTACGCCGCCGTGCAACCGCGCTTCCCGCCGGGACCGAGGACGGCGGCGCTTGTCGCTGTCCTCGTCTGGTACGTGAGCCACTTCTCGGCCAACGTCTCGAACGTGATGTACGGATTCATGCCCGTGTCGCTCACCATCGTGGGCACCGTCTGGGGACTCGTGGAACTCGTCGTGGCCGGAGTCGTCGGGGCGCGTCTGTACCGAGACGAGTTGTCAACGGAGTCCGTGCGTCCAGCGGCCGGGTCGGGGACGCCGAGGAGGTGAACATGCGAGCCGCCGTCATGTTGAAGTTTGGTCCGCCTGAGGTCTTGCAGGTGCGCGAGGTCGCCACACCCGTTGCCAAGGGGCACGACATCCTGGTCCGTGTGTGCGCCACGTCGGTCAACTTCGGAGACACACTGGTGCGGAACTTCGCGGCCGTGACGCCGCGGAAGTTCCACATGCCGTGGCTGTTCTGGCTAATCGGCAAGATCAGCTTCGGCGTGTGGCGCCCCCGCGTGCACGTCCTCGGGAGCGAGTTTGCGGGCATCGTCGAGGAGATCGGCGAGCGTGTCACGCGATTCAAGCGGGGGGACGCCGTGTTTGGCTATCGAGGCCCCCGAATGGGCGCCTACGCCGAGTATCTGTGCATCGCCGAGACCGGTGTCGTGACCACCAAGCCCGCCAACGTGAGCGACGAGGAGGCTGCCGCCACGCCCTACGGCGCCATCATGGCGCTGGGCCTTCTGAAGAAGCTCCACCTGCAACCAGGGCAGCGCGTGCTGGTGGTCGGTGCGTCCGGAGGGATCGGGCCCGCCATCGTGCAGCTCGCGAGCCGGCGCGTCGGCGCTGCCGTGAGCGCGGTGTGTGGGACGGCGCGGCTCGCCTATGTGAGGTCGTTGGGGGCGACAGAAGTCATCGACTACACGTGGCAGGATGTCGTCGACCTCCCCGAGACCTACGACGTCATCATCGACGTGCTCGGCAAGAGCACGTTCACCAAGTACCGGCGCATTCTGGCGCCCGAGGGGCGCCTGGTCTTTCTCAGTTTCAAGCTGAAGCAGATCCTCCAGATGCTGTGGACGTCGATCGGCGGTGGCCAGAAGGTCGTGTGTGCGCTCGTGTCGGAGCGCCAGGAGGACCTCGTCGAGATTCGACGCTTGATGGAGGCCGGCACCCTGCGGACGGTCGTCGACCGGTCGTTTCCACTGGACCAGGCCGCGGAGGCGCATCGATATGCGGAGAGTGGGGCCAAGACAGGCGCGGTGGTCATCACGGTCGCGCCGCCAGCAGCCCCCTGACGGGCCACGAGTCGCTGGCGGGGACGCGGCCTTCTGCTGCCGTCCGCTCGCGGCACGGCTGTTGAGGCATCCGACAGCGACATGCGCACAACTGGAGAGGACTCATGGCGATACGCATCAGTGACGCGGGGTACTGGTCGGGACTGGTCGCGGCGACAGCCACGGCGACGTACGGACTCGTCCAAGTCCTCCAGGTGGCCGGCCTCTTGCGGTTCCCGGCCGACGAAATCCTCATCTATGGCTCGTCCCTCTGCATCGTCGTCCCGTTCATCCTGGAGATGGTGGCGTTCCACCACCTGAGCACAGGCGACGCACGCTACTGGACGCACGCCGCGCTCATCTTCACCGTCGTCTACGCCGTCTTCGTCACGGCCAACTACGTCGTGCAACTGGCCACGGTGATTCCAGCGCGCCTGCAAGGGGCGGGCGAAGCCCTCGGCCTGCTGGAGCAAACGCCGCATTCACTCTTCTGGGACTACGACGCGATCGGCTACATCGCCATGGGCCTGGCCACGCTGGTCGCCATTCCGGCACTCGAGCCCGTGGGCGTCGAGCGAGGGGTTCGACGGTCGTTCATCGCCCACGCCGCCATCACACCGTTGATCGCGGTGGTCTACTTCGCCCCGACGTTCTCCACCACCCTGCTCTTCCTGGGCTTCCCGTGGGCAGTCACGGCCCCGCTGTTCATGTGGATGCTCGCGCGGCTGCTGCGAGGGCGAACGGCCTCACGAAGCGAGGCTTCTGGATGACTGGTGGAGACGGAGTTCGCCTGGCCGCCTGGTTGTTTGCCGCCCTCGCTCTCTTCGTCGGAGCGTTCCACCTCGCAGCCATCTGCGGCGCGCCTGTTGGTCACCTCACCATGGGTGGACGGTGGCCGGGTGTCCTGCCGCCGGCCGCGCGCCTGCTCTCCGCTCTGTCGATGGGCTTGATTCTGCTGCTCGCGTTCGTCGTCTTGGCACGGGCGGGAGTGATCGATCGCTCGATTCCAGGTTGGGGCATGAGAGCCGTGCTGGGCTACCTTGCAGTCGCTATTCCGACGCACGTGGCGACGCCCTCCGCAGGCGAAAGGAAGCTTTGGCTACCTGTGATCCTCGCTCTGATGGCCTCGGCGCTCTGGGTGGAGCTCAAGGCTCCGCACGGCGGGCGCGGCGCTGGCCAATGACCACTCAGCGCGACCATCGACTCGGCTTGCGACTTGGGGTCGGCTCGTCTTGACGCAGCGCCATCGGCCCTGTCGACTCTCGCGTCTCGCGCGAATCGCGGATTGTGTCAGAACTGTGTCAGATGCCTATCAGAACCTCGGTCGAACACCGTGGTTTACCGAAGCGTACCGAGGAGGACCGTTGTAGCGGGAAGTGCTTGAAGGAGAGTGCCTTGGTGCCGTCTGAGATGCCTCGATGCGCTTCGCCGGAATCAATTTCCAAGCGTGCTCCTTCAACCACTCGGACATCTCTCCGTTTAGAATCAACAACTTGCGAGCGGTCGGCGAACGATTATCGCACACGCCACATGCGATCGCTCCATTGGACTAGAAGCCACGCGTTTTCAGTGACTTGCAGCAAGCGAAGGCAGGCAGCAACGGCCGGATTGTGTAAGACCTCTTGATGTGGCTCGATCGCTTACGGGCGTTCGAGCCGGCCGACCGCAGGCGACGCTCAGGACAAGTCGTTGCCTTGGCCACGTTGTCCGCGCCAGATGGCCTCACACGCTGCGAGGGTTTGGGAGATGTTACGCCGCCTCACGAGGAGCAGCCCGAAACACGGGCTGTACAGCATCAACGCCCAAGGACCGCATGCCGCCAGTGCGCTCGGCACGCTCCACTGATTAGAGAGCCTGCCGGTGAAGCAGACGGTGCCGTGGATGCGCGCGCAGGCGAGCGTATCCGGCCGCGTCGGCGTGCCCACCAATCCCAGCCCGTCGTCCGTGACACGTGGCGTCTGCGGGTTGACAAGTTCGGAGTCCGAAGTTAGGCTCTGCCCCGTGCCTCAGGAGACGCCATCACCGCTCGATGCCCCGCCGCTCGACCGGCGCATCGCCACCGGCCTGCACAAGCTGGGGCTCGCCCTCAAGCACCGGACCTGGAGCCAGGCCAGCGAGGACGGACTCTCTCCGACACAGGGACAGATTCTCGCCATCCTCGCGGTCGACGGCGCCCTCAGCGCCTCGGAGGTGGCGGCGCGTCTCGGTATCGGCCTGCCGACCATCAGCGAAGCGGTCACGACGCTGGCCGACAAGCGCCTCGTGCGGCGCTCGCCCGATCGGCGTCACCCGCGGGCCCGGCTGCTGCGGCTGACGGCTGCCGGCAGTCGCCTGTCGGCTCGTACTCGGGCGTGGCCAGAGTTCCTCACGCACGCCGTCAGCTCGTTGAGTGACGCCGAACAGGCGACGCTCCTCGCGGCGCTGATGAAGATGATCCGCACGCTGCAGGAGCAGGGCCAGATTCCGATCAGCCGGATGTGCGCGACGTGCACGCACTTCCGTCCGCGCGTGCGCCGCGGCGACACGCCGCACCACTGCGCCTTTGTCGACGCCCCGATGGGGTCACAACATCTTCGACTCGACTGCGACGACCACGAGCCGGCTCCCGAGGATCAGCAGCGTATCGCCTGGGCTCGTTTCGCAAGCGCTTTGTGAACCACAACCACAAGACACGTGCCCCATCTGCAACGGGTGCCAGATGGGCCGCGCGTGCCATGACGACCAAGAGAGGTGACCGATGACAACAGGAATCCCCGGCTATACGGCAGGCACGCCCACCGTCGCGCGCTCGCCGGTGTCACTCAGCGACTTCGGACTGATGCAGAAGAGCGCGCTCTTCGGAGACGACGACCTGCGCGCGTTGCGCCAGTCGTACGACGTGGTCAAGGACCAGGTCGAGGCCATCCTCGATGTGTGGTACGGATTCGTCGGCTCGCAGCCCCACCTCCTCGCCTCGTTCACGCACACGAGCAGCAGTGAGCCGATCGGCGATTATCTCGCGGGCGTGCGCCGTCGGTTCGGCCAGTGGATTCTCGACACGGCGCGTGCTGAGTACAACCAGGGGTGGCTCGACTATCAGCACGAAATCGGCCTGCGGCACCACCGGGCGAAGAAGAATCAGACCGACGGTGCTGCCTCGACCGCGATCGTGCCATTCCGCGATCTGTTCTTGCTCGTCGTCCCGGTGACGACGACCCTGAAGCCGTTCCTCGCGAAGCGCGGCCACAGCGCGGCCGAGGTGGAAGCGATGCACGCGGCCTGGGTGAAGTCGTGCCTCCTCCAGCTGACCCTGTGGAGCCATCCGTACGTGAAGGACGGCGACTTCTAGTGACACCGCCCGCTGCGCCCGCGTGGTCGACGTCGCGCTGGTTCAACACGCCCGAGCCCCTCATGCTCGACGCGCTGCGTGGACGGGTGGTGATGCTCCATGCGTTCCAAATGCTGTGTCCGGGATGCGTCTCGCACGGCATTCCCCAGGCGCAGCAGGTGGCCAGCCAGTTCGCTGATGCCCCGGTGACCGTCGTGGGTCTCCACACCGTCTTCGAGCACCACGACGTGATGGGACCGGACGCCCTGGCGGTGTTTCTCCACGAATACCGCGTGCGGTTCCCTGTCGCCGTCGATCTTCCCGGCCCGGCGGGTGACCCGCTGCCAGTGACGATGCGAGCGTATGGCATGCGTGGCACGCCAACGGTCGTCTTGATCGACGCGGTCGGTCACGTCCGCCACCAGGTGTTCGGTGCCTATGACGACCTGCAACTGGGGCGGGATCTTGGCGTGTTGATGGCAGAGGTCATCGCCGCGAGGCGACATCCCTTCGGGACCGACCGTTTGCAGCCGGTGTCTGCTCCGGATGGCGACACAGCTGCCTGCGCCGTACGTCACACGAGCGATTGCTCGAAGCACCGATAGAACCGCTTGTCGATGGATCGCCGCTGGTTGTGGAGCACGCGGTTTGTGGTTGAGAAGCTGCGGCACGGCGCGCTGTCGGAGAGCGCGGTGTTCGGCTACTTCCTCACCGTGATGACATTCCGTCTATCGAACGTGGAGGCTGCCTCACTGCGCATGCGCGGTGGCTACAGAAGGCGCAGCGGTGGGCAACTGCCACGCTTGGCATGCCACACGGCCAGGACGAGCACCACGTCCTCGCGCGGCACATAGTAGACATGGTATCTCGTGCGGGGAAGCAGGACACGCCGGGTGGCGACGATCGGTGACCGCCGATACGAATGACCTACGCCTGGCGCGTGGCCGACGAGTGAGAACGCGGCCTCAAGTTCGTCGAGAAACAGGGTGGGCGCCGCGATTCGATGTGCAGATTCAGCGACTTGGGGCAAACCGAGAGCGGAGGACGAACACCGCCCAACCGAAACGAGGGATCAGGCAGATGAAGGCGCAAGCCCTTCGTCTTGTTGGTTGCCGAACCAGTTCATGAAGAAGCCGTGCTGGAGATGAGTGCTGGCAACGGCGACGAACATGTTTGCGGCGATGGCGAAGGCCGCGACGCGCGTTGCCAATCCCGCCGCCAGCAAGAGCGGCCCGATCGCTTCCGCGAGGATGGCCGCTAGGGCGAACACCCACGGCATGTGCATCGTCTCCGTGAAGAAGTTCATCGTGCCGGAACACCCGGAGCCGCCGAACCAGCCGAGCGTTTTTTGCGCACCATGCGGGAACATGACGGCGGCGAGGGTGAGTCGCGCCACCAACCCCGCGACGCTAGCCTGCGTGCCGATGAGTTGTCGGACCGCGGTGTGGAAGATACCTGCCGTAGAGTTGCGGGGGTTCCCCCAGCGATTCGTGTCTTATCCAGTGCTTTCATAGCTGTCCTTTGTCTCGGGGGGCTCAGGCCGATATTTCGAGGGAATGTCCGAGTTCCTCACACTCCGCGTTGCCGCGCAGAGTGTCGTACGCGACGCGCACGGGTACCCCCTTGAATTGCCGCGAACGCGCGACCGTGCCCGTCGAGACAACTGACCCGATCCTGCCGCTCGTAGGTCCAGGCGAAGTCGCGGCTCTGGCGCATCAGCCCCATCAAGAAGAGCCAGGCCTTGCGGCGCGTCCCGTTGACGTCGACCAGGGCCTCGAAGAAGTCGACCTCGGCGAGACCGCCCGATCGTTACGGCAGCGGCACGAAGACCTCGCGCCGCTGCCGCTTCCACTCCGCTATCGCGGCTTTGATCACCGTGACGCCCCACCTGGTGGCCCTCGGCGACGACCGGCCCGTGCAACCGCGTCGCCGTCAGCGCTGCCCGCCCCCGGTCCACTGGGCCGACTCGGTCAGCAGCGCTTCGACGCGCCCGCTGCGGTTCTTCGATAGTCAACGGAGGCGTCCCTGTCGCGGTCGGTCGACTCTGGGCTTCAGGCTCTGACCGCGCGTTGCTGCTTGATCGGGCAGGTCGACACACCAATCAGCTTGTAGCCGAGGCACGTGCCGACCAGCGACGTTCCGATCAGGTATGCGCCATTGAGGACGAGCCCGACCGCGGCTATCAGGGGTACAGGGGCAAGGACGCTGGCCATCAACATGGCGACGGCGGCGATGGCACGGATCGTTCGGTCGGCGTTTCCGAGATTCGGGTTGAGGGAAGACATAATCAGGCTCCTGAGGTGAAGTGAATCGTACCGGGATTGTCGGAGGGCCCATTCGTTGAGAGGATGGAGCCCATGGCACGACCAAGTCGATACTCCCCCGAAGTACGCGAGCGCGCCGTTCGGATGGTCCGGGATCACGGCGCCGAGCACCCGTCGCAGTGGGCCGCGATCGCGTCGATCGCCGGCAAACTGGGCTGCACGAGCGAAACGCTCCGGCGCTGGGTCCGCCAGGCCGAGCGCGATACCGGCCAGCGCGCCGGCCTGACCACCGCCGAGCGCCAGCGGCTGAAAGAGCTGGAGCGCGAGAATCGGGAGCTGAAACGCGCGAATGAGATTCTGCGGAAAGCGTCCGCGTATTTCGCACAGGCGGAGCTCGACCGCCGAGCGAAGTGATGGTCGCGTTCATCGATGATCATCGGAAGGTGTATGGGATCGAGCCGATCTGCCGCGTCTTGCCGATCGCCCCGTCGACGTATTTCCGCCACAAAGCCCGGGAGCGGGATCCGGCGCAGCGGTCGGCCCGGGCGCAGCGCGACGACGAGCTCCGCGCCATTCTTCAGCGCATCTGGACCG
>JBEBGG010000156.1:0-8011 GCA_040081555.1 Vicinamibacterales bacterium
GATGACCAGCGCCCACTTGATGTAGTGCCAGGCAAGCTCCCGATTGGAGAATCCCAGCGCCTTCAGCGACGCGATCTGGGGACGCTGCAAGGTCATCGCCCGTGTCAGGGCGACGTGAAGAATGAACGCCGCCACGCTCAGAAAGATGAGCGGTGTGATGAACCCGAAGGTCTGAAGTTGTGAGAGCTCGTTCTCGAGTGTCCACGCCGAGATCTGCTGTGCACGTGGCACGGCCCCCAGTCCTCCGTAGGGCTCGAGCAGCCGGTCGAGCGAGGCGATCAGGTCGTCAGCGGATCCGCCGCGAGCGAGCATGACCGACACGTCGTTGAAACCTCCTTCCATGTTGAATGCCGCGGCGAGGGGTTGACGGTCCATCCAGAACAGCGCGAAGCGCTTCTTGTCAGGGAAGATGTCTCCCGGCCGAAGGGCAAACACGTACTCGGGCGACAACGCAATGCCGACGATGGTGAGCGCCCGGCGGCGGCCGTTGATGATCGCCGTCACGCGGTCTCCCGGACCGAGGTCGTTGGCCTCGCAGAACATCTCGCTGGCCAGGACTTCGTCCGGACGCGCGGGATCGATCATCCGCCCGCGGCGCAGGTGGACATCGTTGTGACCACGCCGGCCGCGCTCCGGCAGGGAAATGAGCCGAGCGGTCGCCGGCTCCGCCATGCCGGGAACGGCGAGCGTCACATCGGCGACGACGCGAGTCGACACGGACGCCACTCCAGCAATGACGGCAATCCGCGCCTCGAGTGAGGCCGGCGCTCTCGTCGTCGAGGCGAACACGTCGGCGAAGCGCCCGCTCACGTAGTACTGATCGCGGGTACGGCGCAGTGAATCGAAGTTCGACAGGTAGGTGACAAACATCGTCACGCCAGCCGCCACCACTGCGGCCACCGCCAGCGCCTGCCCTTTCAACTCCCACAGGTCCCGCAGCAGCTTGCGGTCGAGGATAGGAATCCAGGACGGCAGCCCTACCACTGGAGATCCTTGACGCGCCGCTTGCTGGCGTTGGTGTCGACCGAGGCGACCCGGCCATCAGCCAGACGCACGACGCGGTCCGCCATGCCGGCAATGGCCGTGTTGTGCGTGATGACCACTGTGGCCGTGCCGAGTTCGCGGTTCACCAGGTCGAGCGCTTCAAGGACGACGATTCCCGTCGTGATGTCGAGCGCTCCTGTCGGCTCGTCGCAGAGCAGCACGTCAGGACGCTTGGCAATGGCGCGGGCGATGGCGACGCGTTGCTGCTCGCCGCCCGATAATTGCGCGGGAAAGTGGTCCAGGCGGGCGCTCAATCCCACGAGGCGGAGCGCCTCCTCTGGCGCCATCGGATGGGCGGCGATCTCGGTCACAAGCGCCACGTTTTCCCTGACGGTCAGACTCGGAATGAGGTTGTAGAACTGGAAGACGAAGCCGACGTGGGTACGCCGGTAGTCGGTCAACTGGGCTTCGCTGGCACTCGTCAAGTCGTGGTCCTGGTAGATCACTTGACCAGACGTCGGAACGTCGAGGCCGCCCAGAATATTCAGCAACGTCGACTTGCCGGAGCCGGAGGGACCGAGCAACACCACGAACTCGCCGGGAAACAGGTCGAAATCGACACCGCGTAGGGCCTCGACGACGACCTCGCCCATCGTATAGACCTTACGCAAGGCTCTCGCAGTAAACACCGGGCCGGAACGTTCTCCCATCAGATACTGACAGCATGGGCGCGGTCGGGTGGTGACCGCAAGCGCACAGATCGTTGACAGGCTCCAACGCTTGGAAGTACCCTAACGCGTCATGTTCGTTCGCCACCATCACGTTCACCACCATCCTGCTCTTTCGAGCCGGCGGAGTTGTGCGTGATCTAGGTCGAGCAAGCGAACCTTTACGACATGCAGCCCCGCCTCCCGGCGGGGTTTTTTGTTTCAGGTTGAACTGTTATGGATTTCACAAAACTGGACGGGTTGATTCCGGCGGTCATTCAAGATGCGGAGAGCCAGGAAGTGCTCATGGTCGGCTTCATGAACGAAGAAGCGCTGGCCCTCACCAAGAAAACCGGCTTTGCCACCTTCTTCAGCCGCACCCGCAACAAGCTGTGGATGAAGGGCGAGACCTCTGGCAACCAGCTCCAGGTCCTTGAGATGCTCACCGATTGCGACGATGACACTTTGCTCCTGAAAGTGAAGCGCCTCGGCGATGGCAACGTCTGCCACACCGGCGAACGCACTTGCTTCTACACAACGGTTGATCCGAACGCATAACGTTCCGGCTGAAGCCGGAGCCCACACAGACACACACTATGAAACTCAAACTCGGCATACCTAAAGGCTCGCTCCAGGACGCCACCGTCCAGCTCTTTCAACGGGCCGGCTTCAACATCTACGTCAGCTCGCGCTCGTACTTTCCGACCATCGACGATGTCGAGATCGAATGCATGTTGATTCGTGCACAGGAGATGGCCCGCTACGTCTCGGACGGCGTGCTCGACGCCGGGCTCACGGGTCAGGACTGGATCGCCGAGCACGAAGCGGGCGAGGGGCGTACGGGCGTCCTCGAGAGCATCGCCGACCTGATTTACGCGAAGCAGAGTTTTGGCAAGGTCCGCTGGGTGCTGGCGGCTCCGGAGGACTCGAACATCCGCTCCGCCAAGGACCTCGAAGGCAAGACCGTCGCGACGGAGCTGGTACGGGCGACCCACGCCTACTTCAAGAGACAGGGCGTCAACGTCAACGTCGAGTTCTCGTGGGGCGCCACTGAAGTGAAGCCACCGACCCTCTGCGACGCCATCGTGGAAGTGACGGAGACCGGGTCGTCGTTACGCGCCAACCGGCTGCGAATCATCGACACGCTGATGGAGTCCAACACGCAGCTCATCGCCAACAAGACGGCCCTGGCAGATCCGTGGAAGAAGACCAAACTGGAGAACATCGCGCTGCTGCTGAAGGCCGCCATCGAGGCGCAGGGCCGCGTCGGCCTGATGCTGAACGTCCGCCGGGATCAACAAGCCGTGGTCGTGAAGCTCCTGCCCTCGCTTCAGGGACCGACCATTTCACCTCTCAGCAACGGTGACTGGGTGGCCATCAATACCATCATTGAAGAAAAGACCGTGCGCGACCTGATCCCCAAGCTCAAGGCCGCGGGCGCGCAGGGAATCGTCGAGTATCCGCTGAACAAGATTGTGCTCTAAGCGCTGGGCGCTGGAAGAAGCAACGGCAATGAGACTTATCGAGTCAACCAACCGGCGAGCGCTGAGCGCGGTGTTCGCGCGAGACAGCAGGGCTGACCGTGCGTTTGAACGTTCCGTCACGCGGATCGTCGAGCGCGTCCGACAGGGCGGGGATCGCGCGCTCCTCGGCTTCGCGAAGAAGTTCGATCGGCTTGGCGCGCCGATGGAAGTGACGCGCGCCGAAATGGTCGACGAAGCGTCCAAGGTCCCACTTGACGTGCGCAGGGCCATTGTCAAGGCGACCCGCAACATCGCGCGCGTCGCCGCGAAACAGATTCCGAAGCATCTCGACATCACCGTGATGGCGGGGGTTTCGGTCGAACAACGCGTCGAGCCACTCGGGAGCGTCGGCTGCTACGTGCCAGGCGGCCGCTTTCCGCTCCCCTCCTCGCTCCTGATGACCGCAGTGCCCGCGCGGGTCGCGGGAGTACGCGAGGTTATCGCGGTCTGCCCACGCCCAGAGCCGGCAGTCATGGCGGCGGCGCTGGAGGCCGGCGTCACGCGGCTTTTCCGCATTGGTGGCGCCCACGCGATCGCTGCTCTCGCCTACGGGACCCAGACGATTCCGCGCGTCGACAAGATCGTGGGCCCGGGAAACCGCTGGGTGGCCGCTGCCAAAGCGCGCGTATCGGCAGACTGCGCGATCGACTTTTACGCTGGCCCTACGGAAATCGTCGTCGTCGCCGAGCAGGGAAACGTCACCTGGTGGGCGGCCGATCTCATCGCCCAGGCTGAACATGATCCAGATGCCCGCTCCATCTTCATCACCTGGAACCGCCGCTACGCCGAACGAGTCGTCCAGCGCGTGATGAAGGTCGCGGCGGGACGCCCGCTCGTGCAGCAATCCCTCAGATCCCACGGCTACGCCATCGTCGCGCGCTCAGCGGATGAGGCGATGGACCTGGCGAATCGTCTGACACCGGAGCACCTGGTCGTGGACCGCGAGTCGCTCATCAACCGGTCGATCGTGGCGGGGGCAATTTTCGTCGGCCCCTACACCGCTCAAGCGGCCGGCGACTACGCCACCGGTTCCAACCACGTGCTCCCCACCTCTGGCGCGGCGCGTTTTCGCGGCGGTTTGAGCGCCGCCGACTACGTGCGCGTCATGGCCGTGCAGCGGGTAACCAAGGCCGGCCTGCAGGCGCTGGCGCCGGTGGTCGTTCCCTTGGCCCGCGCCGAAGGACTGCAGGGCCACGCGGAATCGATCGAGGTCCGCCTGAAATGAACAAGTACGAAAAGCCAGGCGAGTTCTACGATGGCCTCCGGCTGCACCAGAACGAGAATACCGGCGGCTGTTCGCCGCGGGTGCTCGAGGCGCTGGCCACAATCTCTCGCGAACAGATGGGGTTCTATCCGCCGTACAACGCCGCCACGGCTGCTGTCGGCGGCTACCTGGGCGTGGATCCTGACCGCCTGACGCTCCTCAACGGGCTCGACGAAGGCATCATGGCGACGGCCGTTGGCTACCTGCGCCCAACGCCCGATGGGTTCGTGCCCGAGGCGATAATCCCCGAACCCGCGTTCGAGATCTTCGGCTTCGACACCGAGATCGTCGGCGGACGCCCAGTGCGGGTTGCGCCAAACGCCGACTTCTCGTTCCCACTCGATCGTGTGCTGGCGGCCATCACTCCCCGCACCCGTGTGGCGTTCCTGACTAACCCGAACAACCCCACCGGGGTCTCGATGTCGGTGGACGCAATTCGAGCCGTTTCCGCAGCGCTACCGGCGGGCGCCATCGTGTTTGTCGATGAGGCGTATGCGGAGTTCTCCGGGCGCAGCTTCATTCCCGAGCTCGACCACTATCGCAACGTCATCGTCGGGCGCACATTTTCGAAAGCATTCGGTCTGGCGGGCATTCGTATCGGCGCCATCACCGGCCATCCCGAGACGCTCGAGCCCATTCGCCTTGCCGTCCCGGTCTACAGCGTGAATATCGCCGCCGTGATCGCCGTGCAGGCGGCCATCGAGGACCGTGCCTATATGGCCGATTACGTCGCGCAGGTCGAGGAGTCCAAAGCCCTGCTCTATTCGACGTGCGACAAACTCGGACTGCGCTTTACGAGAAGCGACGCCAATTTTGTGCTCGTGCACGCGGGCACACACGCCGCCGCCATCGTGAAGGGCGCAATGGCGCGCGGCATCTATCTGCGCGACCGATCGAAGGAGCCAGGATGCGCCGGGGCCATCCGAGTCTCGGCCGGTATCGTGGAACACACGCGGCGTTGCCTCGCCGTGTTCGAGGAGGTGCTGTGCGCCGCGCAGTAATCGACCGCAAGACCACCGAGACTCAGATCAGGCTGGCACTCGGCATCGAAGGGCACGGGCGGTACGACGTGACCACCGGCATTCGGTTTCTCGACCACATGCTGGAGCTATTCACTCGTCACGGCGGCTTCGATCTGACGATCAAGGCCACCGGCGATCTGGATGTCGACCAGCATCACACGGTTGAAGACCTCGGTATTGCCCTCGGTGAGGCAGTGACCAAGGCGCTGGGTACTCGCAAGGGCATCAATCGCGCCGGCTATTTCGTCATGCCGATGGATGAGACGCTCGCCGTCGTCGCGGTCGACCTTGGCGGCCGCCCGCATACGACGGTCGACCTGAAGATGCGGGTCCGTATCGTCGGCGACCTGCAGACCGAACTGGTGCATGACTTCTTCGAAGGCTTCGCGATGGGGGCCAAGGCGAACGTCCACGTGAAAGTGCTGTACGGCCGCTCAAACCATCACAAGATCGAGGCGGTATTCAAGGCGTTCGCGCGCGCGCTTCGCGTCGCCTGCGCGAAGGACAAGCAGATGGCCAAGCTGCTGCCGAGCACCAAGGGACTGATGTGATTGCGCTGATCGACTACAAAGCCGGGAACCTGACGTCGGTGCGCAAGGCACTGGCAGCTGTCGGGGCAGAGTTCTTTACGCCAGAACAGGCTAGCGACCTAGAGAGGGCGCGCGGCATCATCGTGCCTGGCGTCGGTCATTTCGGCGCGACGCGCGCGCTCGATGCGACATGGGTACGCCGCATTCATGACCACGTGGCGGACGGCAAGGCGCTCCTCGGCATCTGCCTCGGCATGCAGTGGCTGTATGAATCGAGTGAGGAGGCACCGGATGTGCCAGGCCTGGGTCTGCTCAACGGCGCCTGCGTCCGCCTCCGCCCGGCGCCAGAGCTGGCCGTGAAGGTGCCCCACGTCGGGTGGAACGGCCTCGAGATGGTGCGCCCGGACCTCATCGCGAACGCCGTCACGAACCACGCGCAGGTCTACTTCACGCACAGCTACGTCGCGCCAATCAATCGAGACACCGTCGCAACGACCACCCACGGGGAGACATTTGCGTCAGTGGCCCAGCGGGGGCGAGTGGCTGGCGTGCAATTCCATCCGGAGAAGTCCGGTGATGTCGGCCTGCAGTTCTTGCGAAACTTTCTTCAGATGGTGGGCTGACGCGTGCTGTCAAAACGGATCATCGCGTGTCTGGACGTACGCGACGGCCAGGTGGTCAAGGGCATCAACTTCGAAGAGCTGCGCAGCGCCGGCGATCCCGCCGAACTGGCGCGGCGCTACAACCGCGAAGGCATCGACGAGCTCGTCATTCTGGACATCACGGCGACGCTCGAGCGCAGGCGCGCGTTGGCCGACACCATCCGCGCTGTCGCCAAGGAGCTCTTTATCCCGCTCACGGTTGGCGGCGGAATTCGGACCGAGGCCGACGCCGGGGCGGCGGTCGACGCGGGGGCCGACAAGGTCAGCCTGAACACCGCCGCACTAAGGCAACCCGAACTCATCACGACGCTCGCCAATCGCTACGGCAGCCAGGCTGTGGTCGTGGCGATCGATGCGAAGAAGGACGGCGACCGCTATAGCGTGTTCGTGCGGAGCGGCACGAGTGAGGCCAACCGAGACGCTGTCGACTGGGCGCGCGAGGCTGAGCAGCGCGGCGCGGGTGAGATTCTCCTGACCTCCATCGACCGTGACGGCACCAAAGCTGGCTTCCACTGCGAGATGACCGCGGCGGTGTCCAAGGCCGTCTCGATCCCGGTAATTGCATCAGGGGGCGCCGGTGGACTCCACGACTTCGTCGACGTCTTCACCACCGGCGCCGCCGACGCGGCGCTCGCCGCCTCGATCTTTCACTACGCGGAGACCAGCGTCGCCGCATTGAAGCAACATCTGCGGCAGCATCACATCCCGGTTCGACTCTAGGTGCTGACGGCTAGGTGTTGCGACGCACCATCAACGGTTTCATGACTTCGTAACTGACTTCTGATGCTGATTCCTGCGATTGACTTGAAAGACGGCGCCGTCGTCCAGCTCGTGCAAGGCGAACGGTTGGCGATCCGCGACGAAGACATCGACAAGTGGGTGCGCCGCTTCGCACGTTTTCCCAAGGTGCAGGTCATCGATCTCGATGCGGCGATGGGCACAGGCGATAACCTCGAGATCGTTCGCCGAATCGCCGGGACGCTCACCTGCCGAGTTGGCGGCGGCATCCGTACGATTGAACGGGCCCGCGACCTTCTCAGCGCCGGCGCCAAGGCTGTCATCGCGGGGTCGTCCTTGTTCAAGAACGGTGCGCCGGACTTGGACTTCGCACGGGCGCTGGCTGACGCCGTCGGCGCGGACCGCGTGATTGCCGCCGTCGACAGTAAGGGCGGCCAGGTGGTCATTCACGGCTGGAAGACGACAATTCCCATCAGGGCCGCCGACGCCGTCCGCGCCTTGGAGCCATTCTGCTCGGAGTTTCTTTATACGCATGTCGACAACGAGGGACTCATGCGTGGGACCAACATCGAAGCGATCCT
>JBEBGG010000322.1:0-2027 GCA_040081555.1 Vicinamibacterales bacterium
GTCTGACAGTCGCTTCTCAACGAAGTCGAGTGCGTTTGCTGCCGCAGCCTGATCGTCACCACCGAGCGCGCGACCCTTCACCGCAAGACCGGCCTTCGCCAGTTCCTCAAGGTAGATGAACTTGCCGGCCGCACCGATCTCGGACTCCATCGCCGAAAGCGTCGGTTCGAAGGAGAGGCTGTAGTCGCCTTCCTTGCCGGTGATGTCCATGACCTCTCGGCGCTTCATGTGGGCCATGAACGCCTTCGTGATGAGGCCGTGGTTGCTCCCGAAGATTCCTCTGAAGAAATTGCCTCCACCGAGGAACCGGCCCATCTCCTGAGCCATCGCCTGCGCGTACTTCAACCCCTGGTGCTTCAGCCACCCGCCCTTGAGACGCGAATACTCAAGTCCTCCGATCAGCTTCCACTCGTGGCCCGGCTCAAGCCCCTTGTTGCTGTTGAAGTCTTCCAGCTTCACGCTGCCATCGGCGATCTGATCCGCCGTGACCGTGACCTCGGTCCAGACCATCTCACCGTCAGGCCCGAACTGCTGGTATCTGGCGGTCGGGATGAACCCGGCGTCCTCGAAGACTTTGCCGAGCGGGAGCATCGCGTTAGCGAACTCGCGCCCAGCCTTGACGACCTCGCCCATCTCACCGGCAAGGTACTTCGTGGCCTGCGGGATTTGAGTCTTTCCCTCAGTCTCGATGATCGCGAAGGCGCCGGCAGCGATGTCCGCTTTCGCGCTCTCGATGCCTCCAGACATCTTGTTCAGAGCCGCATCAAAGGCCGCAGCCTTCTCTCGTGCCGGGCGCGCCAGCTCGTTCCGCCTGATCTGTGCGTTTTCAGAGGCCCGCTTGATGGTCGGAGATAGGATGGGTCCGAGGAAGTAGTTCTGAAGCGGCTTGCCGATGACCTTGCTGAGAACGGTTCGGATGTTGTCTCTGAACTTCTCGCCACCAGCTCTTGCCGCCTCGGCGACGAGCGCCTTGTCCATCAGCCTGCGATAGACGGCAGCCTTCTTGGTTGCGTCAGCTTCGTCCCCGCCCTTCGAGAACATCTCGGCAATCGCGTCGATAGGAACGCCAGAGTACGCCTTCTTCCCTTTCGACTTCTTGGCCTGAGAGTTGGCGGCGGCTTCCTTCATCAAGTCCTGAAGCGCGGTCCACTCCCCATCAGGAGTGTCGCTGTAGACTGTGATCTTCTTCGACTTGCCCTCTGCGTCACGGATCGTTGCCGTGATCTTGCTCTCTCGCTTGGTGGCTGGCTCGGACGGCTTCGACGGCGTTGCCTGCTTCGGCTTTGACGGGCTCTCTACAGTGACGAAACCGGATTCAAGCGCAGCCGTAAGCGCCGCCTGCTCCTTGATGGACAGGCGCTCCACTCCGCGACCGGCGTTCACGATGGCCGACGAGCCGATCTCAAGCGCGCGGCGAACGATCGTGTCGGGGTTGTCAGCGGACGGGCGCAGACGAACCGCCCTCTCGGTGTTCTTGGCGATGCGCTCGAAGTCTGCATACGCGCGCCGAGCAGGCTCGTCAGCGATTGCTCTCCACCCGACCGAAAGGGCCTTTGCCTCAGTCTCGCGCGGAGTAGTGGGGCGAACGCCCATCTCTCCAATGGGCTTGGAGAGTTCGGGCTTACCGCCGAGTCGAGCGTTGTAGACGGCCTGCTCGCCAGTGGACGGCTTCCACCTGGCGGCCTCCGCCTGCGGCAGCATCTTCCGCAGCTTCTCCGCGACGCCCTCGCGCGCCTTGATTTGAGCCAGAGCCTCGGTGTTGTCGGAGCCCTTCTTCAGCTTCGACCGAAGCTCTCGAATGCCGATCTCAAGCCCGTCGAGCTTGCGACGGATCTCCTTCGATCCGGCCACATCAACGTCCAGCTTCGGCCTGATCTCTTCAGCACGAGCGCCGACCGCCTTCCGCTCGTCAGAAACGGACTGTCGGCGCGTCAGTTCTTGACCGGCTCGCTCTGCCGATTCGGCCCTGCCAGCAACGTCCGCGTAGTCCTTCAGCTTGCGGTTGTAGGCCGCCTGCTCTCTCGGGT
>JBEBGG010000038.1:0-27977 GCA_040081555.1 Vicinamibacterales bacterium
GGCGTGGGCTGGCGCCTGCCGCCCGGCAACCCGCAGCCCGTCGGTTCGGACCATCCCGACCACACCGTTCCTCGATTCCAGCTCGAGGATGCCGCCCGTTACGTAGGGCTGCTTTCGCACCGGCAGTGGGATCTTCACCCCATTCCGCATGGCCAGACCCAAGCAATGCATTACTGCTTTGCCCAATCCGACCAAGATGCCTTCCGCGCCACGATGAAGCAAAGGCCAACGAAGAGCCGGAAAGGGAAGCCAGACCCCGCCTGATCCTGCCACCAATTCGAGCACGGGCAAGCTCTCGTTCTGGGCGCGGTGCGATTTACGATCAGGTCTCTGGGCGTTCGGTTCTGGACCGAAGGGGTCGGAGGTTCAATCCACTCGCCAAGACCAAGAACGCGCCGCGACGGGCATTAATCCGCATCGATGTCGACTTCGGCCGACTGCGCTCCGACTTTCACAAGGGCCTCTTTGAACTCTTTTCTGTTGGCGACCACCACGGGACGCTCACGAGGTTTGTCAAAGCGTTTTGCAACGTCTAGGCGCAACCGCTTGTTGAAATAGTAGAGCAGCGCGTAACGCACGCGCACCGCGACCTTCGCGTCATTCATTCCGTAGTCGGCCTCGACCGCGCGGCGCTGGCTTTCAGTCAAGTCAGGATTGGGTTCGAGGACCACTTCGAAAAACGTTTGCCATTGCCAGTCGTCCGTTGCGCGCGTCGCCGTGTCGCGTGTCCCGCCTACGGCGCTGCAGCGTCCCAGGATGAAGTCTTTGAATCCGTTATTGCGATGGCAGAACGCCCGGACGTGCCAGCGGAGACCATCGAAGCCGAAAGCATGTGGTGAGATCCAGCGCCACAAAGGATCAGGGCTTTCAGGACTGGTCGACTGGTACTCGATTTCTATCGCACGCTTTTCCCGGACGGCGTTCAATAACGCCCGTAGAACTTGGGCGTCGATGCGGCGATTCGGTATCGGCAAGACCCCGGTTTCCGGGATCCCGGGCAGCCAGGTCTCGGACAGGTCGATGATCCCGTCCGAAAGCGCTTTCAGCTGCGCCAGGTAGCGGTCGGGGTTGGGCTTCAAGAAACGCGGTTCGAAAGTGGCGCTCGGGATGTATTTCTTGCCGCTGGAGTCGTAATCGAGGTTCTCGGGAGCCAGCTCCTTGTAGGCGGTCAGGTCGTTCGACGCCTGTGGGACCGAAACCCCGAACCTGTCGGTTAAGTCGCTTCTGTTGAGCCCGCCGCCCCAAAACAGCATGAACTCGATGAACTCGAGCCTCTGCTCTGGACCCCACCGCCGCTTTTTCTCGCCAGATAGCACTTTTTCCTTCCACTATTCTCAAATATGAGCATACTTACTATACTCATGTGGGTATCCAAACTATACCCATTGAGAACGGTACGCTGTCGGGCCCTAGCGGTCAAGCGGCTTTGGCTGGGTGGAGGATGTGATGGTGATTGGCGAGGACTTGCTGCTTCGGAAGAGGGATCTGCTCGGCGTGCTCGAACGGGTCTGCGAAGGACTTGAGCTGACGGATACGCAATTCAGATTGGCGAAAGAGCGGTACCAGGCCGTGGGCGCGTGGCTGGCGGATGCCAGCAGCCCGGTCTTGCGAACGCTCGCGATCTATCTGCAGGGGTCGACGGCGATCGGCACGACGGTCAAGCCGATCAACGGCGATGAATATGATGTGGATCTCGTCGCTCACATAGCAGGCCTGGGCTCCGCCTTTACCCCGGCCTCGGTGAAGAAGGCGATCGGCGATCGCCTGCGCGCTAGCGGACACTATGCTGCGCTGTTGCAGGAGATGGCCCGGTGTTGGCGGCTCAATTATGCCCACGAATTCCATCTGGACATCACGCCCTCGATCCCCAATCCAGCATGTCGCGCCGGTGGAGAGCTTGTTCCCGACAAGACGGTCAAGGAGTGGTGTCCGTCGAATCCCAAGGGATACAAGGTATTGTTCGAGCGTCGCGCCACCCTGACGCCGCGTTTGAGGATTCTCGAGGGCGCGGTCGAGAAGCGCTTGCGCGCGGACATCGAGCCGTACCCAATCTCCAGAGGACCGAAAGGCATTCTGCGGCGGACCGTGCAGATCCTCAAACGTCATCGGGATCACCACTTCGCCGAACTCGACTCGTGCTTGGCGCCGATTTCCGTCATCATCACGACGCTGGCGTCTCGAAGCTATGAACACTGCGCGTCGAACATCGTTTACGACAGCGAGTTCGATTTGCTGTGCGACATCATCCGGTACATGCCGAACTACATCGGGGTCGGCACGACGGATGATGGCCGGCGGCAGTGGTTCATCTGGAACGAAACCACTACGGCCGAGAACTTCGCCGAGAAGTGGAACGCTGATTCCCAGCGCGCGACAGCCTTCTACAACTGGCATGCGCGCGCGTTGGCTCACATCCAGAGTCTGCCGAACATCGAGGGGCTCGATCGGCTCACGAAGAGCCTGCGCGAGTCGTTTGGGACCGCCCCCGCGGATCGCGCACTGGCGGGCCTGACAGCCGACATCTCGTCCGCACGGGCGCGCGGGATTCTATCCGTAGCGCCGGTTGTCGGGCTCCGCATCGGCCAGTCGCCGGGAACGACCGCGGTTCGCCCGAACACCTTCTACGGCAAGGAGTAGGCATGTGGAGCCCGCGTCGGCCGGTCCTGACCGCCGCGCAGCAGTACGCGATTCTGAAGGCCAGTGCGATTTGCACTGGGAACGGCACGCTAAAGCCCGGTCGCTTGTCTTGGCGCTTTGAGGCTTCACCGAGCCCATTGAGTAGGCGCTACTCGGTTCGGATCGACTACCGCCAGGGAGCGACGCCGCTAGTGTTCGTGGATCGACCGGATCTCGTCGAGCTGTCGGCGGGACGTCGCCTTCCGCACGTATATGCGCAGAAGCCCCCGCGTCTCTGCCTGTATTTACCGAGCAGTGCCGAATGGGCGGCGGAGATGCGAATCGATCAGACCATCGTGCCGTGGACGATATTGTGGCTCTATTATTTTGAAGAGTGGCTCGATTCAAACGAATGGAAGGGTGGCGGCGTTCACCCTAAGGAAAGTGACTGAAGGATTCGTTGAATGGCGATATCGATCTCAACCCCCGCGCGCACCAATGCCTTGTCTCCCAGGACTCGTCAGGTTCTTTGGGCCCGCGCCGCGGGTCGTTGCCAGTATGCCGGCTGCAACACGTGGCTGATCGGTGATCTGATCTCGGGCAACGAAGACCGGAATTTCGGCTTCGTCGCACACATCGTCGCGGACACGCCAAGTGGTCCGCGCGGAAACGCCGTCCGCTCAGCACTGCTTTCAGACGACGTCAACAATCTGATGCTCCTCTGTTACGTGCATCACAAGTTGATCGACGTCGATCAAGTGGATCAGCATCCAGAGAATCGACTGCTCGCGATGAAGGCCGCGCACGAAGGTCGCATCGAGATCGTTTCCGCAATTCAAGAGGACCGGGCGTCTCATGTTCTCCGCTACGCCGCGAACATCGGCAGCCATGAGTCGCCTGTCGCGTACGAGCAGATCAGTGTCGCGATGATTCCAAGCCGCTATCCAGCCGAAGGCCGCCGTACCATCGATATCGAGCTGCGGGGTATCGATCGTCGCGATCACGAGGCAGAGTTCTGGAAGATTCAGCGTGACAATCTGCAGAGCCAGTTCGCGAAGAAGATTGTTGAGCGTGTCGAGGCACGGGACGTACGCCATCTATCTGTGTTCGCGCTGGCCCCTCAGCCTCTCCTGATCGAACTTGGGAGATTGCTAGGCGACCTCGTGCCGGCGGACGTTCATCAGCTCCATCGAGAGCCCAAAGGCTGGCGCTGGGCAGAAGATGGCGGTCCGATCGTGTTCAGTGTCCGCGAGCCACATCACCGGAGCGACACGGTCGCCTTGGTTCTCGCTCTCAGCGCGACAGTCAGCGACCAGCGCGTCGCTGACGTTCTTGGCGCAGACGCGGCAATCTGGGCCATCGAGGTAGTTCAACCTCACAACGACGTCATGAGGCGCGCGGGGGACCTGGCACAGTTCAGACGACTGCTTCGGTCCACCCTCAATGCGATCAAGGCTGCACACGGGGAACACGCAGCCATCCATCTATTCCCTGCGCTGCCCGTATCCGCCGCCGTCGAGGTCGGTCGCGTGTGGATGTCCAAGGCCGATCTCCCGCTTGTTCTCTACGACCAGAATCGGCTGCTGAACGGCTTCGCGCCCACGTTCGAGGTCGGCCGATAGCTCCTCGACACGCCCGTTCGTGTCGACTACTGTGTCGTCGTTCGACTGAAAGGTCGACGGCGAGATGACTACTATCCGCCTATAGTTCGGGCCATCGCGCTAGTTGGAAACGGGGAGTCGATGCAGGTCTTTACGCACTTCCACTCGGTGTTCGACGTGTCGCCCAGCAGTCCAATGGAGAACCCTTGGGCCGCCTTGGTCGGCGAAGTCCGTGCATGGATTGTCCGCAAAGAAAAGGACCCGCTGAAAGGGTTCTTCTTTAAGGGCGGCACGTGGGCGGGACCAGCGCCGGCGCGGGCGCGGGTGGAGACGCGGACGCTCTCGGATGCCCGTCCGACGCCTGAGATGTGGGCGGTTCGGTATGAACACGTCGACGGTGAGGTCAAGGCGCGGCGCTGGATGACCAATATCAGCGTGACCGAGATCGCGGCTCGGGAATGGCGCATTTCGGTCGAATTGCTGCACCGGCTCCGGCCGGACTACGTCGGTCCGGAACCTCCCAGGCCGCAGCCGTCGAGCCCCCGCCTCGTCATCGGCCTCCTTGACTCGAAGAACTGGATCGGTCGAATTGGGTCAATCCGGATGAAGGCCCAACCTTCAACGATGAAAGTGGGTATGGGCCCGGGTTTCGCCGGGCTGCTGGCGGATCCCCAGCGGCTCATTCCGATTGTTCTCGTGAGCTGCGATCGGAAATCCGGCGTTCCGAAGCTGGATTCGGTCAACCTGAGTCGCGCGCTCGCAGGAACCGCCGCCGTCTACGTGTGCGAATCACCGGAGTGCGACGACGAACTCCAGCACTTCTTGCCAATGCGCTTCCGTAGCCCAAACGGCACTGTGCGGATCTACGCGCCGGGAGTGTCGTTCGATCAGGACTGGACCGCGGCCCGCCATCGCTTCTTTACGGGAGATGAGATCGACCACCAGGGTGACGATGAGATCATCGGGCACATTGTGAGGGCGTTGACGCGAAGCGATGCTTGGAGAGGCCCGCAGTCCTCGATTGCATCGATTGACGACATCGACGCCAGAGTTCGCGAACGACGTCTGACTGAGCTGCGAGCGGTCGGGACCAGTACGCTCGTGGAGAAGGACGAGATGCTCGCCCTTTACGAAGCCGACAACCTGCGATTGGAGGGCGATAACAAGGCGTTGAAGGACGAACTCGAAGGCGCCGTGGATCGTGGTGCGCGTGCCGAATCGACCGTTGCTCGACTGGAGTACGAGGTGGAACAAGCCCGAGCGTCGGCGACGGAAGCAAGGGCGCAGGCATTGGCCGAAGGAAGCGCGCTGCAGGCCGTGTTGAACCTCACAGCATGGCCGGGGGAGCCGGCTGAGATCGCCGCGCTGGCCGCGAAGGTCAGCGGCGAGCGTCTGATGTTCACGGCGGAGGCCACGAAATCACTGGAAAAGTCGGCCTTTGTCACTTGTGACGACGCCGCATCCGTGATTTGGCGGTGCTTGCGGTCGATGGCGACGGAGCTCTATGACCTGCTGATGCAAGGACTCCCGGCGCAGCAGATCGCTGACGAGTTCAAGAATCGCACGAAGTTCGAGCTGACGTGGACCGAGAGCAAAGAGACCAAGCGTGATAACAAGCTGATGGCCAAGCGGCGGCTGGTGTACGAAGGCCGTGACCTGGACATCACGCCCCACGTGAAATGGGGCAATGCCGCACCGCGGTTGCTAAGGGTGCACTTCTACGTCGACCGCGAAGAAAAGCGAATCGTTATCGGTCACTGCGGGGATCACCTCGATACCCATGGCACGAGGCGGCGCCGGTGAGGCTCCTACACACTCTGATCACGTTGTGCGGCGGATTGACGCCCGTGTGTCTTCAGACACCTCGGAGGCTCCGTTGATGCCATGGTCAGCGGCTGACTGATGCGCAGCACAGATGCCGGCCTCACGCTCTCGGCTACGGACCTCTCGAACTTTCTCAGCTGCCGGCATCGAACGGCGCTCGAGATGGCCGAGGCGCTCGGCAAGCGCCAGCGTCCACATTGGGAAGATCCGCTTCTCGAGATCCTCTTTAAACGCGGCCTCGAACACGAGAAGGCCTACGTGCAATCGCTTCGGGTCGATGGTCTGAAGACCGTTGGTCTTGCGGACGTGAAGGATCGCGTTTCAGCTCTCGCACAAACGCTGGACGCGATGGCCTCCGGCGCCGACGCCGTCGTCCAAGGGGCGCTGGGCGATGGCCGTTGGTACGGCCGGCCGGACGTGATGCGGAGAGTCGCGGCGCCCAGCCGTTTCGGCGCGTGGTCCTACGAAATTGTTGACACCAAGCTCGCGCGCGAAACGCGGGCTGGGACCATCCTCCAGCTCGGCCTGTACTCCGAAATGCTCGCCATCGCGCAGGGCGCGGCTCCGGAGTATTTCTTCGTGGTCACGCCGGACGTCGAGAGGCCCATCCACCAGTACCGAGTGCACGACTATGCCGCCTACTTCCGGCTGGTGCGCGCCAGGATGCAAGAGACGGTAGCCGAGGATACGGTTGCCGTGGAGGCCGCGAATTATCCCGAACCTGTGGACCACTGCGATGTCTGCCCGTGGTCCAGTGACTGCAGCAAGAAGCGGCGTGCCGACGACCACCTGTCATTGGTCGCCGGCAGTTCGCGCCTCCAACGGCGCGAGCTTGAGGAGCGCGGCGTGTCGACGCTTGCGGAGCTCGCCAAGGTTCCTTTACCTCTACCGTTCAAGCCAAAGCGTGGCGCCATCGACACCTATGTGCGCGTCCGAGAGCAGGCGCGAGTTCAGTTCGAGTCGCGCGGTAGGACGCCACCAGTGGTCGAGTTGCGACCGTTTGACAAGGAAAAAGGTTTGTATCGCCTGCCCGAGCCGTCGCCGGGCGACGTCTTCCTGGATCTCGAAGGCGATCTCTTTGCCGCTGAAGGCGGGCGCGAGTACCTCTTTGGAGTAGTCACGGTCGATTCGCGCGGTATGCCGCACTATCGCAGCTTCTGGGCCTTCACCGAACACGACGAGCGCAAGGCGTTCGAAGCCGTGATCGACCTGATCACTCAGGCCTGGCACGCTCACGACACCATGCACGTCTATCACTACGCCCCATACGAGCCATCTGCGTTCAAGCGGCTCATGGGTCGCTACGCGACGCGTGAGCAGGAATTAGACAAGTTGCTCAGGGCAGAACGGTTTGTCGATCTCTACGGCGTCGTGCGCCAGGGTGTCCGCGCGGGGATTGAGCGGTACTCCATCAAGAACCTCGAAGTGTTCTACGGCTTCGACCGGGCCGTACCGCTGGCCGATGCTAACCGCGGCCTGTTGGTGATGGAGCAGGCCTTGGAACTGAGGTGTCCTGATAGCGTACCAGATGAAGTTCGCAGTGTTGTCGAGGCCTACAACAAGGACGACTGTCTGTCGACGCTTCGCCTCCGCAATTGGCTAGAGCAGCTGCGTGCGGACGTGGAAGCGGGCGGCCGGGTTGTCCCTCGCCCTGAAGCAAAGGAAGGTGAGGCATCGGCGAACGTTGATGAACGCACGCAGCGCGTCACCACGTTGCGAGCGAAGCTGTTGGCCGGCGTCCCCGACACGCCCGCCGACCAGGATGAAGAGCAACGCGCTCGGTGGCTGCTGGCGTATTTGCTCGATTTTCATCGACGTGAGGACAAAGCGGGATGGTGGGAATACTACCGGCTGCGCGACCTGCCTGAAGAGGAACTGTTCGATGAACCGCAGGCGGTGGCCGGTCTCCAGTTCGTCGAACGCGTGGGAGTCGTTCTCAACAGCAGGAGCCAGAAACCGACAGGTTCGGTGATCGATCGCTACCGCTATCCAGCCCAGGAGATGGAGCTTCGTCGAAAGGACGAGCTGAAGTTGATCGACGGGATCAAGTTCGGTGACGTCGTCGCCGCTGATCGGGGCGCGCTGACGATTGACGTGCGCAAGGGCCCTAAGCAAGCCGACAACCATCCAACGGCTGCATTTGCGCACTTCCACGTCCCTTCCGAGGTCCTCGAGGAGTCCATCTTCCAGTTCGGCGAGACGTTCGCTTCGAGCGGCCACTTGGCTCCGGTGGCCCGCGATCTCTTGTTCGCGAGACCGCCGCACCTGCACTCGGGAGAGTTTGCGCAATTGCCCGATGAACCTACCGTCGACTTCGCCGTGCGGACTGCCGGCGACTTGGCGGAGACGGTGCTCGCGATCCAAGGACCGCCCGGCTCCGGAAAAACCCACAGCGGCGCCAGGATGATTTGCGCGTTGGTTAACCAGGGCAAGAAGGTCGGCGTCACGGCGACGAGTCACAAAGTGATCAGGAATCTGCTCGATGCGGTGGACCAGGCCGCTCGCAAGGCCAAGACCGCGGTGAAGCTCGGCCACAAGAAGGAAGAGAGCGAAGAGGCCGACAACGACGGGCCGGTCGAAGTCTTGGAGAGCAACGAGGATGCTCTCCATGCACTCCAGTCTGGGAGCGTCGCCGTCCTTGGTGGCACCGCGTGGCTCTGGGCGCGGCCGGAATTCGCCAGGGCAGTAGACGTCCTCTTCGTGGACGAGGCCGGTCAGATGTCGCTGGCGAATGTGCTCGCCGTGTCGCCGGCTGCGAAGAACATCGTCTTGCTCGGCGATCCTCAGCAGCTCGACCAGCCACAGAAGGGCAGCCACCCGGAAGGTGTCAACGCTTCGGCACTCCAGCACATCCTGGGCGAGGACCAGACGATTCCGTCCGACCGCGGCATTTTCCTTCCGGTCACCTGGCGCCTGGCGCCTAGCATTTGTTCGTTCACGTCGGAGCTGTTCTACGAGAGCCGGCTCCAGTCGAAGGCAGGCCTTGAGCGGCAAGAGCTCACAGGTGTTGGCGCGCTCGACGGTAGCGGCCTTTGGGTGGTTGAAGTCGACCACGACGGCAATCGCAACTCGTCAAACGAAGAAGTTGAAGCGATTGCGGAACTCGTCACCCTCCTCACCGCGGCGGGTGCCCATTGGACCGACGAAGACGGCCAGGGCAAGCGAATCACCAGCGGGGACGTCTTGGTGGTTTCACCTTACAACGCGCAGGTCAGCCGGCTGGCGGAGCGGCTGGAATCCACCGGTGTCCGCGTCGGGACGGTGGACAAGTTCCAAGGCCAGGAAGCGCCCATCGTGATCTACTCCATGGCGACGTCGCGGCCGGAAGACGCGCCGCGCGGAATGGAATTCCTGTACAGCCTGAACCGGTTAAATGTGGCGACCTCTCGCGCTAAGTGTGCTGCCTTCCTGGTGGCCAGCCCACGTCTCTTCGAGCCCGAGTGTCGCACCCCTCGGCAGATGAAGCTGGCCAACGCCTTGTGCCGCTACCGAGAGCTTGCCAGGTCGATCGAATCGTAGGCTGGCCGATGGCTGGCGAAGGGGATCTGTCGGCCGGCGGGCTGCCGCGAAGTGGTAGAGTCGCAATGATTAAGGCCCCTGGAAGGTGGCCTGACCAGCGTCGGCGGCTGTTTGGCAGGAAACCAAGATGCGGAGCGCCCAACCACGCAAGAGTTGAGTATCCGAGACGCAGGTATAAAATCGGCGGCATTTCTAGGGTTCCCCAAAGCTGATGACTCCAACCCAAGCAAGCCGCACAGCAGCGATTCTCCGCCTGCGTCTCCTTATCGCCTTTCTCGGCGAGAACAAGCAGCACGGTTGGTGGGACACCGCATTCCTGGACGCCACAGGGCGACGGTTCCTGGAAACGACGTTTCCTCGAACCGCGTTCGAAGCGGCGCTCAGATGCACGTCCGAAGCCGCTCGATTGATCCACGACGGGCAGATTGGGCGTCGCGGCGCGTTCCATCTATTCCGGCTCCCAATCGAGGTCGAGGATGCGATCGAGTCGCGGATAAGCCAATCGCTCGACCCTGACTGGCTGGCGCTGGTGGCCGACAAAGAGGCAGCCACTCGCGAGTTGCTCGCTATGGCGACGACGCGCGTCACGGCGCCAGCAGGACCCGTACAGGTTGGAACGGAGAAGACTGTGCTGAGTCCTGACTCGGCGAGCGACATGGCGGCGCATTACCATTCTGCGTTCGCTGAGAGGATTCGCTGCTACCCCTACTTTGCATCGGCACCCAATGTCCGAAGGTAGACGCTACACCGCTCAGCTGCAGGCCGGCCTCGGGATGGTCAACGAGACCATGGCCCTGCTCCGGCTCTGGGAGCCTGGCGACACGCCGATACGACTCGCGGACCGCGCAATCGAGCACGGCGTTTTCGCGCGCGCCACCGGCAGGCGAGCCCGAAACATCGTCGTTGAAATGTTTGGCCCGCGATACCTTGTCGATGGAGGCAAGCCCGCGGCTAGCCTCCAGAAGCTTCTCGCAGCCAGACAACCATTGGAAGACCTGACGCAGTTGTTCTTTCTCTACACTGCCCGCGCGCAAAGGATCCTGCGTGACTTCGTGACCGATGTTTATTGGCCTCAGTACATGGGAGGCGCGATCCGACTGAGCAGAGAACACGCGGAGTCGTTCATCCGGCGGGCAATCGACGCTGGGTGCATGCACAAGCGGTGGACTGAGTCGACCATTCGACGTGTTTCGGGGTATCTCATCGGTGCTTGTGCCGATTTCGGCCTCCTGGCTGGATCTGCTCGGTCCGATCGTACGATTCAGCGATTCACAGTGCGGCCTGCTGTTGCGCTCTATCTAGCCTACGACCTGCATTTCGCCGGACACGGCGATGGAGCCGTTCTCGGTCACGTTGACTGGCGGCTATTCGGCTTCGACGCCGTTGAGGCAGTTGCAGTGCTCAAGTCACTCGCGCAGGACGGTCACCTGATCGTCCAGGTCGGTGGCGACGTGTTGCACGTGACGTGGAAATATCGCTGCATGGAGGAGTGCATCCGTGCTCTCACTGAAGGATAAGTTCGAGGAACTCCGACTTCGCCTCGGTACTGGGCGGCGCCTGGACAGCACGGGGTCCGAGCCGATCTTCTATCTCGTATTCCCAGTCTCTGAGATCCTGGACGTGAAGCGGCAGACCAAAGGCTGGTTGGCCAGGCTGGAGCATGACGGGTGGCACGTCGTCACGTTGTCCCTCGCATCGGTAGTCGCCTCGATCTTGCAGAACCACCGCCTCCGAAAGATCTGGCTACAGAGCGAGAAGCAGTTGATTCAGCAGGCCGAAAGCAAACGGGTTCCACTCGAGTACCGCGAGATCAACAAGACTCTGGCCAAGGCGCTCAGCGACAATTCCCAGCTCGCGCCAGAGTTAACGGGTGCGATTGACGCCAAGCTCCGCGAAGTCGACGAACATCCGCAGGGGCTACTGCTGGTGTGCGACCTGGAGGCACTGCACCCCTACCTTCGGATTAACACCATCGAAGCCTACATGCAGGGCCGCATTCATCGGCCGGTGATTGTCCTTTATCCAGGCAAGAGGGAAGGCAAGACGAGCCTTCGATTCCTGGAGTTCTATCCGGCTGACCCGAACTACCGTTCCGAGCACATTGAATGACGAAGATGCCAACTATCCAGCCTCTGTTCAGTCGCGAACTGAATCGGCCGATCGAAAAGGTCATCACGTATCACAACCGGAGCACTGCACAGCTCAAGGCTGAGGTGTCCGAGTACGTGGTGACCGAGCACATCGAAGAGGAGTTCGAAAAGCTCCTGACGTTGATGCAGGCGGCACTCCAGGCTGGTGGTGGTAACGAGATCGGCGTGTGGGTGTCAGGATTCTACGGGTCAGGAAAGAGCTCCTTCACTAAGTACCTCGGTTTCGCGCTCGATCGAGGGATGAAGGTCGAAGGCGATCTGTTTCTACATCTACTCCAGAATCAGCTCCGGACGGCGGCAGGCAGGGCGTTGTTCAATCAGGTGTCAACGACCTACGACCCAGCCGTGGTGCTTCTTGACCTCGCGAGCGAGATGCTCGCAGGGGCTTCCATGGAGGACGTGTCGACAGTTCTCTACCTGAAGGTATTGCAGTGGGCTGGATATTCTGAGGACCTGAAAGTTGCGGAGCTCGAACGCATGCTCGAGCGTGACGCCAAGTTGGCCGCGTTTGAGGGCCGGGCGGCGCAGGAGCTGGGAGGAATCGCGTGGTCGGAAGTCCACAACCAGCCGCTTGTGGCGAATCCGATCGCCGCGCGTCTAGCATCGGAATTCTATCCCCTTCTGTACCAGGTGCCGGAAGACTTCCAGAGGCTGTCCGTCGATGTGAAGAAGAGCGAGGTGAAGCGCGTCGAGGAGATGATCGATCTGATTCGGCGAAAGTCTGGAAAGAAGCATGTCATCTTCATCGTTGACGAGGTCGGGCAGTACGTCTCGGCGAAGCCAAGCCTCATCTTGAACCTCGACGGCCTGGCAAAGAATCTGAAGCAGGTGGGAGGTGGGCAGGTCTGGTTGTTCGCAACTGCGCAGCAGACGCTAACAGAAGACAGCCCAGTGGCGATGTTCAATGCTCCGGGCCTGTTCAAGCTAAAGGATCGCTTCCCGATTCAGATCAACCTCGAAGCTAGCGATATTCGAGAGATTTGTCATAGGCGGCTGCTAACAAAGTCGGCGTCTGGCGAGGACGCGCTCGGCCGCCTATTCGATACGAACGGCGCTTCGCTGCGAACCGCAACGCAGTTGAAGGACGGAGGCGTGTACGACGCCGCGCTGGATCGGCGGACGTTCATCAACCTGTATCCGTTCTTGCCGCAGCACTTCGAAATTCTCCTGCAACTGCTCGGTCGTCTCGCCCGAAAGACTGGCGGCCTTGGCCTGCGCTCTGCGATCAAAGTTGTCCAGGATGTGTTGGTGGACCGTGGAGGGCGCAAGGCTGATGACCGAGTTCTCGCTGACGAGGCCGTTGGGACCTTGGCCACGACGGTGACGTTCTACGACTCGCTTCGGCGTGACATCCAGAGCAGTTACGCTCACATTGCCGAAGGTGTGAAGCGGGTTGAAGACCGTTTTGTCGGCAAGTCACTTCACGGGGACGTGGCGAAGTCGATCGCAATCCTACAGATTCTTGAGAACCTGCCGGTTACGTCGCACAACATCGCGGCGCTGCTGCAGTCCTCAGTGGAGGCCGCGTCGTTAAGAGAGCAGGTGGCGAGCGTTGTCGACGAGCTCTTGAAGGATCCACTTCTTCCGCTCGGGGAGAAGAACGGCAGCCTTCGATTTCTCACGCAGGCAGCGGTCACACTGCAGAAGCAGTTCGATCAGATCGAATACCGGAACGCGGACGTAAGGGCCGAAGTCAGCAGAGCGGTACGGAACCTGTTGACGCCACTGCCTTCCGCGAGGCTCAACGGCGTTCGACCGGTTAGTGCCGGCGTTCGTCTCGCTACCGGCGGCGGTCAGTCGGTGGCTCTGGAAGGTGAACGAGAGCCAATTCAGCTGCACGTCGAGTTCGTTCCTCCGTCGGCCTACGAACAGACGCGCGCCGAGCGCGAGAATGACTCGAGGGCTAGGCAGGAGCGTACCTCGATCTGGGTCGTGGGCAAAACAGACCCCGCGGCCGATCAGCTCGCGGTGACGCTGGTCCGATGCCAGAAATTCATCGACATACACCGCAGCGCGTCCGATCCAGAAACACAAGAGTTCGTGCGAATTGTCTCCGAGCGAAGGGACCGCGCGGGTGATGAGCTCGAGGGGAGGCTCCGGGGCTCGCTGTTCGGTGGTTCCTTCGTCGCCCATGGGGAGCACCGACCGGTGTCGGAGCTTGCGCCTGATGTGGGTGAGGCGTGCAAGGCCTATCTTGGAACCGCGGCTGGGCGAGTCTTCGATCAGTACGGTGAGGCGCCTGTCCAAGCTGACGCGGGAGCCGCAGAGAAGTTCTTGAAGACACCGCTGAGCCAAGTGAAGGCCGCGGATGACCCTTTGACCCTCATTAAGCGCACCGGCGCAACCGTCGCAATCAATGGCACACACAAGGCGTGTGTGTCCATCAAAGACTACCTCCGGCTGAATGGGCAGGTCGAAGGACGTCGGTTGCTGGAGCACTTCAACGCCCCGCCGTTCGGTTGGTCGAAGGATACGACACGCTACCTTCTCGTAGCGCTGTTCGTTGCGGGTGAGCTGCGGTTCAGAATCGCCGGGCAGGATCACGTCGTCAAGAGCGACGAAAGCGTGAATGCTCTCTGCTCGAACAAGGCGCTGGGACCTGTCGGTATCGGCTTGCGCGATGAACCGCCGGACCCGGAGCGGTTGATGCGGGCGAGCGAGCGACTCCGCGAGCTGACGGGCGAGGATGTGCTGCTGCTCGAAGACGAGCTCGCCACGGCGGCGAAGAAGCATTTCCCTACGTTTCAGCAAGCCTACGGAGCGCTCGGAATAGAGTTGCGGAGTCTGGGACTCGAAGGAGGCGACCGCGCCAACGAGTTGCTTCGCGATCTGACAGAGGTCATTCGAGGCGACGGTTCAGACGCGATCAACCGCCTCGGTGGTATCGAGAGCCCTTTGGGGGACTCCCTGAAGTGGGCGAGGAAGATCTCCGCCGCGCTCGCGAACGGTATGAGAGAGACCGTCACCGAGCTCCAACGGCTGTCGCGCGCCGTTGCCCAGCTTCCGGACACTGGGGTGCCTGGACGGCTGAAAGTGTCCGCAGCCGGCAGCATCGCTGACGTGAGGGACGTTCTTGCCAGGGAGGAGTTCTTCTCTGAAGGCTCAACACTCGCACGAGCCAAGAAGGAACTCGAGCAGTTGGTCAGTACAGCAGTCGCGGACTTGATAGCCGAGCAGAAATCGCTGTGCACGTCTGAACTTGAGAAATGGCAGGGCAGCTCTGACTGGGCTGACCTATCGGCGGACGACCGTCAACTATTCGTCTCGAATTCCTTCGACCTAGCCAAGGAGGCGCCGCCGACGCTCACGGGGCTACAACAGCTACTGACGCAATCGTTCGACCTGCACAACGGCCTGCGGGAAATTGAGAGAAGCCTGAAGATGATGTCGGACCAAAGGCGCCTGGAGAGGGTTTCGGTGTCTGGCGCGAATGAAGAAGCGCCCACAGCGCCTGGCGACGAAGAGACGCTGATGGTGCCGGACCGGCTGACGACCGTCGATGAAATCGACGCGCTGATCAAACAGCTGCAGCACCTTCGCATACGAGTAGCGTCTCGTCCGTCATTCCGAGTCGTCTGGAAACAGGTCGATAGTGATGCCGTTTGACGTCCCGACGCGGAACCGACTCGCCACGCTCGTCGGGGACGTTCGGACACTTCTGACCGCTGAGTTTCTGGAGCAGTGCCAGCGGGTGTTCGGAATTAGCCCAACTGGGAACGTAACCGAGTTGGATCGTCTCGGTCATCTCGATGATGCCGAACGGGTCACTGCGACCTTATTGCGTGAGCGCGTCACGTATTTAGTGCGAACCCACCCTGATCAGAAGGAGGCCACGACCGGCGCAGTGACCCAGCTCGTTCGTGAGCAGGCATTCACAGTCCTAAACCGGCTCGCGGCGCTTCGGATGGCCGAAAAGCGCGGCCTTGCCGCGGAATCCGTTGGGAAGGGGTATCAATCGAAGGGGTTCAAGGTCTTCGAGACCGTGGCTCGGACCGGACTCGGAGACGCCTACCATCGCTATCGACAGTATCTCTTGTGCCTGTTCGATGAACTGGCCCTGGATCTCGGCGTGCTCTTCGACCGTCGGTCGCCGCAGGGGATGCTCTTCCCCCGCGAACCGGCGCTGCTGCAGTGTCTGAATCTACTGAATGCGGCGGATGTCGATGCCTTGTGGGCGGAAGACGAGACGATCGGCTGGGTGTACCAGTACTACAACGACCCGGCCGAACGAAAGAGGATGCGAGAGGCTCCAGCGCCGCGCAATAGTCGAGAGCTAGCCGTTCGCAATCAATTCTTTACGCCGCGCTACATCGTCGAGTTCCTCACCGACAACACGCTGGGGCGAATCTGGTACGAGATGACCCAGGGGCAAACCCGACTCAGGGACGAGTGTGGTTTTCTTGTCCGGCGACCAACGGAGGTGTTCTTGGAGCCCGGCGTCCCCTTTCCCGAGGCCCTACCGCTGGACAACCTGAGTCAGAAACAACTTCTCCAACAACCGGTGTACGTTCCCCATCGTCCCCTGAAAGACCCGCGCGAGATTCGCATGCTCGATCCAGCTTGCGGATCGATGCACTTCGGCCTCTACGCCTTCGATCTGTTTGAGGTCATTTACGACGAAGCCTGGGAGAACGCGAACGGCGGCGACAAATCGCGGCTGTCGCCCGCTCTGTTTGATCCCTTCGTGTCTTTCGCTGCTGCGTATGCAGACAAAGCCGCGTTCAGTGCTGACGTGCCCCGTCTCATCATCGAGCACAACCTCCACGGGGTCGACATCGATCCCCGCTCTGCACAGATAGCCGGCCTTTCGCTCTGGCTCCGCGCTCAGCGCACATGGCAGAAGCAGGGGCTGCGGCCGCAGGCCCGCCCGCGCATAAGCAGGTCGAACGTCGTTTGTGCTGAACCCATGCCCGGCGATGCGGCTGCTTTGGACGAATTCATTGAGGTGCAGCTTGCTGCCGCGCCGGAGCGCAAGCTCCTCGGCCAACTCGTTCGCCGCGTGTTCGATGCCATGAAGCTTGCCGGCGAAGCCGGCTCACTACTCAAAATCGAGGAGGAAGTGGTGGGGGCCGTTGGCGAGGCGAAGCAAAGATGGCTCGCCGCTCCAAAGCTCGAGCAGGGGCGTCTCTTTAGCCAGGACAACGTTGGGCCTGTGCAACAGCCCCTTGCCCTCGACATCTCCGGCATTACCGACGAAGCCTTCTGGGTGAACGCCGAGGAGCGTATCTACGATGCGCTCCAAGACTACGCCGAACGGACTGAGCATGGCGGTGGCTACGGGCGGCGCCTGTTTGCGGACGACGCCGCTCGCGGTTTCGCCTTCGTCGACCTCTGTCGCAAACGCTACGACGTGGTTCTTATGAACCCACCTTTCGGCGACGCGACTCCAAATACCCTTGACCTCGTGCGCCGGGCATATCCTGAGTATGCAGAGAATCTCTTTGTCGCGTTCCATTCACGCGCATCCCAACTGCTGGTCGAGGCGGGGTTGGTTGGGGCAATAAGCTCACGCACGTTCGTAACGTATCGAGATTTCGAACGGTTTCGAGCAAAGCTCCTCGGGGCTAGTCCGCTGTCAGTGTTCGCCGACTTGGGCTGGGAAGTCCTCGATGGAGCACAGGTCGAGACTGCTGCCTACGTGACAAGCAAGGGGACTCCTCCATCCGACGTGTTCGGTCCGTTTTTCCGGCTGCTGGCAGTTGCCCTCGACCAGAAGGGCGATGAGCTTCTCCGTTCATGCCAGCTCAAGAGTCTCGAACGAACTTACTTTGCGCGAAGGCGATCGTTGGAGTGCTTGCCGGGAAGTCCCCTGTGCTACTGGTCTAGCGATAATTTTGTCGGCGCAGTGGCCAAAGCACCTGCGCTCTATCCGACCCGTGCCTATGTTGGGCTTGGCGCTTCGCCCCACGCGTTCTTTTTTCGTGCATGGTGGGAAGTGTGTAACAAGGGAATTGGTGATCGTTGGAAACGAATCTGTAGAGGTGGAGATTTCTCTCCGTTCTACCGCTCAAACGCGCTGGTAATTGATTGGCATCGTGACGGCGGCTCTGTGAAGGAATACATTCTAAGAAAGTACCCATATCTAAACGGCAACTTCGGGTGGAAGATTCAAGACGAGGACAAGTACGGCCTTCCCGGGCTCACGTGGGGAAAGCGGAATGAGAGATTCAATGTCCAAGCCATGCCGGCTGGACATATCTTCACGGATGAGGGGCAAGGAATAGTTCCCGTAGAGCAGCGTGAGTCCGCGTTTCTTCTCGGCTACCTCAATTCTGCTCTGGTCGCGTATTTCTTGAGCCTGACAAGCGGACTTCAAAAACACTACGTATACATCAGGCCGGTTCCGGTCCTTCCACTGTCCCCAGATTCGGTTCGCAAGATTGAAGCCGCAACGACTGACATTCTGAAGATCAAGCAAGAATGGGACTCAACATCAGAACTCTCTCCGTTGTTCAGATCGCCAACACCGGCTCCGCTGGGTCATCGGGCCTCGCTGAAAGATGCATTCACCACTGCTAACGCAGCATGGTTGAGCGATGCCGAGACGATAAAACTATCTCGTGAGCGAATCGATACGGCAATATTCGCCGACACATCACTTGGTTCTGATGATGTGTCTGAAATTAGGTCCTTAGTTGCGGGATTTCCGAAGGACGCTCCGAATATCGAAGGGTTTACCCCCTCGGACGATGGCGTATTTACCCAGTCTCTGGCGGCCACCGTCGGCTACCTAGTGGGTGCTGCGTTCGGCCGCTGGGATATCCGACTTGTCACAGGTGAGAAAACGGCGCCAGCGTTGCCGGACCCGTTTGCGACGTTGCCACTCTGTCCACCAGGCCAGCTCCAGAACGAACACGGAGTGCCTTTGGAAAAGGAGGACGTTGGAAGGCTAAAGGAGGAAGGCCGTTGGAGCTATCCCATCGAGATAGCTTGGGACGGCATTCTAGCGGATGACCCGGGTCATACGCTGGACCTCGAGACGCACGTTCACCGAATGCTTCAACTGATCTGGAGAGAGCACTGGGAGGCCATCGAGCGCGAAGCTCGCGAGATCCTGGACGTGCCCACGTTGCGCCACTACTTTCGGAGGCCTGCCGGGTTCTTCGCCGATCATCTGGAGCGGTACTCGAAGAGTCGGCGTCAGGCGCCAATCTACTGGCCGCTTTCCAGTGCTAAAGGCGGCTACACACTCTGGGTCTACTATCACCGCCTCACAGACCAGACGCTTCACACCGCCGTGGCCGATTTCATCGACCCCAAGATTCGTGATACCGAGCGCGCAGCGGCCGATGCGCGTGCTTGCGATCGGCGCCAGGAAGCGGATGATCTGGCCGATCTTGTGTCGGAGTTACGGGACTTTCGTGCCGAGGTCGAGCGTGTCATCGGTCTGCCCTGGAAGCCGAACTTGAATGATGGTGTCTTGATCAGCGCGAGCCCTCTCTGGAAGTTGTTCCGCTTCAAGAAGTGGCAGAAAGACCTGAAGGCCTGTTGGGATTCGTTGGAAGAGGGCGACTACGACTGGGCACACCTCGCGTTGGCCATCTGGCCTGATCGTGTGAAGAGAGCGTGCGAGACCGACCGCTCTATCGCTATCGCTCATGGTCTGGAGGAGTTATGCAAGGTTCCAACTCCATCAAAGCCGGCATCAAAGCGAAGAAGGCGGAAGACGGTCTTAGCTGAAGCAACCGAATGAAGATCCGGGACTACATTCGGCAGGAGGTGTTTGGAAAGCGGGCCCTGGACATCGGCTGTCTGGTTGTCTATGACCCCGCGCGCCGGTATCGCGAGCTGGCCCTAGCGCTCGCTGGACCCAAGTGCCGCGCGCTCGACGCCACTGCCTCGGTCATCGAGCAGCGGGAGGTGGCGATGGATGGACTCCAGGCGCTCGCCTCCGGTGAGTTGGAGCAGTTGGTGGTGTGGTGCCCATCTCCGCCGCCAGTGACCGACGAACAGCTACAAGCAGATCCGTTCAGCGTGCTCGCTCGGGTGGGTGCGCAGTTTCCGGCAGGAGACGGGGACGACTACGCCTCACTGTGCCGCCGCGCAAAGCCCGACCATGTTTTGGAACTAGAGAAGTTGTTCTCCGAAGGAGAGCCCACTTTCGATACGGTGGACGCCCTCGATAACGGTGGCTCATGGCCGACGCTGAAGACGCTGCTCCGGGCAACGTCGGCAAAGGAGATTCTAGTCGGCCTCCTTGCTCCAACCAAGGAGCAAGACGCTGCACTGCGCGACGATTCGACCTGGGCTTCCGAAGCCAGGGAGTTCGTCCAACGCACTCTTGGACACAAGTTGCAGACCAAAGGACAGACCCGCGCATCGATCGGCGATGAGTTGTGGCGTACGGTGCTCTTCAGTGAGTTCGTCTTCGATTCGGCAGGGGAGCTGCCCTCGTCGCTCGGCACCGTTCCGCGCGCTCACGATGCCGCGCGGCAGCTCGTTTTCGACGTGTGCGAAGAACTTCGGAAGCATCAGGACCACCGCGGCGTCTACATCGCCAAGGCTCAAGAGATCGAGGCAACGCTGGCCCTGCCGGAGCGGACAACCGAGATGGCGAATCTCGGGCTTCGGGACACCTTCGCGTTTGAGGAGCGGTTCTTTCTCGGACAGTTCGCCCACGCGGTCCGTGGCGCGTCGCTCGACCGCGCGCGAGAGATAATCACGAGTCGGCAGCAGTCGATCTGGCTAACTCACGAAGACCGTTTAGTCGAATGGACCATTGCCGAACGAGCGCTCGACCTCGTCGAGGCCGTGGCCCAGTACGGGGCAGCAACGTTTCAGAGTCTGAGCGGGATCGTCCATGGATACGTTGACCGATGGCGGGAGCTTGACCGTCGCCACCGCGAGCTCGAGCAGGCAGCAGCGGAATGGCAGGACGACCACGAGCTGCTGGCCGATCTTGTGTCAGCGGCTCGCCAGAAGTATCTGCGGCTGGCAGAACGCCTGCAAGCGGAGTTTGTTCGCCGCGTCGAGGCGGAAGGATGGCCAGTCGGTGGCGGCATGTTGCGCAATACCGACGTGTTCGATCGAGAAGTCGGGCCACACCTGGCGGAAGGCCGCAAGATTGCGTATTTCCTCGTGGACTCTCTTCGGTACGAGCTTGCGGTCGAATTGGAGAAGCAACTCTCCGCCAAGCACAAGGTGAGGCTGTTGCCCGTTGCGGCGCAGTTGCCGACCTACACCGAGGTGGGGATGGCCAGCCTGATGCCCGACGCCGGAGCCGCTCTGTCGCTTGAGGCCCGCGACGGCAAGCTGGTCACGACGCTCGGAGGTGTACCAGCCAGGACGCCGTCCGAGCGCTTCGCCTACCTGAAATCAAAAAAGGGCGACCTTTGCCACGACGTGACCCTTGACGAATTGGTTCAAAGGAAGAAGCTCAAGCTTCCTGAGAAAAGCCGCTTGTTAGTGGTCCGGACGACGGAAATCGATACCCTCGCTCACGGGAGCCCCAGAGCGGTGCTCACCATGATCCCGTCGGTTTTGCGCCAGCTAATCAAAGGAATTGCAAGAGTTGAAGCCGCAGGATTCCAGAAGGTTGTGGTGGCCACTGACCATGGCTTTATCCTGGTTCACGAGCAAGAGGCTGGAAACGTGGCGCCGAAGCCCGCTGGAGACTGGGTCATCCAGAAGTCTCGCTGCTTGCTCGGCCGCGGATCTCCTAGCGCGGGCAGTGTGGTACTCAAACGCGAGCATGTCGGCATTCCTGGCGACTTCGAGAACTACGCTGCGCCTCGAGCCCTCGTGCCTTACGTACGTGAGCAGTTGTACTACCACGAGGGTCTCTCGCTCCAGGAGTGCGTGCTACCTTGCTTGGCGATTGAACTGACTGCGGGCACCGCACCAACATCCGTCCCGGTTCTCCAAATCAGTTACCGACAGGCCAAAACCGACAAGATCACGACGAGGCGGCCTGCCATCGACTTGTCCTGGCCGGGGCTCGCTTTCGACGAGCAGGAGATCGAGATCGCGATCGACGCTGTTGACGCCAAGGGTAGGACCGTCGGCGAGGTCGGGACCGGTCAGACCGTGAATGCCGCCACCCAGGGCGTGCGCATCAGGCCCGGCCAAGTCGTGTCGGTCGGCCTTCGCATGGACGATGAGTTCACTGGTAGCTTCACGGTGCGCGCCATTGACCCAACCACGCAGGCTCTGCTTGCAGAGCTCAAGCTGAAGACGGACTACGCCGTATGACGAAGGACGCGCTTGACCAGAAGCTCAATGAGGTCTTTGCTGGTAAAGTCGTGCGGAAGGACCTACTCCTCCAGGTGAAGAAGGGCACGAACGTGCCCTCCTTCGTGTTGGAGTTTCTCCTCGCTCGCTACTGCGCGAGTGACGATCCCAAGGAGATCCAAGACGGCATGGCCGCCGTTCTGGAGACGATCCAAAAGAACTACGTCCGCCCCGATGAGAGCAACCGGGCTCAGATGTTGGTGCAGGGCAAGGGCAAACACACATTCATCGACAAAATCCACGTCAAGTACTCCGAGAAGGAGAAGCGACCATGGGCCCGCATGGAAAACTTCAACTCCTCACGCATCGCGATCAACGAGACGTTCTATCGAGGCCAGAATGACCGTATCTTCGAAGGCGGCATCTGGGCGGAGTGTACCGTCGGACACAATGATGTGGAGGACGATGACTATGCGTTCTTCATTGAGGGTCTGAAGCCGATTCAGCTGTCCAAGTTCGACTTCGATGCTTTCGTAGCATCGCGCCAGCGATTCACCACGGACGAATGGCTGGACGTGGTGATCCGATCGTTCGGCCTCGAGCCGTCCTGGATGACGAAACGCCTGAAGTTCCACTATCTCGCACGATTGTTTCCGCTGGTCGAGTCCAACTACAACTTCATCGAGCTGGGGCCTCGTGGAAACGGCAAGTCATACACCTTTAGTGAATTCTCGCCGTACGCCACCCTTCTTGGCGCTCCGACCTCGGCGTCGACGCTTTGGTGGAACGCCGGCCGGAAGCAGGTAGGCGTCATCGGCTTCTGGGACGTCGTGGCGTTCGATGAAGTGGGTGAGGGCGTAGCCGTTCGCGATCGTGAAACCTTCCAGATCATGAAGCAGTACATGGCGAACGGGAATTTCAGCCGCGCCAACGCAACCGTTACGGCAAACGCCAGCCTGGCGTTTATTGGGAACATCGATGACTCCGTGGCGGCTATCGTCAACTCATACGGGTTCGACTTGTTCAAACCGCTTCACCCGGTATTCGACTTGGCGATCATCGACCGCTTTCACACCTTCCTGCCTGGCTGGGAGATCCCCAAGAACAAGGACGAGAACCTAACGCGGCGGTACGGCCTGATCATCGAGTACGTGGCCGAGGTGTTCCATCACTTGGCGCGCCAGACGAACCGATTCGCCTACGCGAAAGCCAACTGCAAATTGGGAAAGGGCTACGACCAGCGGGATCAGACCGCGGTGATGAAGACTGTGTGCGCGTTCCTCAAGATCCTTCATCCAGGATCCGACCCGAACCCCGCTGAGCTGGATGAATACCTGGAATACGCCGTTGAGGGTCGTCGCCGCGTGAAGGAGCAGCTGAATAAGCGGAAGGACGACGACGAGTTCGCCCATATCGACTTGTCGTTTGTGCGCTCGACCGGCGAGGAGGTTGTGGCGTTCTGTCCAGAGTCCCGCGACGCCGAAGCCACGCAGCACCCGCTGCGTGGTGCGGCGCGAGCAGAAGCGATCAAGTCCTCCGCCACCGGATCCGCCCCGGTGCGTCCTACGTCGACACGCGCGTTGCCTGTGGCGCCGCCCGTCACGGAAGCGCCCGCACCCGCGGTGGCCCTGGCTGATCAGCCGTCGCGCCCGTCCAAAGAACGGCACTACCGAATCCACTTTGGGGCAATTGGCTACTCGTACGAGACCATCTTCGGTGACTACCTGCTTGGCGCTGAGGAGATCACGGTCGAGGATCCGTACATTCGAACGCAGCACCAAATCGTGAATTTTCTCCGGTTCTGCGAGACCGCCGTTCGTATCTCGAAACCCAAGAAGATTGTGCTGGTTACGAAGTTCGACAGCGACCAGGAGAAAGACGAGGCGATGGCCAAGCTCTTCACGATCGCCGACAGCCTGAAGCAACACGACGTCCAGTTGGAGATCAAGACGAATGGCAGGCTTCACGATCGCGAGGTTCGGCTGAGCAGTGGATGGACGGTGAAGATCGGACGAGGCTTCGATATCTACCAGCGGCCGGACGACTGGCTGGCTGTAGGCGCGAATGACTTGAACCTGCGTCCTTGCCTCGAAACGACGGTCGACGTATTCCCGGTGAATGGCCGCTGACACCGACCTCGACGGCTACTCTGACGACGATCTGCTGCGCTCATGGAAGCGCATTCCAGAAGCCCTGCGCCAACGGGGCACTTGCCGAACTGCGGATGTCGTTTCAGACGTTTCGGAACGGTTGGTCGTACCACGCGTGCCAAGTCTGCGTACGAGTTATATACGTCCATCCAGGCACTCTGTTGTTTCCATAGCTCTGTTGTCGCTGATTCATTGAGATCACTCGGAATCTGGGTATTGGTTAGATACGAATCGCACCCTCTCCGACAAAAATCATCAAAAATTCGAGAGCAGATAGAGCTAGTCAGGATCTGGCCCCCCCGTTAGAGCCACCAATTAGGCACCCATCGAGACCTAGAAGTGCCGCATCTGCTTCCTGCTCGCCGATGATCTGGGCGCTGACGAGATGATCATGGCGGTCTGGCCGCGATCGACCGCAGCACAAAGCCGCAGGCGCAATAAAGCCCGCAATCCGGGGCAATCGTGCCGAGCTGTCGGAACATTTGCTGACAACAGCATGCTCTGGTGGGTATACCCTTTGGCCCGTCACCATGAGCTGGTCCGACAACCAACCCCACAGGGCGAGGTTCGCGCCAGTCAACGTTTCAGAATTCTCTGACCTAGACGAGGCAGTCCGTGGAAACCCAGGTTCGCACGCCCCAGATGGTGTTCATGATGCCCCAGCGGCTGGTGGTGCCGCTGTTCCAACGCCCTTACGTCTGGAGTCAGGCAAACCAATGGGAGCCGCTGTGGGAGGACGTCGCTCGCGTGGCAGACCGCCTTCTCGACCGTCCCCAAGACAAACAGCCTCCTCATTTCCTTGGTGCGGTGGTCTTGCAGCAGTTGCCCAATCCCGTGGGCCTCATGCAGCAACGGACGATCATCGATGGACAGCAGCGTCTCACCACCCTGCAGCTACTGATGGACGCCCTCCATGCCGAGTTGGTCTCCGTTTCGGCGTTGTCGGCCGCCGCCAGAGTTGAGCAACTCGTTCGAAACTCGGAGCACTTCTGCTCAAAGCCGGAAGATCGCTTCAAGGTGTGGCCGACGAACCGCGACCGCCAGGCGTTCAATGCCGTGATGGGGGCTGAGCCGCCCGTCGACTACGACGCCCTCGGTCACACGAGCGAGCGGATGGTTGAGGCGCACCGCTTCTTCAGCGAGCGGGCCCGGAAGTGGTTGCATGAGGACGGTGCTGGGGGCGCCATCGCCCGTGCCGCTGCGATCGAGACGGTTGTGCGCGACTTGCTGCAACTGGTGGTGATCGACCTCGGCGCCGATGAGAACGCTCAAGAGATCTTCGAAACGCTCAACGCTCGCGGCGCTCAGCTGAACGCGGCTGATCTCATCAAGAACTTCGTATTCCAGCGACTGCTGGAGGCTGGCTCAAATGTCGAAGCCGTCTACGAAGACAAGTGGAAGGAATTCGAGACTGCCTTCTGGGAAACCGAAGTCGGCGCCGGCCGCCAGAAACATGCCAGGTCTTCAATCTTCCTCAACCACTGGCTAGTTGCCAGAACCGGCAAGGAAGTTCTCGCGCGCGAGGTGTTCGCAAGGTTTAAGCAGTTCGCTAACGACGACACCCGCGGGCCGATGATTGACGTCGTCGCACAAATTCAGCGAGCGTCGCAGGTCTATCGCGACTTCATCGTGAAAGCCGACGCGGATACAGGTCCGATCGATCGCCTCGGGCTCTTCGCCTATCGCACGAGTGTCCTCGAGAGCGAAGTCGTGAAGCCCTTTGTTCTCTGTCTCCTCGACCCTGAGCAGCCTGAAGTTCCCGATGGCCAACGGCGTAAAGCTCTTGAAGTCGTCGAGAGCTGGATGGTCAGACGAATGCTGGTTCGCGCCACGACCAAGAACTACAACCTCGTCGTCGCTGAACTTGTCGGGTCGATACAGGGCGCAGCGCGTGCAACCGCTGGCGACGTCGTTGAGCGGTTTTTCGCAGAACAGACCACGGACAGCCGCTACTGGCCTGACGATGAGGGATTACGTCAGGAACTGCATGCGCTTCTCGCGTATCGCCGAATCGGTCGAGGGCGACTCCGGATGGTGCTCGAGGCGATCGAAGACTACAAGAGGGGATGGCAAGCCGACCGGACGGCAATGAGCTACGACAGGGTGGCTCGGGGTAGACATGCGATCGAACACATCATGCCGCGTAAGTGGGGGACGCACTGGCCCCTGGCACCGAGCACAGAGGGCGAGGCCGAGCGCGACAGCCTCGTCCACACACTAGGCAACCTCACGCTGCTTCCCGGGCGATTGAACAGCAAAGTGTCGAACGGCCCGTGGTCAGGCTCTAGTGGCAAGCGTGCGGCGCTGGTTGTGCACGACACTCTGTTCCTCAATCGCGACCTGCGGGAAGTGTCCGGTGAATGGAACGAGCAGCTGATTCGTCAGCGGACAATTGACCTCACCGAAATCATCACCAAGATTTGGCCGGTGCCGCCGGGGCACAAAACAGGGTTCGCCACTGCGAACGTTGCTTCGCGACTTCAGAAGGTAGACGTCGCCGACCTGATGAGCGCAGGCCTCCTCCAGGCTGGGATGCGTCTGTACCGCCGCAGCAAGAAGACCCCTGAAGCCGTGGCGACGCTGCTGGTCGACGGCAGCATCGAGGTGGGCGGCAAGCAGTTTCAGCGCCCCTCGGAAGCAGCCGCCACCATCACCGGCCACTCGACCAACGGATGGTGGTTCTTTCTGGTTCAGCAGTCGCCGCGCCGGTCTCTCAAAGACGTATGGCGAGACTACGTCGAAACGCTTTCCGTCGACCCGTCGGATGACGAATCCGGGGACGAGGACGAGGAAGAGGATGCCTGAGGATGGCTTCCCAACGCTTCTGGGTGGAAGCGTGAGCTTAAACCCTGTCGGGCTTCTCCGTCCGCGCTAGGTCTCCTGCGCCCCGCGCGCCATCAGGATCTTGCCCGAGCGCACGAGCTCGATGACGCCGAAGGGCATGAGCAGCTTGATGAAGACGTCGAGCTTGGCGGTCCCTGCGGCACAGCGCAGGATGACGGAATCGACGCCGAAGTCGCTGACGGTGGCCTTGAAGCTCTCGGCAATCTGCAGGATCTCGGTGCGGTCACCAATGCCCGCCCTGAGTTTCACCAGCGCCACTTCACTTTCGATCACCGGCTGACCGGTGTGATCGATGGCGTGCACGACGTCGATCAGCTTCTCGAGCTGCTTGATGATCTGCTCGAGCGTATCGCGATCGCCAGAGCAGGTGATGGTCATCCGCGAGAACTCGCCCGGCGTGGTGTCCATGCCCTCCACGGAAAGCGCCGGCGACACGACCAGCGACTCCATGTTGTAGCCCCGCCGCGAGAACACGAGCGAGACGCGCACGAGCACGCCCGGCTTGTTGCGCACGAGCAAAGAGATGGTGTGGAGCGGCGGCTTGGCGACGTCGACCACGTCCCGCCGGCGCGGGGCCTTGCCGGGATCGAGTTCGAACTGGGCGCCGCGTGGTTCGGTGTTCAGTGCCATGTAACCCTCGTAAATGAATGCAGACCGGCCAAGGCCCTGCCGCTACGTCGAACCCGACGGCTTCTCCATCTTTGTCTTCGGCTTCTCGACGATCATCCCCGACAGCGGCGCACCGGCCGGGATCATCGGGAAGACGTTGTCTTCCTTCACCACTTCGGCCTCGATCAGGCAGGGGCCGTCGTTGTAGGCCATCGCCCACTTGATGGCCTTGTCCACGTCGCCCGCGCGCGTCACGCGCCGGCCAGGAATGTCGTAGGCGGCGGCGAGCTTGATGAAGTCGGGATTCCCCTCGAGATCCGCGCCGGAAATGCGGTTGTCGAAGAAGAGTTCCTGCCACTGGCGAATCATCCCCAGGTAGCTGTTGTTGATGATCAGGATCTTCACCGGCACCTTCTGGAGCTTGGCGGTGGCCAACTCGCACAGGGTCATCTGGAAGCCGCCGTCACCGACGACGGTCCAGACGGGTTTGCCCG
>JBEBGG010000323.1:0-2010 GCA_040081555.1 Vicinamibacterales bacterium
ATGATCGTGCCAATCGAGGACATGCCTTACATGGAAGACGGCACGCCGGTCGATGTCGTGCTGAATCCCCTGGGTGTGCCGTCGCGTATGAACGTTGGCCAGGTGTTGGAGACGCACCTTGGCTGGGCGGCACGTGGCCTCGGCCTGCGCATCGGCGAAATGCTTGAGCGGGCGGCCGGTACACCCGAACTGCGCAACTTCCTCGGCAAGGTCTACAACTCGAGCGGCCAGAAGGAAGACATCGACTCGCTCAGCGACGATGACGTGGTGGGCCTTTGCGAGAACCTGAAGTTGGGCGTGCCCATGGCGACGCCGGTTTTCGATGGTGCCAAGGAAGAAGAAATCAAGAACATGCTGGAGCTGGCCGGGTTGCCGCGCAGCGGTCAGACCACCCTGTATGACGGTCGTACAGGCGAAGCGTTTGAGCGGCCGATCACGGTCGGCTACATGTATATCCTGAAACTGAACCACCTTGTCGACGACAAGATGCACGCTCGTTCAACTGGCCCATACAGTCTCGTTACCCAGCAGCCGCTGGGCGGTAAGGCGCAGTTCGGTGGTCAGCGTTTCGGCGAAATGGAAGTGTGGGCGCTGGAAGCGTATGGCGCGGCCTATACCTTGCAGGAAATGCTCACGGTCAAATCGGACGACGTCAATGGCCGCACGAAGATGTACAAGAACATCGTCGACGGCAACCACACGATGGAGGCTGGCATGCCAGAGTCCTTCAACGTGTTGTTGAAGGAAATGCGTTCACTCGGAATCGACATCGAACTGGAACACGAGTAAGGCGTCGCGCAAACCACGTCGACACTTATTTCGCGTTAAGGAGTACTGCTTGTGAAAGACCTACTTGATCTGATGAAGAGCCAGGGCCAGGTTGAAGATTTCGATTCGATCAGCATTGGGCTGGCGTCGCCGGAGAAGATCCGCTCGTGGTCCTATGGTGAGGTGAAGAAGCCTGAGACGATCAATTACCGGACCTTCAAGCCGGAGCGCGATGGCCTCTTCTGCGCAAAGATCTTTGGGCCGATCAAGGATTACGAGTGCCTGTGCGGCAAGTACAAGCGGCTCAAGCACCGCGGCGTGGTGTGCGAGAAGTGCGGTGTCGAGGTGACACTGGCCAAGGTGCGTCGCGAGCGCATGGGCCATATCGAACTGGCAAGCCCCGTCGCGCATATCTGGTACCTGAAGTCTCTGCCGTCCCGCATGGGCCTGTTGCTCGACATGACGCTGCGCGAGATCGAGCGCATCCTGTACTTCGAAGCCTACGTCGTGGTCGAGCCGGGCATGACCGATTTAGAGCGTGGCCAACTCCTGTCCGAGGAGTCCTATCTGGACGCCATCGAACAGTATGGTGATGACTTCGACGCCCGTATGGGCGCCGAGGCTGTATACGAACTGTTGAAGACGGTTGACCTGCAGCACGAAGTCAACACCATTCGAGACGAGTTGCCGCGTACCAACTCAGAGACCAAGATCAAGAAGCTGACCAAGCGCCTCAAGCTGATGGAGGCGTTCCTGCAGTCAGGAAACCGTCCAGAGTGGATGGTGATGAAGGTGTTGCCGGTGCTGCCGCCGGAGCTCCGTCCGCTGGTGCCGCTCGACGGCGGCCGCTTTGCGACCTCGGACTTGAACGACCTGTATCGCCGCGTCATCAACCGTAATAACCGTCTGAAGCGCCTCCTCGATCTCAACGCGCCCGACATCATCATCCGCAACGAGAAGCGCATGCTGCAGGAAGCGGTCGATGCGTTGCTCGACAATGGCCGCCGCGGACGCGCCATCACCGGCACCAACAAGCGTCCGCTGAAGTCGCTGGCCGACATGATCAAGGGCAAGCAGGGCCGGTTCCGTCAGAACCTGCTCGGAAAGCGCGTCGACTACTCCGGCCGTTCCGTCATCGTGGTGGGTCCGACACTCAAGCTGCACCAGTGCGGCTTGCCGAAGAAGATGGCGCTCGAGTTGTTCAAGCCGTTCATTTTCAGCAAGCTCGAGCGCCATCTTCTT
>JBEBGG010000324.1:0-2009 GCA_040081555.1 Vicinamibacterales bacterium
CGCAATGCGCACGGTTGTGCGAACTCAGGCCGCTCTCGACGGCTCGGAGAGAAACGCCTGAACGGCGAGTCCGATATCGAATCGGGTCGAGTACAGGACACGGCCGGCGATAGACAAGCGGCGGCGCTCCTCTTTATCGGCGCAGAGCTCGAGCGACGCCTGCAGTAGCGCCTGACCGTCATCCGCGGGCACGACTCGCACCGCACCGCTCGCGCGCCACAGTGGCTCAGATAGTCGGCCTTCGGTGGTCACAACGGGAACGCTGTGTGCCAGGGCTGTCATCAGCGTGGTACGACGGCTACTTGCGCCGTCGGGATAGGGTTGGACGACCATGTCGCAGGCCTGCAGCGACAGAGACAGGAGACGGGCATCGAGGACTCCGGTCGCCTTGATCCTGTGGGCGAGGGCGGGGTGCGCCGCACTCAGGGTCAACCTGAATGAATCACTGCCTCGGCCCAACAGGAGCAGAGTCACCGCTGGCTCGCGCTCGAGCAGCGCAGGCACCAGCGCGGCGAGTGAGCGCCGGACCTGGCTTTCGTAGGTGCTGAAGTGGCCGACCACCAATGGTGCATCATCGGCAATGGCCCGACGCGTCGCCTGAACACTGTTGGCATCGTCGATCATCGGGACGCCGCTCGGCACCGGTAGCCATTCAAAATTCAGTGGGCGCCGCCAGAAACAGTAAGGACCGAGTGCTTCGCCCCATGCCGGAATCGAGACCCACACCCGCCGGGCGCGGCTGAGGAGCAGACTGACCATCAGGCGGTGTACGGCGGCGGCCAGATCCTGCTTCCAACCCCCTTCACCAAACGCAAGAAAGGCCTCGTGCACCATCAGGTCGACAGTGTCGCCACGACCTGCGCGTCGACGAGCCCACGCGCAGAAACCGACGTTCAATGAGCGATGGCCATAGGCCTGAGGTACCCACTGCACAATCAGGCGACGTGGACCGGGCACCTGGTCGAGTTCGCGGTCGAGTCGAGCCAGATCGGGGCGGCCCCACTGCCCCGCGCTGCGATGCACGGTCACGCCAGAGACGGCAGGCGTTTCATCCGGCTCTGTGGTGGCCGGACACCACACGTGCACCGAAGCGCCAGCCGCCGCCAGGCCCACGGCGATGCTTCGTGTGTAGTCGCTCACGCCGCCGAACTGGGGCGGATACTCCCCCGTGATGAGGTGCAGGGTGGCCGGCGCTGATTGCCTCATACTCACGCGACACGGAACTGTTTGGCAGTGGCCAGGAACGCCTCGTCTTCAACGACCTCGGTCTTTGGCGGCGATGTGAACCACCCGATGAGCAGCAGCATGATGCTGGCCTGTGGCACCGAGGCCATCATGCCGATTCCGAGCATTCCGGACACGAAGATTGAAAGGCAAGCCGCCCACGCGAGCCGCCGCCCGAGTAACCATGAATCGTGGCCGCCTGCGGGTATCTTCAGGGCGACCCAGAAGATGAAGAGGGCCCAGAGAAGCAGCCCCGGCAGTCCCTGCTCGATGGCGATACGGGCATATTCGCTTTCGAGCAACAGCGGGGGGCCCGAATGGCGGCTTCGGAGAAAGTAGGGAACACTGGTCCCCCCGCTAGTCAGGCCGTTGCCGAGGGGGCTCTCGGCGACGACGTCGAAGAAGTTCTGATTGACACTGTTTCCGATGCGCTCCGAGAGCGCGCCCTTTTCGGTCAGTGTGGTGAACCGCTGGAGCCGTGTGTCTGCGGCGACGATGTAGCCGATCAGTGCGAGCGCAGCCAGCCATCGCACACGCTGACTTCGCGACAGGCCGCCCGTCAGAGTGACGACGCCGGCCAGCACCGCCGCCGTGATCATGTGCGTGCGGGTTGCGGCCATGAACACTCCGAGGAAGCTCGCAACCGACGCGCTCGCCATCAGCGGCCCGATCCACCGGCGTTCGTGAGGTTGGGACCATGCTCCGATGAGAAGCACCAACGTCGTCACCATGGTGCCCGCAAAGGCGTGCGCGTTCACAAATGACGCGGGAATACGATGCGCGGT
>JBEBGG010000157.1:0-7918 GCA_040081555.1 Vicinamibacterales bacterium
GTCCTGTACTCGACCCGATTCGATATCGGACTCGCCGTTCAGGCGTTTCTCTCCGAGCCGTCGAGAGCGGCCTGAGTTCGCACAACCGTGCGCATTGCGTTGGTCGTTCACGATTTCAACCGTACCTTCGGGCACGGCCGCTATGTCGTGGAGCTGGCCAGCCGGTATGCCGACGCACACGACGTCCATGTATTTTCGAACACCTATGTCAACGGTCCTGATCGCATCCGTTGGCACCACGTGCCGGCCTTCCGGCTCTCCGCGTTGAGCACCATCGTCTCCTTCTACCCGGCGGCGACGTTAGCGCTACGAGGGTCGTTCGATATCGTGCATGCCCAGGGCTTTTCTGTTGCGGGTGCGAACGTCGTGACCGCGCATATCAGCCAATCGCGTTGGCTGGCGGCCCGCCGGGCTCTCTGCGGCGGCCGGCTTCCGTGGCGTGAGCGACTCTTCGGATCGGTCGTGATGCCCTTGGAACGGCGCGCACTTGGTTCGCCAACTGCAACAGTCATTGCGGTCTCCGAAGCGCTGAAGCATGACATCGTCGACCAGGGGTCATCGTCGAACATTGTCGTGATCCCCCACGGTGTCGATGCCGGACAGTTCAATCTCGGCGTCCGCGCCCGCTATCGCGCGACGGCGCGGCTCGAGTTCGGCTGCTCGGGCGACGATGAGCCGTTGTTCTTGTTCGTCGGCGATCTTCGCAAGGGCTTTGCTCATGCCGTCGCGGCCCTGAGGTTATCGGTTGGTCGCCTGGTCGCCGTCTCCCGCTCGGATCCGTCGGAGATGCTGGCGTTGGCTCGCTCGCTCGGCGTCGCCGACCGAGTGCAGATCCAGCCAGCGACCACACACATCGAGCGTTGTTACGCCGCCGCCGATGTGTTCGTCTTCCCGACGCAGTACGACGCGTTCGGCATGGTGATTACAGAGGCTATGGCGTGTGGGCTTCCGGTGATCACGACGTCGGCGGCCGGCGCGGCAGAGCTCATCGAGCACGGCCGAACGGGATTCGTGATGAGCGATCCCGCCGATGAAGCGGCACTCGCCAGCTGCATGCGTGTCCTGGCCGCCGATCCAGGCCTGCGACAAGCGATTGGCGACGCCGCAGCCGACGCAATGGAGACACACTCATGGGACAACGTCGCGAGTCAGACCCTGGCCGTGTACCGGCAGGTGGCCTCGACGCCAAGCCCCGCCCGAGCGTAGCCTTCGTCGTCAACGGCGACGAGCGCTCGGCGATGGCTGACCGCGCGCGCGCGTTCGCCCAACGTCTCGAGCCCCACTGGCGCGTGGAGACGGCGTTTCGTACCTCGCGCCGCCTGGGCGACGTGTTGGCCTTCAGACGATGGCTCTCGACGATCGAGCCTGATGTTGTCTACGTCTTCGACATGGCGGTGGCTGGTGTGCTCGCTGCAGGCTGGCACCGCTGGCGGCATGGCGCGAGGGTCATCATCGACACCGGGGACGCCATCACCGCTCTTGCACGATCGAGCGGCATGCGCGGCCCGCTTGGCGTGTGCGTCACCGCGCTGCTCGAGCGCTACGCCCTCGCAACAGCCGACCATATGGTGGTGCGCGGCACATTCCATCAGGAGTTGGTGGCGCAGAAGGGCGTTCAGTCGACGTTCATACCGGATGGTGTCGACCTTGGCCAATTCTCGCCGAGAGACGGCCGGGCGGCGCGCGAGCGACTCGGAGTCGGTGAGGCCTTGACCATCGGGATCGTCGGCTCATGTGTCTGGAGTCCGGCGCTGCAGATCGCCTACGGTTGGGACCTGGTCGAGGTGCTGGCGTTGTTGAAGGACGAGAACGTGCGCGGCGTCCTGATTGGTGATGGCTCAGGTATCGCTCATCTGCGTGAGCGAGCGCGGGCGCTCAACGTCGAGCAGCGGCTGGTGTTTACCGGTCGGAGGGCCATGACCGAGCTGCCCGACTTGCTCTCGGCGTGCGACATCTGCCTGTCGACTCAGACCAACGACGTGCCCGGGAACGTTCGGACCACGGGGAAGCTGCCCATCTACCTTGCCTGCGGGCGATACGTTCTGGCAAGCAGGGTTGGAGAAGCCCGCTACGTGCTGCCCGACGAGATGCTGGTGCCGTACGAGGGGGTTGTCGATCGTGCGTACCCTGCGCGTCTCGCCGAGCGTATTCGGTTGCTGGCCAAGGACAGGGGCAGGCTTGAACTCGGAGCCACGGGCGTCGCCATTGCGCGTCGGCAGTTCGACTACAACGTGCTCGCCAGTCGAGTGGCGATGACGCTCTCGGCGCAGTGTGATAAAGCGGTGGCCCACGCGCCGCAAAGGCCGGCATGATGTGGACCGCAGAGCGTGCGCGACGCTGGACGCCGCCCCTCACGTTCATGGTGTTCGCCGCCTGCTACGCGCTGTTGCGGTCGAACGATCTGACCAGGGTCGATGGCGCACTCAGATGCCTCGACCCATTCACCGAGCAGAGGGCCCTCTTCCACGGCAACAACCACCTGCTCTATCCGTTGTGGGTTACAGCATGGGTCACGATCACTGGTTGGGTCTCGCCGGTCGCACTTCCGATCGAGATCGTGCACCGCGTTCAGCTGATGAACGCACTGCTCGGTGCGTCAGCGGTCGGTCTACTGTCGGCAGTCCTGTGCCGCCTGACCACTCTCAGGCTTGCAGTCCTCGGCACGATGGCGTTTGCGCTCTCGACCGCGATGATGGGCCACGCCGTCAATTCCGCCGAGCCGCTCGCGGGGTTCTTCTTCGCAGCGCTTGGGCTGTATGGCCTGATGCGCGCCTCAGAATCGCGCGCACCTCGGCTTCCTGCCGCAGCCGCCGGCCTGGCGTTTGCCCTTGCCCTCGCCTCGTACCAGGCGATGGCGGCAGTCATTGGAATGGCGGTGCTCCTCACGGTATGGCGGGCGCAGAAGACTGGCGGGCGCACGGGCCTGGCGATCCTTGGCTGGACGAGCCTCAGCGGAGTGGTGGCGGTGGTTCTCGTCTACTCAGCCGCATACGCGTATCAGGGCGTGCCCCGGCTCGATATGCTGCGAGCCTTCTTTGCGCTGGGCGGAGCACCAGAGGTCTACTCGGGGTTCAAGATCGGCAAGTTGCTCAATGTCCCCTTCGGCCTGGTGAAGAATTCACTCGGACTACTGTCGTCATACGGCGGGCTGCGCACACTTCCAGAATTGCCGGCCAGCGTTGTCGCGTCTGCTGCGGGCGGCTTCGTGCTGCTGATTGCGCTCGCGCTCGTCGCTGTTCCACAGTGGCTCAGGGCGCTTCGTTCCGGAGGCGGCACACTATGTGCCGCCGCCGCGTTGGCATGTGGCCTCGCGGTGTTTCCGCTGGTCTACTGGGACCCGCTCTACGACAAGCTGTGGCTCGCACCGCTGGCCTTTGGCCTGTCCGCCGTGGCGATTGGCTCAGCGGTCACCGACAAGAGTCGGCGCAATGCCACCATCCTGCTCGGCTTCATGATCGGTGTCGAGTTGCTTCAGAACGCACCGGCCATGTTGAGGCAACATCGGTCGCCGACACCATTTCTTGCCGGCGCCGAGCAACTTCGAGAGTGGCTTCGCCCGGGCGATCGCGTGGTGCTCGACTTCGATGAGGTCTCGACTCTGTGGCTGGCGTTGCTGCGCGATCACCAAGAGGTGCTGATGCTGCCCTCGTCAGATGTGCGCGCCGCCACGCAGTGGCTCGAGGTGCCTGGTCCGTCAGGCGGCGGACGGCTTGTGTTTGTCAGCGTCCTCGATCACGACCGTGCCGTTTGGGATCAGTTTCTGGGCCGTCGCGTCGGTATTCCATTTGAACTGCTCGAGACCTATCGCCGGGGGGCCGTCACCATTGGTCGGGTTCAGGGACGAGGGGGACCGATCAGCGTCCGGGTCTACAACATGGGGAGTCGGTCGTGATCCACGGCCCCGCGCGATTGGTCCTCCATGTCGTCCCGGCCCTTTTCGGCGACGATGACGGCATCACTGGTGGGGCGGAACGCTACGCACTGGAGCTGGCGCGTCACATGGCCAAAGAGGTGCCCACGCGGCTGGTCACCTTTGGCGCTCGCGAACGCACGGAACGGATCGGCGCACTCGACATTCGGGTGATCGGCAACGCGTGGCATGTACGCGGGCAGCGTTTGAATCCGTTCGCGCCGGCTCTGCTTGGCGAAGTGCTGAGGGCGGATATCGTGCACTGCCATCAGAACCACACCGTCGCCGGCAGCACCTCAGCGCTTCTTGCGAGGCTGACAGGCCGGAAGGCGTTTGCCACCGACCTCGGTGGCGGCGGATGGGACATCTCCTCGTATGTCTCGACCGATCGGCTCTTCAACGGACACCTGCACATTAGCAACTACAGTCGGCACATCTCGGGGCACGACACCAGCGCCTCTGCCCACGTCATCTGGGGCGGTGTTGACGGCCACAGGTTCTCGCCAGCAGCCGCTGAACGTGATCATGTGCTCTTTGTCGGGCGATTGCTCCCGCACAAGGGGGTTGATGTTCTGCTGCGAGCGCTGCCTGATGACATGCCGGCCACGATCTTTGGCCCGGCCTACGACCAGCGCTATCTCCGCGATCTTCGAGCGATCAGTGGCGGCAAGGCCGTGACCTTCATCCACGGCGGTAGCGACGATGAGTTGGTGCGCGCGTATCAGGAAGCTACATGCATTGTGCTGCCGAGCGTCTACGACGACATGTACGGCGGGCACACCACCGTTCCTGAACTGCTCGGACAAACACTGCTCGAGGGCATGGCCTGTGGCGCGCCGGCAATTGGCACCGACGTCGCCAGCCTCCCGGAGATCATTCAGCACCGCGTGACAGGGTTGATTGTGCCGCCTAACGACACCGATGCCCTGCGCCACGCGTTGCTGGAGCTGGCCGCTGCCCCGGGCTCGGCCCGTCAGATGGGAGAGGCCGCTCGCCAGGATGTCAACGAGCGATTTAGCTGGCCGGCGGTGGTGGCGCGCTGTCTCGAGCACTACGGTGTCAGCAGGGACCGGAAGCGAGAAGCGGCATGAGCGCCTGGCGATGAGAATCGCGGTGGCCAACTGGACTGCGCGGCGCGCCGGCGGTGTCGAAGCGTACCTTGGGCTGCTGATTCCGGCGCTTCGAAGTCATGGCCACGAAGTGTTCTTCTGGCACGAACTGGACGAGCCGACGAATCGGGAACCGATCCCCGGCGCAACAGACGGACCACGGGCAAGCCTCTCCGACGGCGGTTCAACAACCGCACTCGAACGGCTGCGCGCATGGAGACCTGACGTGCTGTTCGTGCATCGGCTGGATCGCCCTGAACACGAGCGGGCGCTACTCGCAATGGCGCCGGGCGTGTTCTTCGTCCACGGTTACCACGGCACGTGTATCAGCGGAACAAAGACCACCACGCTGCCGGTGGCGCAACCCTGCACAAGAGTGTTTGGGCCGACATGCCTGGTGCACTACTTTCCTCGACGCTGCGGCGGACGCAGCCCGATCACCATGCTCTCGGAGTATCGTCGTCAGACTGCCCGTCTCGAGCTACTGAAGCAGTACGCATCGCTCGTGACATTCTCGGAGCACATGCGCCGTGAGTATCTCAACCACGGCTTCGATCAGCGAAGGGTCACACGTCTTCCGGCCGTAGATCCGATGGAGCGCGTACCGCGGTCGCATCGCACGAATGAGAATGCCCCGGCGGGGCACACCTCGGTCACGCGGATCGCATTTATCGGACGCGTCGATCGCCTGAAGGGGCTTGATCTTCTTGTCGAAGCGTTGCCGCTTATACGCAAGGCCGTGGGCGGGCGGCTCATGCTCACCGTGGCTGGGGACGGTCCCGACCTGGCGCGCTGTCAGCAACTCGCAGCCACTATCGGGCCCCAGCTTGCCGACACCGAGATCCTCTTCCTCGGCTGGGCGTCCCCTGTGCAATGCCAGGCCGTGCTCGAGACGACAGACGTCCTCGCGGTCCCGAGTGTCTGGCCGGAACCATTCGGACTGGTTGGTATTGAAGCAGCTCGACACGGCGTGCCTGTCGCCGCCTTCAAGGTCGGCGGCATTCCCGAGTGGCTCGAGGACGGACGAAATGGTGCGCTTGCACCCGCGTCGCCACCGACGGCAGCGGGCCTCGCGGCCGCCATTGAACGTTGCCTGTCGCCTGAGATTCACCGCGCGATTCACATCCGTACGGCCGGCATCGTTGACTATTCGATCGACCACCACATCGCACAGCTGTTGCCAGTACTGATGGAAGCGGGTTTGAAGTGAAATCCGGAATCGCCTTCTGTCTTGCCGAGGACCGTGCCGACTGCGGCACGGGACTCCGGCTGGCCATCCTGAGCCTTGCGCGGCACTGTCCTGGTGCGCCGGTGTACGTGTATCGCCCAGAGGACCCGGAGTTTGCTCAGTGGGTGGCTCGATTTCCCGCCGTCACCCACATCTCCGATAGACCAACGGGGGCCACCAGTTGGAACTGCAAGCCGCAGGCGCTGCGGCCCTTGTTGGAGGCTGGATACGACGAAGCCGTGTGGTTGGACTCCGACCTGGTGATCACCCGCGACTGCCGCGCGCTTTTCTCCCAGCTCGCTGTCGAGACACTTGCGGTGGCGCAAGAGCCGAGCAGCCAGCGATACCAAGGGACCCAATTCCGTACGACTGGCTGGGGCTTGCCGTCAGGGCGGGAACTGCCGGCGACCATTAATTCGTCCGTCGTGCGAGTGACTCGGCACCATGCACAGCTTCTGGATCGTTGGCTGGCCCTGCTGTCCGACCCGGCCTACCTTGCGGCACAACAACTGCCCTTAGAGCAACGTCCCCTTCATCTGATGGGGGATCAGGATCTGCTCAACGCGCTGGTCGGCTCTGCGGAATTCGCGTCACTTCCCATCCGACTGATTGCGACAGGCCGCGAGATCATCCATTGTGGCGGAGCCTTGGGCTATTCAATCGCTGAACGCGCCGGTGGACTCTTCTCGAAGAAGCCGACGTTCCTCCATGCCACCGCTGGCAAGCCATGGTTGTGGCTCGGAGACCACCCCTACTGGGCCGGCCATGGCTTCTTTGGCTGGCATCGTCAGCTCTTGCAAGAACTATCGCCATACGTCTTCGAAGCTCGGACATACGCCGCAGATCTGGGCGAGCCACGCGGATGGCTCGAGAAGCACACCACGGCCGGGATGATACTCAGGGCCGTTGGTTTCGGACACTTTGCCCTACGAGGGCTGCCCCTCACGCTGGTGGGGGCCGGGCTGACGCTGTTTGGCCGAAAGTCGATCTGAGGACCTGACCGTCGTGACACGTATTGCCATCGTCGCAGACCTGCTCGAAGAACAGTGGCCGAGCATGGACCTGGTGGCCAACTCGCTGATGGCGCAGCTGCACCAACTCGCTTCCGCAGCGAACGTCCACGTCGAGATGCTGCGACCAACACTAGCGACAAGGGGGCGGCGCATTGGTCGATATCTGAATCGATTTTGGGACTATCCCGCCTGGCTCCGGCAGTACGCAGACGCGTTCGATGTCTTTCATGTGATCGATCACAGCTACGCTCACCTCGTGCATGTGCTACCGGCAGCGCGCACGGTCGTGACGTGCCACGACATTGATGCCTTCATGCCGGTGTTGCAGCCGAGAATCATCCGGTCGCGTCTGCCAAAGACCATCACTCGGCGAGTGCTCTCCGGCATGCAGAAGGCCGCCTTCGTGCTGTGCGATTCGAGAGCCACCTACGACGATGTGCGGCGCTTTGAGCTGGTGGGTGAGGAGAGGCTCGCGGTCGTGCACAACGGGGTGGACGAGGCGTTCTCAGCATGGGCGGACCCCGCAGCCGATGCAGCGGTCGATAGACTTCTCGGTGCCCGATCTGATGCGCTGGAGCTGCTCCACGTCGGAACGACCATCCCCCGAAAACGGATCGATCAGCTACTGGAGGTCGTCGCTGCAATCAGAGCCGTGCGT
>JBEBGG010000158.1:0-7893 GCA_040081555.1 Vicinamibacterales bacterium
GGATCTTGATGGCCCGGCGGACGAGGGCAACCGCTCCTGAAATCGGTGCCGACGCGAGCGGTGCGGGCGGACGGCCGCCGCTGCGCGGTGGCGCCGGCTTGCGCGTCAGGTTTTCGTAGGCGATGAACTCGTGGCAGTTCTTCTGAAGGATGACGCTCGTGAACTGCCGTCCACCGATGACGAAGACCTTCTTGTTGTACTGCTTCAGCTTTTCCACCAGCGACAGGAAGTCGCTATCGCCACCGACGATGACGTAGGCGTTGATGTGGGTGTGGGTGAACGCCATCTCCAGCGCGTCGAGCGCCAGGTTGATGTCGGCGCCGTTCTTGTCGCCGCCGGGCGTCAGGTTGCGCTGGACGAGACGGATGGCGTGCTGCGTGAGGTGGCGGCTGTATTCGCCGGCGCGCGTCCAGTCTGCGTAGGCGATCTTGGTGACGACCTCACCGCGCTCCTTGAGTGCCTCGAGAACGACGCCGACGTCAAAATGCTCGCCGAGGGTCGTGCGGACGCCGATTTCGATGTTGTCGAAGTCGATAAAGACCGCGATATTGACTCGTTCCTGGTGTGACAAAGCAGTTCCTTACGATAGGGTTTGTGGCACTCGTGAGAAGCAGCGTGATGCTGCAGACCCTTGGGGCCGACGACAGCCTGGACCAGCCAGTCTTGAAACGCAGTCGCCGCACACCCGGCCGTTCACCGAGGCTGCGTCATCTTACTCGGCTCCAGGCTCTGGCTCAAGAAATTAAAGTGCCAACGGACGCCAGGGGGCCAAAAGGGGCCACTGCACCAGCGGCCCGATCTACGTGAACGACTGCGGCGCGTCTGGCGGCGGCCAGAGAATGCGGGCAAACCCGCCGCGCTGGAGCAGCTCGCGTCCCTTGCCGCCGCGCCCGGTCACTTCGTACTTCCCGGTGCTGATGGTCTGTTCCGCCCCGCGCGTCGTCTCCACCGTCATCAGGTCGCGGTCGCCGGTGGAGGCGATGAAGCCGAGCACCTTGTCGTCGTCGGAAAGCTTGATCAGGATGACACCCTTGCCTGGGCCGGAGAGGAAGTTGATCTCGTCGGCCTTGCAGAGCAAGCCACGCGCTTCTGCCGTCGCGGCGATGAGGGTTTCGTCGCCGCTCACCTTCGCCACGCCAACCACTTCCGCGCCTTCCGCCGGCCTCGCGAAGCGGCGGCCCGACCGCGTGCTCGCCTCTACGAATCCATCGAGCCCGAAGCGCAGCGCGTAACCGTCGCTGGTCACCGCAACGGCGTGCACGGGTGGAATGAGCGGATCATCCGCACTGGCGCCTTTTCTCGGCGCCGGCGGCGCGATGTTGCCCACCACCCGCGGGTCCAGGCTCAACGCCGCCACCACCTTCTCGCCATCCTTCAATTTGAACAGCCGCTGAATCGGTTCGCCATAGCCGGTGGACGCGGGCACGTCGATGATCCGCGCGGTGTAGGCGGCGCCGAAGTTCGTGAAGAAGACACAGGTGGCGCGTGTGCTGCCAGCCAGCGCGGCCAGCACCGAGTCGCCCTCACGCAGGCGTGTGGTGGTGAGGTCCTTCACTTCCTTCTGACGTTTCACCCAGCCATCGCGCGAGACGATGACGACGTTGTCTTCCTCGACAATGAAGTCGTCGGCCGAATATTCCTGCTCCTCTGAATCGCTGGTGATCTGCGTGCGCCGCTTGTCGCCGTACTTCTTCTGCACCTCTTCGAGTTCGGAGCGGACCAGCGTCCAGCGGCTCTGCTCGTCCTCGAGCAGCGCGCCAATCTGCGTGGCTCGGGCGCGTTTGTCGGCGAGCTCGGTACGGATGATCTGGATCTCGAGCCGGGCCAATCGGTAGATCTTCAGTTCGAGGATGGCGTCAGTCTGCTCGGCATCGAGGCCGAAGCGCGCCATGATCTTCTGCGCGGCGTCCGCTTTGCCGTCGGACTTGCGGATGATGACGATGATCTCGTCGAGCGCATTGAAGACCTTCTCGAAGCCTTCGAGCAGGTGGATGCGCTTCGAGAGCGCGGCCAGTTCGTGCTCGAGCCGCTTGGTGACCACTTCCAGTCTGAAGTGCAGGAAGTGCCACAGAATCTGTCTCAGTTCGAGCCGCGCCGGCCGGCAGATCTCCGAGTCCTCATCGTCAGGCACCAGGCAGGTCATGTTGACGGCGAAGTTGATCTGCAGCGGCGTGTGCTTGAAGAGGTACGCCATGATCATCTTCTCGTCGGCGTCCTTCTTCAGTTCGATCGCCACGCGCACGTCTTCCGTTGACAGGTCTTTCACGTCCAGCAGTTGCGGCAGCTTGCGGCTGAGCACGACATCGGCGATGCGCTCGACGAGCTGCGACTTGTTGACCGTGTAGGGAATGCTGTCGATGTAGATCGTCTTCGTGGTCCGCGTCTCCGGGCCCATGTCCCACGTGCCACGCAGACGGATCGAGCCCGAGCCGGTCCGGTAGATCTCCTTCAGCTCGTCTGGCGAATTCAGGATCTGACCGCCGGTTGGGAAGTCCGGACCTTTGACGTAACGGGCCAGCTGCGCGCTGGTGATGTCTTCGTTCACCATCAGCTTGTCGAGCAGTTTGATGAGCGCGGTGCAGATCTCGTTCAGGTTGTGCGGCGGGATGTTGGTCGCCATGCCGACCGCGATTCCGGTGGTGCCATTGACGAGCAGGTTGGGGACGCGCGCCGGCAGCACGATCGGTTCGGTCTTGGTGCCGTCGTAGTTGGGGCGGAACGGCACCGTACCCTGTTCGAGTTCGCCGAGAATCTCGTCGCTGAATCGGGCCAGCCGGCACTCCGTGTAGCGCATGGCCGCGGCGTTGTCGCCGTCGAGCGAGCCGAAGTTGCCGGAGCCATCGATGAGCGGATAGCGCAGCGAGAAGGGCTGCGCCATGCGGACCAGCGTTTCGTACAGCGCCGAATCGCCATGCGGGTGATAGTTGCCCATCACGTCGCCAACCACCGTGGCGCATTTTCTGAGCTTCGCTTCGGCGGTCAGGTTTCGCTGCCACATCGTGAAGAGGATGCGGCGTTGCACCGGTTTCAACCCGTCGCGGACGTCGGGCAGGGCGCGCGAGGTGATGACAGACAGCGCGTAGTTGAGGTAACGCGCCTGCGCGGCTTCGTGCAGTGCGACGTCTTCGTAGCCGCCGGGAGGCACCGGGGTGGCGCTGCGGGCCGGAGGAGGCGGTGGGTCGCTGTTGTCAATCTGATCGAAGAGCGAGAGGTCGGATGGGTCTGTTGTTTTCGCCAAGACGCTCGATTTTAAGTCCTAATCGAGCAGCGCCATAAACTCAGCCAGCGCCATCGCCGTTGCGCCCCAGATTTCGGCGCCATCAAACGGGAAGGCCGGGAACTCCACACCGCGCCCTTCGCGCTGCCGTGTCCCCCACACGACACGCGATTGATCGCGGAGGTCGTCGAGTGGAACTTCGAGAATGCGCGCAACCTCACGAGGGTCAGGACGCAACGTTGGCAGCGCCGCGACGCTGGCCACGATCGGGTGCATCCTGAAGCCGCTGACCATAATGTCGATCGGCGTGAGTGCGCCAAGTACCTGGACGATGGCGGGATCGAGTCCAATCTCTTCGTGCGCCTCGCGCACCGCCGCGTCGGCAAATGATTCATCGGGCTCGATGACGCCCCCTGGCATCGAGACCTGGCCACCATGGCGCTCAAGCGCATGTGCTCGCACGGTCAGGATGACCTTGGCGGAATTCCCGTGTGGCGCGAGTAACAGCAACGACGCCGCGTGACGCACGTGGGCGAGGTTGAAGCCTGGGGGCCATTCGCGTTTCACGCGCGGTGCCATGCGCGCGTGTGCGTTGGCGCCAGGCAGGGGGCGAGCGAGTCCGGTCGATACGCGAGTCAGAAGCTCGTCAAAGGACATTCGGCGCTTCAAATTGTCCCATGGCGCTCGAACCCGGGACCCTCATTGAACCGTTCCAACGGCTCCGGCTCCTAGTTCATCTGCGCGCAACTACTCTGTGGCGCCGGGTACGACGCCTGGGTGATGGCCTTCACGATTTCGGCGCCCATGATCGCGTAGCCAGCGTCGCTTGGATGGAAGCCGTCGGCCGAAAACGTTGACGCCACATAGAAGCGCGGATCGCACATCAGGTCGACGACGCGAACATTCGGCGTTGAGTTGATGGCCGCCGTGATGCCAACTGACGCACGGTGCGCCCAGCTCTTGAGTAGCGCTTGGCTGTTGACGCGGTATGGCACCTTCGACATGTTCGGCAGATTCAAGACGACGATGCGGGCGCCAGGGGCGCGACCGCGAATGGTACTCAGCAGGGCCGAAAACTCAGTGGCAAAGAGCGCCACCTGTTGATCGATGAACGCATTGGGATTGGCGCTACCTGCGTCGTTGGCGAGTGCGCCGGTAATGACGTTGACGTCGTTCCCGCCGGTAAAGACCGTCACAATGGTCGAATCACGACGCACAAACGGGGCTTCGGATTCCGAGAGCGTGCCGACAATCCCGCCAATGCCCCATTGGCTGGCCAGCGTCAGGAACGACGGGCTGATCACGGCAGACGGAATGCCCAGCGGTGTCATGTCGATCGTGAAACCCTGGCTCCGGAGCTGCCGGGCGGCAACCCACGGATATCCAGTGCCGTCGCAGTCCTCAAACGGAGCACAGACCTTGGTCGAGCCGTACCCGATCGCGTCGCTGGCACCAACCACGGTGTAAACAATCGTCGAACCTGCTGCAGGCGGGCCACTTGGCGTCGTTGGACTGGTAGGGCTGGCGTCGCCCGCGCCCTTGCAGGCGCTGCCAACCAGAAAGAGTGCGAGTGCGTACAGGGCTACATGGATCCGCATTTTTGGACTTATCGGTCGCTGTCGGAAATATTAGTTGGGGCGTGGACGAAGAAAACTGCAGTCCAGTCCCTAGAATGACACGGGGCTAGGAAGTTTCGGTGCGATTTTCGACGCGGATGCGGGTGGCGCTTACCTCAGCCACGACGGCGGCTGGGGTGTTGGTCCGGGTGGCTCGCCGCCGCGGCCAGTCGTCGCGTCGACGCTTGGCCCCCGGTGAACTCGCGCCTGAGTTCGCGCTGCAGGCGTCCGATGGCCGGACCTATCGGCTTGTCGATGTTCGCAAGAGCCAGTGCGTGGTGCTCGCGTGGTTTCCCAAGGCGTTCACTTCCGGCTGCACCCTCCAGTGCGAGTCGATCGGTGCACAGGCCGGGCGTTTGCGCGATCTCGGCGCGGCTGTGTTTGGCGCAAATATGGACACACCGGAGACGAATCGGCAGTTTGCGGCGGCGTTGGGGCTCGATTTTCCGATTCTCAGTGACCCGTCCGGGGCCACGGCGCGCGCCTACGGCGTTCTGGGCCCGAGCGGGTTGCCGTCGCGATGGACGTTCTATATCGGTCCCGATGGCCGTGTGATACAGATGGACACGGCCGTTCGGGTTAGCACGAGCGGCACGGATATCGAGCAAGTGCTTCGGCAGTGGCGACAGCTGGCAACTATAGAAACAACCTGACAATCTCTTTCACTTCGTACGGACCTCGCGTGTCCGTCCTCACAAGCTGACCTGCGGGTCAGGCTGGAGTATTCATGACCCTGCTCGATCGGTTCCGCACCCAGGCTAGAGACAAGCACTCGGATCCTTTGGTACGCCTTGCGTTTGTCGACGAGGTTCCGCTCGCCGAACGGGCGACCATTGCCGCAATTGCGCGGGAGGACGACGACCCCCGCGTGCGGAAGGCGGCGGTCGCCAAGCTGATGGCTCCGGCCGACTTGGCGGCCATTGCCAGAGACGATCGCGACGAGTCCGTGCGGGCGCAGGCGGCGACCATGCTGCGCGATATCGCGCTCGAATCGTTCGAGGAGCTGGGAGAAACGGAGAGCCTCGAGGCGGTCGATCTCACAACTGACCCTCGGGCCTTGGCGCACCTGGCGAGGACCGCCGTGCGGGATACGGTGGCCTTACGGGCTCTGGGCCGCGTCTCTGACGCGCACATGCTCGGCGCTGTCGCGCGGCATGCGGTGGCGGAGCTGGCCCGGCGTCGTGCGTTCGAAATGCTGCGGGACCAAAACGATCGCAGCGAGCTGCTTGGCGTGGCCCTGAATGGCGATTTCAAGGACACCACGGTCGCTGCGGTCGATTTCCTGTCGGAGCGGACCGATCTCGATCAGATCATCGCGCGCGGTCGGAACAAGAGCGCCGTAAAACGGGCCCGTGCACTTGTGCGAGACGCCGAGGCGCAGGCCGCTCGCGTTGCCGCGGACGTGGCCGCTGCCGCCATGGCCGCGATTGCCGCCGAACCGGCCGTCGTCGAACCGTTGTCCGAGTTGGCGTCGCCACCACACGGCGACCCGCTGGCGGCCGTTGTGGCAGCCGAGGAGGAGACGCCGGCGATTGCGTTGACCGATCCCGAGTTGATCGCTGCGGCCGAGGCGGCGCGTGTTGCTGCCGAGGCTGCGATCGCCAAGCGGCAGGAGCGTCTCGCCGCCGTGGCTGCCGAGGCGACGGTCGCGGCGGCGGAGCCAGACCTCGCCGTTGCACGCAGACAGCTGCAGGTATTGCGTCGCGAGTGGCGCACGCTGTCTGAGGCCTTGACGGTCGATGAAGCGGTGTCGGCCACGTTCCTCGCTGCTGATGCGCAGATGGTCTCGCGCGAACACGAAGCGCACGAGGCAGATGCCAAGGCGCGCAGAGATGCTCTGGTTCGCGTCAACCAGGTGCTTGGTCGCGTCGAGCCGCTCATCGGCAAGGACGACCTCACCCTGAAGGCGGTCGATCGCGCGATGCGCGACGTGCGCGGACTGCAGTCGTCCATGCCGGCGCTTCCATCGAAGCAGGACTTCGAGGTGGTCAGTGCGCGCGTCAAGGCTGTGCTCGAGGCGCTGACGCCGAAAAGCGTTGAACTGCGCGAAGCGCAGGACTGGAAACGATTCGCGAATGTCTCGCTCCAGGAGCAGCTGTGCACGCGCATGGAAGCGCTGAAGGTCGCCGAGGATCTGGAGGCGGTGGCTCGCGAGGTGCGCGAGCTGCAGGAGCGGTGGCGCGCGGCGGCGGACGTGCCTCGCGCGCAGGCGGACGCGCTCTGGCGCCGCTTCAAGACGGCCCACGACGAAGTCTGGGCGCGCTGCGAAGCGTTCTTTGCTGCGCAGCACGCGCAACGCACCGAGAATCTCGCGAAGAAGGTTGCGCTCTGCGAAAAGGCCGAGTCACTGGCGGACTCCACGCAGTGGATTCAGACGGCAGACGAGATCAAGGCGCTCCAGACGGCGTGGAAGGAAATCGGCCCGGTCTCGCGCGGCAAGGAAAAGGCGATCTGGGATCGCTTCCGCATTGCGTGTGATCGTTTCTTCACCAGACGACACGAGGACTTGACGTCGCGCAAGGCCGGATGGGCCGAAAACCTCGCCAGGAAGGAAGCGTTGTGCGTCCGCGCCGAGGCACTGGCGCAATCCACCGACTGGGATCCAGCCGCCGCCGAGATCAAGAAGCTGCAGGCTGAGTGGAAGACGATTGGCGCGGTCAAGAAGACGCGCTCTGAGGCGCTCTGGCAGCGCTTCCGCGGAGCCTGCGACACGTTCTTTGAGCGCTATGCGAGGCGTCACGACATGGCGCGCGCGGACCGCGTCGCCGCGCGTGAAGCGCTCTGCGCTGAAATGGAAGGCCTGCTCTCCACCGACGAAGCGCCGGCGGAGCTGCTCGCCACGGTCCGTGGTCTGCGTGGCCGCTGGCTGACGGAAGTGGGTGGACGAGGCGTCGAACCCGATACGGCACGGCAGTTCGATCAGCGTTTCACCGCGGCGCTCAACGCGGTGGTGGCCAAGTACCCAGCAGCGTTCGCCTCGAGCGACCTTGATCCTGAAGCAAGCCGAAAGCGCATGGAGTCCCTCGTCGTGAAAGCCGAAGCGCTGGCCAAGTCTCTGGC
>JBEBGG010000159.1:0-7854 GCA_040081555.1 Vicinamibacterales bacterium
CGATTGACGTTGGCGCGTCGCTCAATGGCTATTTCGGCGACAGCGCCGTGACATTGCCGGTCGGTACGATTTCGAAAGAGGCGGCCACGCTGCTGCGCGTCACCGAGGAGTCGCTCTACAAGGCGATCGACGTGGTGAGACCCGGCGGCCGGGTGTCGGACATCGGCCATGCTGTGCAACAGCACGTCGAGGCCTTTGGGTTTTCAGTCGTACGCGATTTTGTCGGGCACGGGATTGGTGAGCGGATGCACGAAGATCCGCAGATACCGAACTACGGCGAACCGGGCCGTGGGCCGAGGTTGGCCGAGGGCATGGTTCTGGCCATCGAACCGATGGTGAACGCTGGCACGCCGGCGGTAAAGGTGTTGTCAGACGGCTGGACGGCGGTTACCCGCGACAAGAGTCTGTCGGCGCACTTCGAGCACACGGTGGCAGTGACCGCCGATGGCGCCTGGATTCTGACGGCGCGAGAGGTGCTGGTCGCCTCCCGCAAGTAGGGTCGGCGGACCGCAGTGGCAAGCGCGGTCGAGCCATCGCAGGTTCGGGTGGCCATGGCGGAGATTGTTGGAGTGGTCGTCGAGCAGTTGCCAAGCGCGTTGTATCGCGTGCGGCTCGACGAAGGGCAGGTGGTGACGGCCCACGTGGCGGATCGGATCGATAAGAACTTCGTCCGGCTGCTGGTGGGTGATCGGGTCAGGGTGGAGTTGTCACCCGTCGATCGTGGCCGTGGACGCATCACGGCGAAGGTGACGAGTTGAGGTCCCGGTTATGAAGGTTCGAGCATCAGTGAAGCGGATTTGCGACAAGTGCAAGGTGGTTCGGCGTCAGGGAGTGGTGCGCATCATCTGCTCCAACCAGAAGCACAAACAGCGGCAGGGATAGGAACTGACTTATGGCACGTATTTCAGGCGTTGATCTTCCGCGCACCAAGCGCGTTGAAATCGGACTCACCTACATCTACGGTATCGGCCGCGTCCGGTCGAACAAGATCCTGACAGAAGCCGGGGTCAGCGGTGACATCCGCATCAAGGATCTGTCGGAAGACGATGTCCGGAAGATCAGCCGCGTGATTGAAGAGCAGGGCGGCGTCGAGGGCGATCTCCGGAAGGAGATTTCCATGAACATCAAGCGGCTGATGGAAATCGGCTGCTACCGCGGCATGCGCCACCGCCGCAACCTGCCGGTGCACGGACAGCGCACCCGGACCAACGCGCGCACCCGCAAGGGACCGCGCAAGGGCGCGATTGCGAAGAAGAAGACGGTCTAATTTATGGCAAAGACAGAAGCAGCACCAGACGGCGCCACACCAGACAAGAAAGACGGTCCGGCCGGGAAGCGCAAGAAGGTTTTCAAGAAGCGCGGTGAAAAGCGCATCGTCCATCATGGGCTGGCGCATATCCATGCGTCGTTCAACAACACGACCGTGACGATCACGGACACCGAAGGCAATGTCGTGTCCTGGTCCAGCGCGGGGGGCATCGGCTTCAAGGGTTCGCGCAAGGGAACGCCCTATGCGGCGACCCAGGCCGCGCTCAATGCCGGCAACGGCGCCAAGACCGTCGGCATGCGCTCTCTTGACGTGCGCGTGAAGGGACCAGGCTCCGGTCGTGAGTCCGCGATTCGCGCCCTGCAGACCGTTGGACTTGAAGTGAAATCAATCCGCGACGTGACGCCCATCCCCCACAACGGATGTCGTCCCCCGAAGCGGAGGAGAGTGTAAATGGCTCGCTATATTGGACCGGTCTGCCGTCTCTGCCGTCGGGAAGGGATGAAGCTCTTCCTCAAGGGTGAGCGCTGCTATACAGAGAAGTGCGCGATTGAGAAGCGCAACTTCGTGCCAGGACAGCACGGCAAGACCCGCAAGTCAAAGATTGCCGGCTACGGCCTACAGCTTCGCGAGAAGCAAAAGGTGAAGCGCACCTACGGCGTCCTCGAAGATCAGTTCCGCCGTTACTTTGAAGCAGCCGAGCGGACCCGCGGCATTACCGGTGAGACGCTCTTGCAGCTTCTCGAACGTCGTCTGGACAACGTGATCTACCGCATCGGTCTGTCGACCTCCCGTCCCCAGGCCCGGCAGTTGGTGCGGCATGGTCACTTCCTGATCAACGGCAAGAAGGTGGATATTCCGTCCTACTCGCTGAAGGAAGGCGACGCCATCACGGTGCTCGCCCGAAGCCAGAAGAACCCGACCATCGAGCACGCGGTTGAAGAAGTGAAGGGCCGAGGCATCCCGGCGTGGTTGTCATTCGACTCGACGTCGATCAGTGGACGCGTGGTCTCGCTGCCGACGCGTGAACAGATCAACCTGCCTGTGCAGGAGCAGCTCATCGTCGAACTGTATTCGAAATAGGCTTCAGGCTTTGGCCTCAAGGCTCTGGCCAAGCGCCGGCGCCGAGCGGTCAGAGTCTGTTCGCACCCGTCAGCCCGCAGCCTTACACAGACCTGCGGCGGGAGGCTGGCGGTCACTTGCAGGTCTGGAGGCCCTTCTGTGGGCCCGTTAGCGAAAGGTTGTATCGATGCTTTGGAAAGGTTTTCAGCGCCCCAAGCGCCTTGAGTTCGAACGGGAGACGTTCACCGATCGTTTTGGGCGATTCTACGCACAGCCGTTCGAGCGTGGTTTCGGCACCACCGTTGGCAATGCGCTGAGGCGGGTCCTGCTGTCGTCGATTGAAGGCGCGGCCATTACGGCCGTAAAGATCGATGGCGTGATGCACGAGTTCTCACCGATCCCGGGCGTTGTCGAGGACGCGACCGACATCATCCTCAATCTCAAGCAGATCCCCTTCAAGCTGCACACCGACCAGGTGAAGACGTTGGTGATCCGCGTCGACAAGCCGGGCGAAGTGCGTGCCAGGGACATCCAGACCGACGGCGACGTCGAGATCCTCGAGCCGGACGCCCACATCGCGACGGTGTCCGACCATGGCAAGCTCCACATGGAAATGCGCATGCGGCGCGGTCGCGGCTATGTCTCGGCGGACAAGAACTTCGACGAGGACCTCGGCATCGGCTGGATCCCGATTGACTCGGTGCATTCGCCCATCAAGAAGGTCAACTACCTGGTCGAAGCGGCGCGCCTCGGTCAGACGACAGACTATGACAAGCTCACGGTCGACGTCTGGACCAACGGCTCCATCAGCGCGCGAGACGCGGTCTCGCTGTCCGCGAAGCTGATTCGGGATCATCTGAACATCTTCATAAACCTCGAGGACGGCGTCGAGCCGATGAGCGGTGAGGCGTCCGGTGACGTGCCGCGCAGCGGGGTCGGCAACGAGAATCTGGACAAGTCGGTCGAGGAACTGGAGCTGTCAGTGCGCTCCTACAACTGCCTCAAGAACGCGAACATCCGCACGATTCGCGAACTGGTGCAGAAGACCGAAGCCGAAATGCTCAAGACCAAGAACTTCGGCCGCAAGAGCCTGAACGAGATCAAGGAAATCCTGCACACGATGGGTCTCAGCCTCGGCATGCGCGTCGACGGCGGCTCGCAGGACTAACAGTTATGAGACATAGAGTCGCACATCGAAAACTGGGCCGAACCACCGAGCATCGCATTGCGATGCTGAGGAATCAGGCCACATCGCTGCTTCGCCACGAGCACCTCGTGACCACGTTGCCGAAAGCGAAGGAACTCCGCCCATTCGTCGAGCGGATCATCACCGTCGCCAAGCGCGGTCTGGCCGAGGGCGCTACCCCGATCAAGACGCTCAACGCGCGTCGCCTGGTCATGCAGGATCTGCAGGACCGTGCGGTCGTTACCAAGCTGTTCGATACCCTGGCGCCACGCTTTCAGGGTCGCGCGGGTGGCTATACCCGTTTGCTTCGTCTCGGCTACCGCAGAGGCGACGGCGCGGAAACTGCGCAGGTCGAGCTGGTTGGCAGCGAGTTCAACCCGCGCGCCGAGGCCGAGGCCGAAGCGAAGAAGGCTGAGGCCGCGACACCCGCCAAGTCAAAGGGTGTCGGCGGGCGGTTGAAGGCTGCCGCCGATCGGATGCGTGGCAAGAAAGACGCAGACGGCGGTGCCAAGAAGACGGCCACCAAGCCCGCCAAGGGCGCGACTCGAAAGTCGACCACGCCTCGTAAGGCTGGCGGCTCGTAGAGCGCGAGTCGGCAGTCAATAGTCGGTAAGCTAACGCCCCGCACGGTCTCGCGACCTCGCGGGGCGTTTCTTTGTACAGCCAGCCTCCATCGCCAGCCGGTGTCGTTGACTCACATGCTCTTCACAGGCGCATCATCCGACTCGTCATGCCAGGTTGCACGACGTTCGTGACTCGGTGCTACTCGTACCGCATGGCATCGATCGGCTCAAGTGCGGCGGCCTTCATCGCCGGGTACAGTCCGAAGGCGAGCCCGACGGCGAGCGAAACGACAAATCCAAGTGCCACCGCGGCCATGGACACGTGAGTGCTCCAATCTGCATAAGAGGCGATGGCCCACGATGTGGCCGCACCAAGGACCATGCCGACCACACCGCCCCCAATGGTCATCATTAGGGCCTCAACGAGAAACTGCAAGGTCACGTCCCGTCGTGTCGCGCCGGCAGTCCGACGGATGCCGATCTCGCGCGTCCGCTCGACCACCGACGTGAGCATGATGTTCATGATGCCAATACCGCCAATCAGCAGCGCCAGCGCTGCAACGCTGCCGACAACCACGCTGAACGTGCGCTGGGTGCGATAGCGCTGGGCGAGTAATTCGCGCGGGACGACGATCTCGAAACGTGGGTGCGTGCTGGTCGTTGCCAATGTGTGGTCGAGGATCTGGGCCAATGCTTCGACCTGCTCGGTGTCGTCCAATTGCAGCCAGAGCTCGTCCACGGGTTGTGAGGGGACGAGATGTTCCGGTCGTGCGGACAATGCGGCGAAGGGGACAAACGCCGCCTGATTGACGTCGCGCCACGCGAGCGCTGCGCCACCCTTGGGGTCCGCCCGCTGTTCTCGCAGGACGCCCACGACGCGGTAGTAGTCGCCCCCGATGCGGACGGTGTCGCCAAGAGGATCGCGATAACCGAAGAGACTGCGCGCCAGGCCAGCGCCAAGCACGCACGTGCGCGCGGCATGCTGGTCGTCGGTGTCCGCGAGAAATCGCCCATGATCGACGTTCAGCCTGAGGATGGCCTGATACGAGGCGTGGACGCCGAGGACACGCGTCGTCGGCGATACGTCTCCATAGGTGATGCGCTTGGGGCGCTCGAGCAGTGGTGAGATCGCGTGCACGTGCGGCATCAACGCTGCCGCTTGCTCAACGTCCTGGACCGTCAGCCCGAGCCAACGACCGCCCTGGCTTGTACCCCCGCGGCTTCGCGCGACGAGGTTGTCGAGCCCAAGGGCCTCGACCTGCGAAAGGGCATCACGTGCCGCGCCTTCGCTGACCGACATCATGGCGATGACTGCGGCGACGCCCAGCACGATGCCGAGCACGCTCAGAGACGTTCTGAGCTTGTAGCGGCTCAGCGCCTCGGTCGCCATGCCGACGAGCTCGGACGCGTCAGCGTGGCTGAAGAGCATTGGGAGTGCCTGCACTTGATGGACTGGCACCGCGAGCCGTGAGGCTTCCTGGTGCGGCGAGGCGGACGCGGTCGCCCTCGCTGAGCCCGGTGAGGACTTCGACGACGCGATCGTTGGATTCGCCAAGTTCGACCGTCCGCGTCTCGGTCCTTGAGCCGGAGAGCACATGCGCGACAAACACACCGTGTTGCTCGAAGACGGCGTTCACCGGCACGAGCAGCACGTCGGTGCGCGCACCGACGTTGACGTCGGCGCGAACGGTCATGTCCGGTCTCAGGTCGGCCGTTGTGGGATCGACATCAATCGCGAGGTCGAAGCGCCGGTCGTCGAGACCCCGGTACACCGACGAACTGGCGAGCGTGCCGACGCGGACTACCTTCCCAGAGAAGGACTGGCCTGCGAATGCCTCGACGCGGATCGTGGCGGTCTGTCCTGGTTGGACGCGATGGACTTCGGCCTCGCCAACCGAGGCATCCACCATCATGCGGGTCACCTCTGGGATGGTGACGATACCCTGGCTGCTGGTCACGCGGTCACCAATACGCACCTTGCGTCGTGGGTTAACGCTGAGGTACTCCTCATACACGACCAGGCCGGCCCGTCGTGCGTAGAGACTGCAATCTTCGACGAGACGCTGTAGAAGGGTGACGCGCACTTCCGTTTCCTGCAGCCGTGCGCTGGCACGACCGCGCTGTGCCTGCTTCTGCGCCGCCTGCAGCGCCGCGCGCCGCTGTTCGCGCGGATGCGTCAATTGCTCGGCCACCTCGACGCGCTTGCGCGTCAGCGTCAGTTCTTCGTCGGCCTGCTCGAGGTCGCTCTCGGTGCGGGCGAGCTCGTCGCGAGTGATGAAGCCTTTCTGTAGGAGTGGCTTCAACTGGTCGAACTCCTGTCGGAGCCTCGCCGCTTTCCGCTCGGCGAGCCCAAGACGCGTGCGCGTCTCAGCCAGTGTCAGAGCACCGTCTCCTTCGGATGCCGAGGTGACGGCGGCCTGGGCTTCTTCGAGCTCGCTGTTGACCACCTCGAGATCGAGCTGGGCCTGGCGCAGCTCCTGACGCGCGCGATCGAGTTCACGCTCGGCCTCACTCGCGTCGAGCCGGACGAGTAGGTCGCCCGCGTTGATGTGCGTGCCTTCTGGAGCCAGATCAAGAATCTCGACTTCGCGACCAGGCAACGGCGAACGATACGTGAGGGACCGGATCGGCCGGAGGGTGCCGGTGGTCACCAGCTGGGCGGTCATCGACCCCCGACGCACGACGGCAACCAGCGCCGCATCGCTCGAGCGGCTTCGCCAGACTGCGCCGCCGAGTATGACGAGCAAGAGGACCCCGGCCCCGGCGAGAATGCGCGGTCTGGCAGCGGGCAGGCTGGATGTCATCACCATGGCGGCACGCGCGCAATTTGGACCGGCAGCGTCGCGCCCCCCGTCACGTCGGTGCGCGGATTGAAGATGCCAAGCATGGCGCGCAGGCGAAGCCGCACAATCGCCGAATCAGCCAGCGCCTGAATGCGCCGAGTCTCGGCCATGAGCAGGTTGCTCTCCGCCGTCACCACATCCAGATTGTTCGAGAGTCCCCGCTCGTAGCGCAACTGCGCCACATCAACCTCCCGGCGCCCGAGGTCAACGTTCGCATCGGCGGCGGCCAGTGTTCGCAGCGAACGGTCCTGCTCACGCGCGGTGCGCTTCACATCGTCACCCATCTGGCGCTCGAAGGTGGTAAGGTCGCGCCGCTGACGGTCCCGCTCGAGCAGTGACGTCTGATACTCGACCAGTGAGGCCGTCCGATCGACTGGCATGGCGATCGTGAAGAAGGTAGCGAACTGATATCCGTCGACGCCGAAGCTCTTGGCGAAGGTGTTGGACGTCTCTCGGCGCGTCAGTGCGAGATTGACGTCGACCTGTGGCAGCAATTGGTTGCGAGCAAAACGGATCTGGTGCTCGCTGTCGGCGCTTCGGTCGGCTCGGATCTTCAGGTCCAGGCGGTTTCTCCGCGCCGCAGACACGGCCGCGTCGATGTCGATGGGTGTGGGGTCCGGCCTGGGAATCTCGCGATCGACGTCGAAGGCCGCCTCGATCGTGCGCCCGAGCAGGAACTGCAACTGATCGCGTGCATCTTCGGTGGCTGACTGCGCGTCGAAGAATTGCATCTCGGCCTGCGAGACCAGTTGCTGCGCTCGCAGCACGTCAAGCTGCGAAACGAGGCCGGCGTCGAGTTTCGCCTCTGACGCATCGCGAAGCTTCCTCGCCCGCTCGAGGCTCTGGCGGGTGACGTCGACAAACGCGCGTTGAGCGACGAGGCGATAGTAGGCGGCGGCGACGTCGATCGCCACCTGCTGCTCGGCCAGTGTC